>DVHF01000051.1 GCA_018712265.1 Candidatus Gallacutalibacter pullicola
TGCGGGCGTCTGGACTGACAGGCCAGGGATTCCACACTTCCATCCCAGCGTGCCTTCCAGAAGTAGATATATGACCGGCTTTTGTTGTATTTCCGGCTCGCACGGCTTACGCCATATTTCTCTGCATACTGGGATTGCCGATACCGCATGTTTTGTGTTATACTTTTACTCATGAGGGACAGAGCTCCTTTTTGGGTTTGTTGGTGTCGCAACTTAACTATACCCTAAATGGCTCTGTCCTTCTACTTTTTTATTGCTCTTTCTTTTCCTCTCTGTCCAATATGTATTGTAGCTCTACAGGCCTGATAGTTGACAGACGAATCCCTCGCCTTGATTTTACAGAAGTTTTATTATATAATACCAGTAATGAATAAAGAAAAATCTCCGTCCCACAGTGGGCGGAGATCCCGATACGGCGGACAAAAAGGGGGGTTTTTGATGCCTGCTGTCATTACGCACCACTTGCTGGCACAGCGTGTTCTGGAGGAAATCAAAGCAAAGGGACTCCAGCAGAATCTGGACGGCGACGCCTTTTTCTGGGGCGCGCAGGGGCCGGACTTTTTCTTTTTTCACCGTGTGCTCCCATGGTGGAAGGGAGAGAGCCTGAGCGAATACGGCGGACGTCTCCACAAGGCAAAGCCGTCAGAAATAATAGCGGCACTGCGGGAATATGCGTCCGGCGGGGGCGGTCTGGCACAGTCGTATATGTGCGGCTTTTTCTGCCATTACAGCTTGGACAGAACGGCGCACCCGTTTATCCACGATTCAGAAAGAAAGCTTCTGAAGCTGCATCCGGAACAAAGTCTCACAGTGTTCCATAACGAGATCGAAGCCACGCTTGACGTTATCATGCTCCGGTATGAGCGCAACGATCTCCCGATCGATTTTGATCTGCGCACAGCCCTGCCGGCGAACAGCGGCGTGCAGAACATGGTCGCCAGTATGTACGATTTTCTGCTGGGGCAGATGTTCGGCGTCTCAGTGGGCAGACCGCAGGTGTTTCAAGCCACGGAGGATGCCCGCCGTGCGCTGGGGCATCTCAACGACAGGACAACCCTCAAGCGGCGTTTCGTGCGCGGCATGGAAGATATTGCAAAAAAACCGCATATTCTTTCGTGCCTGCTCCGTCCCGCAGAGGATGGCAAATGGGATTACGCCAACGCCATGCACAATACTTGGGAAAAGGACGGCGAGCTGCACGAGGAAAGCTTTTTTGAACTGTTCGACGCAGCGGCAGATGGCGCCATGAAAATGATAGAGGATTACTTTTCGGGAAAAAGCCCGCTGGAAATCACACAGGATATTCCGTTTTGACACAGAAAGGGACAAAAGATATGGAAAGAATAGCAAGCTTCTGCGTGGATCATAACAAGCTGACGCCGGGAATTTATCTCTCAAGGATCGATGGGGACATCGTGACGTATGATATCCGGATGCGCACACCGAACCGTCCGCCGTTTCTGGAAAATGCGGCGATGCACACGATTGAGCACCTGTTCGCGACGTTCGCGCGCAATTCGCAGTGGAAGGATCAGGTCATCTACTTTGGGCCGATGGGCTGCCGCACAGGCTTTTATTTCCTGCTCAGAGACGTGCCTCATGCAGACGCGATCGCGCTGATACGGGAGATTTTTGAAAAAATCGCCGCATACGAGGGGGAAGTCCCCGGCACGACAGCGGCAGAATGCGGAAATTATCTGGAACACGACCTGGCCGGAGCCAAAAAAGAAGCGGCCGCTTTCCTCCCCGTTATTGCGGCCTGGACAGAGGAAAACCTGGCCTACGCCTGACCCACGCGCCAGGGGCCTCCGCGGCCCCTGGACCCCGCGCCGGGGGCAAGCCCCCGGACCCATCCCATTTCCAACGTACGTTGGAAATGAAGTTTTGGTGAGTTTTATTTTTGGGCTGAGCGGATGTTCCGCGCGGGTCGCGCGTGAGTTGAGGGGGAACGTCGTTCCCCCTCAAACTCCCCCTTGGCGGAGGATCGCCGGGGGAAGTCTGCGAGTACGCCGCCGCGACAGAGTGCCCGATCCTATTGGCGTTTCCGCGAAGGTTACAACGCGCGGCGCGCGCCAGTGGTGAGCAAAACGCATCCGCTCCCTCTGGTCGCCCGGCCGGGAGCGTGATTGGGCTGGGACGCCCGCGCTGCGGCCTGACTGTGGACATACCACATCCCGGCCCAGCGCATAAGGCTTAGCCTTGCTTGGCCTGCCGGTCGGCCTCGAAGCAGGTTTTCATGCACGAAAGGACATGATCGAGCGTCGGAACGGGATCACAGCCGGTTTCGATCATGCGGATCAGGTACAGGAACTGATCGTCGGCTGGCTTGCGGTCGCAAGGGGAATTGATGGTGACGTATTCCTTTTCGGGATACTTGTACCACTCTATCAGGTCACCCTCCTCCGCGTTGTAAAGGCGATCCTTCTGGTAGATCAGCTTGAGGCGTCCCTTGGGACCGATAATTTCCTTGGTATTGTCGGAGCTGCACGTGTTGGCCCAGCCGGCCTCATAATACCCCATGCTGCCGCCGTCGAAGCGGATGGTCATGATCCCGTAATTGTAGGTATCCTGCGGCACGTCGTCCTCCGTGCGGCAGCCCATTGCCTGAACCTGCACGGCTTTTTCGCCGGAGAACCATTCCATCACGTCTACATAGTGGATCCCGCAGTTCACCAGCGGGGCGCTGTCGGAAAGATTGGCGAGGTAGAGGGGCCAGTTCATGGTGTGATGGTTCTGTGCCATGCGGAATACAAGCGGCTTGCCCAGCGCGCCGCTGTGGATGATCTCGGCCATTTTCTGATAGCTCTTGTTGTGCCGGAGGATGTTCCCAATCAGCACCTTGCATTCCGGATGCTCCTTCGCGGCACGGACAAATGCTTCTGCGTCGGCGAGCGTGTTGGTGATGGGCTTCTCGCAGAGGACATGCTTGCCGTAGCGCAGGCAGTCCTGGAAGATGGAGAGATGCGTGGACGGCGGCGTTGCAATGATCACGATGTCCACAGTGGGATCGCGGAGGATGTCGAGATAGTCGGCTGTGATTTGCTCGATGTGATATTTTTTCTGGAAAGCGGCAGCTTTTTCCAAATGGGAATCGCAGGCGTAGGCGACGGTGACAGAATCAAGGCAGTGGATGTGCGAGGCGTGAACCTCCGCCATCACGCCGCAGCCGATCAGCCCGACGCGGTAATTTTTTTTCATTTCAATACGCATCCTTTGCTGTGATATGGGTGAAAATCCGGGTTTCAGAATAACACATTTCAGCGGCATTTTCAAGTCCGCGCCTGCGGCAGGCAGAACGCGCCCGCTCCCTCTGGGCCGCCCGGCAGGGAGCGCGATTGGGCGGTATACCCGCGTTGCAGCCTGACTGTGGGCATACCACATTCTATCCCAGCCTGCCACCGCGACAGAGTAGTCGAGGTTATTGGAGCATCAGCGGAGGTTACGACGCGCGACGCGATTTGCCCGCCGCAGGCGCGCGATTTACGTCAAGGCTTAGCCTTGCGCCGCAGGCGCGCTGGGCGAGACAGGAAAACCTGTCTCGCAAAATAAGGAGGTTTTTATGAAGCAGGCGATACTGGTTGTCAGCTTCGGGACAGCTGTCCCGAGAGCCAGAGACGATATAGAAGCAGTTGAGACGGAGCTGCGGGCACTGCGTCCGCAGCTGCCTTTTTACCGGGCGTTTACCAGTCCGAGGATCCGTAGGATCCTCGCGGATCGCGGGGAGACAATCCCCTCGCTGGAGGACGCGCTGGAACAGATGCAGAGGGACGGGATCACGGACGCCGCCGTCCAGCCTACCCACATTCTGTATGGGTATGAGTACGATAAAATAAGAAAAACGGTGGAGAAGTTCCGACCTCAATTTGAGCGGATCCAGCTGGGCGCGCCGCTGTTCTCCTGTACGGCGGATATTCTGGAAACAGCTGCAATCCTCGATGGCTGTTATCCCGCGGAGGACGAAAAACGGTTCGTATTTATGGGCCACGGGACGGGCCATTTCGCCGATTTGGCCTATCCCGCGCTGGAAACGGCCCTGCACCGCCGCGGCCGAAAGGACTGCTTCCTGACGACCGTGGAGGGCTGGCCTGATTTTGAGAGCGTCTGCCGGTTCCTGAAAGATGTGCCGGTGACGCTCGTCCCGCTGATGCTGGTCGCCGGGGATCATGCCCTGCACGATATGGCAGGGGACGATCCGGACAGCCTGAAATCGCTGCTGGAATCGGAGGGGTGCCGGGTGTCGTGCGTCCAGAGAGGACTTGGATCCGTGCCGGAAATCCGCCGGATGTATGCGCGCCATCTGAAAGCATTGCTGGATGCGGAGGAATAGCGGAATGCCGTTAGAATATTATGTCAGCAGCGGCGGGAAAAAGCTCCGGTGCGGCTATACAACAGGGACGTGCGCGGCGCTGGCAGCGGCAGGGGCAGCAAGGCTTCTGCTGACGGGCCGCGCGCCGGAAACGGTGACGCTCGTCACGCCCAAGGGCTGGCGGGTGGAAGTGCCCGTCTGCGAGGCGTCCATCCGCAGCGGAACGGCCGTCTGCGCCGTGCGCAAGGATGCGGGCGACGACGCCGATGCGACGGACGGCCTGCTGATTTTTGCGTCTGTAAGCCGGACGGATCTGCCGGGCGTCATGATTGACGGCGGCGAGGGGATTGGCCGCGTGACGAAAAAAGGGTTGGATCAGCCGGTGGGTGCGGCGGCGATCAACCGCGTCCCGCGCCGGATGATCCGCGAGCAGGCGGAAGCTGTGTGCCGGGAAACAGGGTACGCGGGCGGATTATCCGTTGTGATTTCCGCGCCGGGCGGCAGGGAAATCGCGCAAAAAACGTTCAATCCGCAGCTTGGAATCGAGGGCGGAATCTCCATTTTGGGGACGAGCGGGATCGTCGAGCCAATGAGCGTGCAGGCGCTGATCGATACCATCCTGCTCGAGGAACACCAGGCCGCGGCCACCGGGGCGGAGGATCTGATTCTGACGCCGGGCAATTATGGCCTGGATTTCCTGCGGGAACAGGGATATCGGTTTTCACGGGAGATCCCGGTGGTGAAGTGCTCGAATTTCATTGGCGACGCGCTCGACGGCGCGGCGGCCGAGGGCTTCCGGCGCGTACTGCTGGTGGGGCATATCGGAAAACTGGTCAAGCTGGCCGGCGGGATCATGAATACCCATTCCCGCTGGGCGGACTGCCGCGCGGAAATTTTCTGCGCCCATGCTGCCGTCTGCGGCGCGGATACGGAGACGTGCCGCGCGCTGATGGCTGCGCCCACAACGGACGCGTGCCTTGAAATTTTGGAACAGGCTGGCCTGCGCGATGCCGTGATGGAGAGGATCCTCGCGGCAGTGGGATATCATTTGGAGCGCCGCGCGGCGGGGAGCCTCCGCGTTGGGGCCGTTATTTTTTCCAATGAATATGGATTGCTGGGCCGCACGGAGACGGCGGCGCGGCTGATGGAGGAATGGAAATGAAGCAGGGGATTTTTTACGGCGTGGGGATTGGCCCCGGAGATCCGGAGCTGATCACGCGCAAGGCGGTGCGGATTCTGGAGTCCTGCCCGGTGATCGCCGCGCCGCAGACCGGCGGAGAGCGGACGCTCGCGCTGGAAATCGCACGGCAGGCGGCGGACCTGTCCGGAAAGACGATCGTGACGCTCCCGTTCGCGATGAGCCGGGACAGGGAGAAACAGCGCGCGGCGCATGAGGCGGCGGTGGAAGCGATCGTGCCGCATCTGCGGGAGGGCCGCGACGTGGCGATGCTCAACCTCGGCGACGTGTCGATCTACGCAACATACGGGTATCTGATGGGATTGATACAGGAACAGGGCTTTGAGACGGAGATGATCCCCGGCGTGCCGAGCTTCTGCGCAGCCGCGGCAAGGCTTGGGATCAGCCTTACGGAGATGAACCAGCCGCTGCACATCCTGCCCGCGGGCGGCTGCGCCGTGGAGGAGGAGCTCGCGCTCACCGGGACAAAGGTGCTGATGAAGTCGGGGAAACGTCTCCCACAGGTGGTGGATGCCCTCAAAGCGGACGGCCGGCTGGAAAAATCGTCGGCGGTGCTCAACTGCGGCCTGCCGGGGGAACAGGTGTACCGGGATCTGGCTCAGCTGCCCGAGGATCCGGGATATTTCCTGACAGTGATTGTGAAGGGGTGACGGGAATGGTGCATTTTGTAGGGGCAGGCCCCGGCGCGCCGGATCTGATCACCCTGCGAGGGGCGGAGCTGCTGAAACGGGCGGACGTCATTATTTACGCAGGGAGCCTTGTCAACCCCGCGCTGCTGGCGTATGCGAAAGAGGGCTGCCGCGTGTACAACAGCGCGGAAATGACGCTTGAGCAGGTAATCGCGGTGCTGGAGGACGCGGAGCGCGGCGGTCTGGAAAGTGTGCGCCTGCATACGGGCGATCCGAGTGTGTACGGCGCGATCCGCGAGCAGATGGACGCGCTCGACTGTCTGGGGATCCCGTATGACGATACGCCGGGGGTGTCCAGCTTCTGCGGCGCGGCGGCATCTCTGCGCGCGGAATATACCCTGCCGGGGGTGAGCCAGAGCGTCATCATTACACGCGTGGCGGGGCGCACGCCCGTTCCGGAGGCGGAGAGCGTCGCGGAGATGGCCCGGCACGGCGCGTCGATGGTGCTGTTCCTGTCCGCCGGGATGCTGGATAAGCTTCAGGCCGAACTGCTGAAAGGCGCGTATACGGAGAACACGCCCGCGGCCATCGTCTATAAAGCCACGTGGCCGGAGGAAAAGGTGGTGCGCTGTACGGTGGGGACCCTGGCGGAATCCGGCGCGCGGGAGGGGATCCGAAAGACGGCGCTTGTGCTGGTGGGGGATTTCCTCGGTGCGGCGTATGAGCGCAGCAAGCTGTACGATCCCGCTTTTACGACGGAATTCCGGGAGGCGACGCAGTGAAGATCCGGTACGCGGCGTTCACGGCGCAGGGCAGACGATTGGCGGAAACACTGCGGGACGCGCTCGGCGGCGAGATCCGGGCGGACGGAATCCCGATCCGCCAATGGACGGCGGAGAATTTCGCAGGAGCGGACGCTCTTGTGTTCGTGGGTGCCGCAGGGATCGCCGTGCGGGCAATCGCGCCGTATGTCAAAAGCAAGGCCGAGGATCCGGCCGTGGTGGTGATCGACGAATGCGGACAGTTCGCGATCCCGATCCTGTCCGGTCATCTGGGCGGAGCGAACGATCTGGCGCGGGAAATCGCAGGGATCTGCGGCGCACAGCCCGTGATCACGACGGCCACAGACGCAAACGGCGTGTTTGCGGTGGATGAATGGGCGAAGCGGCAGGGATGCGCAGTGACGAACCCAGAAAAAATCAAGGCGGTGTCCGGAAAGCTTCTGGCGGGCGGGACGGTATCCGTCCGTTCGGATTGGCCGATCCGCGGGACAATTCCAGCGGGTGTGGAGCTCTGCCGGGACGGACTTCCGGACGTCCGCGTCACGCTGGAAAAAGGAGAGACGGACGCGCTTGTGCTCGTCCCAAGGATTGCAGCGATGGGAATCGGCTGCCGAAGGGGCACGCCGCCCGAAGCGTTTGAGCAGGCCCTGACAGAATTTTTGCAGGAGGCCGGACTGTGGGAGCAGGCGATAGTGCGGGCCGCGAGCATCGATCTAAAGCGGGACGAGCCGGGTCTTTTGGAATTTTGCGCAAGGCACGGCTGGCCCCTCGCATTTTATACGGCGGACGAGCTGAAAAAAGCGGGGGATGGGTTTACGGGATCCGGGTTCGTGCAGAGCGTCACAGGCGTCGATAATGTCTGCGAGCGCAGTGCGGTGCTGGCGTCCGGCGGGCCGCTTGTCAGGAAAAAATGGGCGAAAAACGGTATCACAATGGCGTTGGCGGCGCGGCCGTTTTCGCCGGATTGGAGATGGCAACCATGAAGCAGCTTTTTATAGTGGGAATCGGCCCGGGCGGCCCGGAGGGGCTGACAGGCGAGGCGCGCCGGGCGTTGGACGCCGCGGAGGTTCTGTGCGGATACACCGTGTACCTCGATCTGCTCGCGCCGCTGTATCCGGGAAAGGAGACGTATTCCACCCCCATGACGAGGGAGCTGGAGCGGTGCCGGTGGGCGCTGGAAACGGCGTCGGCGGGCCGCACGGTGGCGATGGTCTGCAGCGGCGACGCGGGCGTCTATGGAATGGCCGGTCCCCTGCTGCAAATGGCGGAGGAATACCCGGAAGTGGAGACGGCTGTGATTCCCGGCGTGACGGCGGCGCTCTCCGGCGCGGCGGTACTCGGCGCGCCGCTGATGAATGATTTCTGCGTGATCTCGCTGTCGGATCTGCTCACGCCCTGGGAGGCGATTGAAAAGCGCCTGCGCTGTGCCGCCGAGGGCGATTTTTCGATCTGCATCTACAATCCCGGATCGAAAAAGCGCGCCGGCCATCTCAAACGCGCGTGTGAGATTTTATTGGAGACGAAAAGTCCGGAAACGGTGTGCGGCTGGGTGCGGAACATCGGCCGCGAGGGGCAGGAATCGAAGCTGCTCACACTCGCGGAGCTTTCGGGGGAAACGTCGGATATGTTTACCACGGTGTTTGTCGGAGCGTCCGCGACACAGAAAATAGCCGGACGCATGGTGACGCCGCGCGGATACGAAAAGAAGAACGCGGAAAAGGAGGATGGCTGATGCAGGACTGCGTCATTCTGGCGGGGATCGGCTGCGGCACGCCGGATACCATGACGGCGGAGGTGCGCGATTCAATCAGCGGCGCGGAGATCTGGATCGGAGCGCGCCGGATCCTGTCGGGACTGCCGGACGGACAGGCGGAAAAATTCGCGGCGACAAAGCCGGGCGAGATCCTGACCGCGCTTCTGGAAAACCGGGGACGGCGCTGCTGCGTCCTGTACAGCGGCGACAGCGGATTTTATTCCGGGGCGCGCAGTCTCGCGCCGCTGCTCGAGGAACAGGGGATTGCGTACCGGATCCTGCCGGGGATTTCGAGCGTGCAGGCGATGGCCGCGCGGATGGCGGAGCCGTGGCAGGGCTGGAAGCTCGTATCGGCGCACGGTGTGGAATGCGATGCCGTCGCGGCGGTCAATACAGGCGCGCCCGCTCTGTTTCTCACAGGCGGGACACTCGGCCCGGCATCCCTCTGCGACAAGCTTGTGCGGGCGGGGCTTGGCTCCCTCCGGGCCGTTGTGGGGGAGAACCTCTCCTATGAGACGGAAAAAATTATACATGGAACCGCGGCGGAATTTTTGCAAAGGGAGTTCGCGCCGCTGAGCGTGCTGTGGGTGGAGGCCGCGCCCAAGCCGTGGAACGGCCCGTGTCAGGGGATCCGCGACGAGGAATTTATCCGCGGATCCGTGCCGATGACGAAACGGGAGGTGCGTGCCTGCGCCGTTTCGATGGCTGCGCCGTCCCCGGGAGCCGTTCTCTGGGACGTGGGAGCCGGGACGGGGAGTATTTCGGTGGAGCTTGCGCTCTCGACGCCGTCGGGACGTGTCTTTGCGGTGGAATGTGAGCAGGAGGGGATCGATCTGATCCGGCGGAATCGGGAACGGTTCGGCGCGTGGAACGTGACGCCGGTTCACGGGAAAGCCCCGGACGCTCTGGCGGATCTTCCCGCGCCCGATGCAGTATTCATCGGCGGGACGAAGGGCGGCCTTGCGGAGATTCTGGACATTGTGCTTGAGAAAAATCCATCGGCGCGGATCGTTATTTCTGCCGTGACGATGGAGACGATCGCACAATCGTCGCAGCTTCTGACGGAGTGCGGATTGGAGTTTGAAGCGACGCAGATCTCCGCAGCGAGGACAAGGCAGGCGGGGCGGTTTCATATGATGGCGGCGCAGAATCCCGTTTTTCTAATAGAGGCCCGCAAAAATTAAAGTTTTCGTCCACCTTTTTCAAAAGGTGGCGCGGGGGGTGGGGGCGCGTAGCCCCCACAGGAACAGGAACGCGAAGCGTTCCCCCGAAAAGATGAGCAAACAGAGAAGGGGAACCATCCACCGGATGGTTCCCCTGAACGCTTTTGCGGACCCCCAAGCGGAATGGAAACTCAAACGCCGTTCCCCTCTGCGCAGCTGGGCTCCTCTCCGAAGCTGAATCGGCTGTCACTGCCGAAAAATAAAAAAGATCTCCCTGCAAAAGGGTTTTCCGTCAGCCCAAGCTGGTTTTCCCCGGAGACAAGGCAGATAGACTTTTTCAGCCGTCCGAAAAATTTTTGTCACCAGAGAGCCGGACGCCGTATATACTGGTAACAGGAGACAGCCCAAAGGCGTCCGTCTTTTGGGGAACTCCCGGGCGCTGCCCGTTTTTACCGCAGGCTGGTGAGGAAAATGCGTTTGCCGCGCTGTTTCAAAGCGCAATATGCCGTTGCGTTCGGGCTGGGCCTGGTGCTCTCCAGTTTTTGTCCCATCGGGTTCGTCATGTTCCTTGTTTCGGTTATCATGATCCTGCTGGGGATTTCCCTGCTTTGAGAGACATAAGGAGGTATCCGGTACATGAAGGTAGTCGTTGTCAGAAGCCCGCGTTTTCTGGGATTCGTCCTGCGCAGGATGTTCAAGATCAAGAAGGAGCAGGAGATCGTTTAGGGAATATCTGATTAGATGTCCAGCCAAATCAGGCAACAGAAAAACTCAGCCGGAACGGTTCCTGGTGGATCGTTCCGGCTGAGCTGTTTATCGGGGGAAAGGCTCTCTGCTCCCGTGTGCTTGCCGCTTGGGGGATCGCAAATTCGTTCCGGCAAACCATCCACCGGATGGTTTGCCTCCACTGTTTGCTCACCTGTTTTGGGGAACGCTTCGCGTTCCTGTTTCGTGGGGGCTTCTCGCCCCCACACCCCGTCGCAAGCTTTTGAAAAAGCTTGAGCAAAACTTTTATGTTTTGCTCACCTTTGGCTTTGTGTGGCGTCAGCTATACAACGCCTGTCCATCCGGCATGGCATCCCGGGCACGGAGCAGACGGCCAATCAGCAAAAGGAACACCACCGTCGTAACAACGCCGCAGATTGCATCGGCGAGCGGTTCCGCGTAAAACGCCCCGGTGGCTCCCAGAAAAATAGGCAGAACAACAGTAAAAAGCATAAACATGATTTTGCGGTTGAGCGAAAGCGTGATAGCAACCTTCGCAATCCCGAGCGCGGTAAGTCCGTCCACCAGCTCATACTGGAACGCCATCGGGATAACCGCCAGCGTAAATACGCGGATCCCCCAGACGGAAAGCTCCATCACGTCCGGATCCTGCGAGAAGATCCCCACAAAAAGCTGCGGCACAAGCTGGCTGATGAGCAGCATCACCGAGACGAAAGCCACGCAGAGCATCAGGATTTTTTTGAACGCCTCTCGGATGCGGGCGGTATTTTTCGCGCCGTAATTGAAGCTTAAAATCGGCTGTGTGCCGCCGGTAATCCCGGCGAGCGGCATGGTGATCAGCTGGAAGCAGCTCAGTACGATGGTGGCGCAGGTGATGTAATGATCGCCCATCTGCGGACCGCCGTACCGCTGGAGCACTGTATTGAGCACGATAATGATTACGCTGTCGCTCGCGTTGATGATGAACGGGGAGAAGCCAAATAGAAGCACACGGCGCATAATCTTCCAGGAATACCCCTGAAAGGTGATGCGGATATGGGTGCGCTTCCCGCGCAGAAATGCGAAAACAAACAGAAAGCTTACCATTTGGGACAGCAGTGTCGCAAGGGCCGCACCGCGCACACCCATACCAAACAGGAAGATGAACACAGGGTCCAGTACAATATTCAGTACCGCACCGATCAGCACGGAGAACATAGCCACGGTCGAAAATCCCTGGCAGGTGATGAACTGGTTGAGCCCCACAGAGAGGATCGCGAAAATGGCGCCGATCAGGTAGACTGTGATATATTCGTCAGCATACGGGAAAGAGTCCCCGCTTGCGCCGAAGGTCATAAGGATCGGCTGTTTGAGCGAAAGGAAAATGACCGACAGCGTCACGGCCATCACCGTAAGCAGCAGAAAGCAGTTTGCCAGGATTTCCTCCGCATTTTTCTTGTTGCCCTCCCCGAGACGCATGGCGATCAGAGGCGCGCCGCCGATCCCGATGAGAAACGAGAACGACGAGACGAGCGTCACGATAGGCCCGCAGACGCCGACTCCCGCAAGGGCGAGATCGCCGATTTCCGGGATGTTTCCGATATACATCCGGTCGACGATTCCATACAGAACGTTGACGAACTGGGCGAGCATGGAAGGGATCGCCAGGCGGAGCACGAGCCGCCCGATCGGATCCGTGCCGAGATTATTGGTCTTGGACATGAATAAAACCCTCTTTTCCTGTCAGGCTCGGGCTTTGCTTCAAGCAGAAACACAGCCCAAAAATCCATAGTAGATTTTAGTCGATTGAGGTCGGGAAAGCAAGTGTTTTTTCAAGAAAATATTTTTTTGTTTTGCTGCGGCGCTCGATTGAAAAATTTTTTCGTTTATGTTAGAATGGGGACGTATCTCGAATTAGGACGGAGAGTTTTTGAAGGTTTGTATTGGAAAGGGGAATTTTTCGTGATAAACGCGTTTCTGTTGATCGGGCAGTCGAATATGGCTGGCCGCGGCTATTTGCAGGGTGCTTCCCTGTTGGATCATCCTGATATTCTGATGTTCCGCGACGGAAAATGGCAGCAGGCCCACGAGCCTGTCCACCAGGACAGAAGCTTCGCAGAGGCGGGGCTGTGCATGAGCTTTGCCGATACGCTCCGGCAGGATGGACGGCAGATCGGTGTGGTTCCGTGCGCTATGGGCGGGAGTGCTCTGGATGAATGGAAGCCGGGGGACGAGCTGTTTGAAAACGCGTGCCGTCAGGCGGAGCAGGCTGTGCAGGCAGGCGCGGTGCTCAAGGGCTTTCTGTGGCATCAGGGAGAAGCGGACAGTGAGGTTCTGGAAACAGCGGAGACATATTGCGAAAGGTTTCTTGCGATGATTTCCGAGATGCGCAGACGTCTGCACGGAGAGGGACTTCCGGTTGTGCTGGGAGAACTCGGGGAATATCTGGAAAACCGGGAAGGCAGCCCCTATTGGAAGGAAGTCAACGCGCAGATCCATCAAATCGCAGACGGCCGCCGCGGATTCGCGGTTGTCTCGTCGGAGGGGCTGAAGGATCGCGGGGATATCCTGCATTTTGATACCCCGTCCCTGCGGATTTTCGGGGTGCGGTATGCACAGGCATGGAAGGAATGTGCCGCTCAGCTGGGGATTTCTTTGGAATAAGGAAGCCCGGCAAAAGCGTATTTCACAAGAAAGGCGTCCATGCTCCGAAAGAGGATGGGCGTCTTATTTTGGCAGGTCAAAAGAATTTTTTATGAATACATCAGGAATCCAAGCGTTCGGATACTTTGATTCTTAATGAATAAAAACGCGGATCAGGCGGAAGAAGCGCCGCGGAAAGAAACCGGCAAAGCTTCCCAAGTTCATGGGAATGAAAAGATTTTGATAAGGATGGAAAGAAAGCCGGACTGGCTGTCCGGATTTCCTGTCCAAATATTATTGTAATAGGAGGTTTTTCCAATGGCAAGGGTAAAAAACATGACCCAAGGCAACCCGTATTCGTTGATTGTATCGTTTGCGATCCCACTTATGCTGGGAAACATCTGTCAGCAGCTTTACACAGTGGCGGACACAGCCATTGTGGGAAAATTTGTGGGGGTGGAGGCCCTTGCTGCGGTAGGCGCGGCGGGATGGCCGGTGTGGTTTATTCCCGGGATATTGCAGGGCCTGTCACAGGGCATGGCGGTGCTGCCGACCCAGCAGTTCGGGGCCGGTGATCTCAGGGGGATGAACCGCTCAAACGCAATGACGCTGCTCATCTGTCTGGCGTCCGGCGTGGTGCTGATGGGAGTTGGAATGCTTGTTTCGGAGCCGCTGATGCTCCTGATCAATACAACGCCCGATCTGATGCCGGATGCGCTTGCTTATCTGCGCATCATGCTGTGCGGCACACTTCCGGTGACAGTTTATAATGTATTTGCGTGTTTTCTCCAGGCCATGGGAAACGGCCGGACGCCGCTGGTGTCGATGTTCACGGCATCGGTGGTGAATATTGTACTGGATCTCGTATTTATCCTGGTGTTCGATTGGGGCGTGCCGGGGGCTGCGTGGGCTACAGTGATTGCCCAGGTAATTTCGTGTATCCCGTGCGTTTATGTCTACATAAAGCTTCCTGCGTCCGACTTTTCTGCCGAGGTCTGGAAGCTGGATTGGAAGCTGATCGCGAGACTTCTGCGCACAGGCGCGCCGCTCGGTTTTTTGAAGCTGATCATCGGAATCGGCGGGATGATTGTACAGTCTGTGGTAAACGGCTTCGGTATGATTCTGGTAGCGGGCTACACAGCGGCGACACGTTTGCAGGGCCTGTTGGAGATAGCGGCCACATCGTTCGGTTTTGCGATGGTGACGTATACAGGCCAGAATCTGGGAGCAAAGAAGTACGACAGAATCCGTCAGGGGACAAGGGCTGGAAGCCGCATGGCCGTATTGATCGCTGTATTGATTGCGGTGATTATGTTTATTTTCGGCAAGCCAGTGCTGTCGCTGTTTGTCTCGGGCGATCCGGAAATACAGGATCAGGTGCTCCAAATTGCCTATGAATGTCTGTGTGTGATGAGCGCGTCGCTGTTCATTCTGTATCTGCTGTGGGTGTACCGTTCGATCCTTCAGGGACTGGGCGATACGCTTACCCCGTTGCTTTCCGGAATTGTGGAAATGATTATGCGGATGGGAGCGGTGCTGCTCCTGCCTATGGCAATTGGAGAAAAGAGCGTCTACTTTGCGGAACCGGCAGCTTGGGTCGGAGCAGCGATTGTTCTGATGACGGTGTACTACATCCACGCATCCAAATTTCCCAAAACAGACGAGCAAAGCTAAGTCTTGATGCAAAATGTGGCAGGCTAATCCTGTATGTAATTGGCATCATGTGTTGTGATTTTCCCTGAAATTCCGATATTTAAAACTTTGAGGTGCGTGCTTTGAACACGCACCTCTTTTCATGAGAGCCGGTCAGAATCGGAATAAATCTCAGGAAATCCGTATCAGGGCCTGAACTTTCCGGGTTTGGAACGCGGACAGAACGACGGGAAAAAGGAATCCGGACATTCCTTGAATTTGCGGATTTTTTCCTGCTCCATGGTCTCTATGTCCTGCACCTTTGGCTTTTTGGGCGCGGTGATCCATGCAGGAAGGGGATTCTCCTGAGGATTGCTGCAATGATAAATATTGGTTCTTATATTTTTCATAAAGTTCACCTTTCCATTGGAGGGATTATCCCTGTTTGAAAGCTGCAAATATTCGTGGCTCGTACAGACAATTCTAAGTCGCACAGAAATCCGGACTGAATTTCTGGAAATTTCCTGCCTGTTCTGATAAATATTTTCAAGATTCAAACAGGGCTTACTTCAATATATTCAGGCAGAATAAAATTTGTCCGCGCCGCTCAGGAAAAGATTCATTTTTTGTTCACAGTTTTCCGGGGGATCTATTATAAAATTTCAAGAAATGAGGGGCACGACTGCAAATTACCCGCTATGGGCATAAAACGCCGCATCACAGGAAAAATATAAAAAATAATCGAAGCGAGAGATTACGAACCATGAGAAGAAAAAATATCGGAAAAATGATTGTCCTTGGAATTCTCACACCGGCGGCCGTCGTTGCGGCGGTGGTGATGTTTGTCTATGCGGTGCAGGAGCCTCCAAAACAGGCCGCGTCAGTTATCAGTCCGGCGGAAACAATATCCGTGCCTCCGCAAAAGCAGGATCCCTCCAATACAGTAACCGTCCCTATTGACAGCGGCGCTTTTTCCGTCAGTGCCTGGCAGCTTGTGCTGGTGAATTCGGAATCGAAAATGCCCGATTCTTTCCAGCCGCAAATTACAGAAGCGTTCGGCGTGGAAATGGATGAGCGCATCGTGGATCCGTATATGGCCTTGTATACACAGGCGCTTGATGATGGAATCAGCCTGTGGATTTCCTCCGTATACCGCAGCCCGGAAAAGCAGCAGGAGCTTTTTGAGCGTGAAATCGAGCAGAATCTCCGGCAGGGGCTGTCGGAGCCGGAAGCAGAGCAGAAAGCGGAAACGGCCGTACAGCGTCCCTATTACAGCGAGCACAATACCGGCCTTGCGATCGATTTTAACGGCGTCACCGACGACTTTAAGCACGATGACGCCTATGAATGGCTGTTGGATCACGCGGAGGAATACGGTTTTGTACTGCGGTATCCTGAGGGAAAAGAGGATATCACAGGCATTATGTATGAACCGTGGCATTTCCGGTATGTTGGGCCCGAAAACGCCATCCGGATGAATGAACTTGATCTGTGCCTTGAGGAATACATTGAATATTTGAAGCTTCATCCGCAGGAAGCGTCGGAGCTCAGCACCTGAAAAAACGAACGGGAAAACGCGCAGGAATCCGAGATTCCGGATCCCTGCGCGCCTGTTTTGTTTCAGTAAACC
>DVHF01000052.1 GCA_018712265.1 Candidatus Gallacutalibacter pullicola
TGCGGGCGTCTGGACTGACAGGCCAGGGATTCCACACTTCCATCCCAGCGTGCCTTCCAGAAGTAGATATATGACCGGCTTTTGTTGTATTTCCGGCTCGCACGGCTTACGCCATATTTCTCTGCATACTGCATTAGGGATTGCCGATACCGCATGTCTTGTGTTATACTTTTACTCATGAGGGACAGAGCTCCTTTTTGGGTTTGTTGGTGTCGCAACTTAACTATACCCTATAATGGCTCTGTCCTTCTACTTTTTTATTGCTTTTTTCCTCTCTGTCCAATATGTATTGTAGCTCTACAGAAAGTTTTCGCCAGCCGTTAAAAATCCTGTAGACAAATAGTGTTTCTTGTGCTATCCTGAGATAAAAACGCCCCGCAAGGGGAGGAGGTTATGAAAATCGACATGGAACGGAAGCTTACCGCACAAAACGGAATCACGGAAGGCGTTATTTGGAAACAGCTTTTGATCTTCTTTTTCCCCATCCTGTTTGGAACCTTTTTCCAGCAGCTCTACAATACGGTGGATGCCATTGTAGTCGGCAATTTCGTCGGCACGGAGGCGCTTGCGGCAGTCGGCGGCGCGACAAGCACCATCATCAACCTGCTGATTGGGTTCTTCGTGGGCCTGTCGTCCGGTGCGACGGTCATCATCTCGCAGTTCTACGGCGCGCGCGACGGCCAGAATGTCAGCAAGGCTGTACATACGGCCATCGCCATGAGCCTGATTATCGGCCTGATCTTCATGGTGGTGGGACTTATCTTTTCCCCCATGGCGCTCAAGGCGATGGATACGCCGGAGGATGTGCTCCCGCTGGCGAACACCTACATCCGCGTGTATTTCGGCGGTGTCCTGTTTACTGTGATTTATAATGTGGGCTCGGCAATCCTGCGCGCTATTGGGGATTCCCGCCGCCCGCTGTATTTCTTGATCGTCTGCTGCCTCGTCAACGTCGTGCTGGATCTGCTGTTTGTGGCGGGGTTCCATATGGGCGTATTCGGCGCGGCGATCGCCACCATGATTTCCCAGGCAATCAGCGCCGTGCTGATTATCGTTACGCTGATGCGCACGCCGGACTGCTATCGCCTGTATCTCAGGCAGATTCGTATCGATATGGGACTGCTGCGCGGCATTTTCCGCATTGGCCTTCCCGCAGGACTCCAGTCTACCATGTACAACGTTGCAAACATTATTATCCAGGCCAGTATCAATTCGTTCGGCACGGAGACGATCGCAGCATGGACAGTGTTCGGCAAGATCGACGGGATGTTCTGGATGATTATGGACGCATTCGGTGTGTCGATCACGACTTTTGTGGGACAGAACTTCGGCGCGCGCAAATACGACCGCATCCACAAAAGCGTGCGGATCTGTATGGCAATGGCGATGGGGGCCACGGTGCTTCTGAGCACGATCTTCCTCCTGTTTGGCGGCGGTATTCTGGGAATGTTTACACAGGATGCGGAGGTGCTGTCGATCGGGATCGAGATCATGCATGTGACAGCTCCGCTTTACTTTACTTATGTGTGCATCACCGTCCTTTCCGGTACAATGCGCGGCACGGGGGAATCTCTTGTGCCGATGCTGATGACAGCGGTGGGGACCTGCGTGCTGCGCATCGTGTGGATCTTTACAGCCGTCCCGGTGTGGCACGATATTAAGACAGTGATGTTCAGCTATCCGCTCACCTGGGCGGTGACGTCGGTGCTGTTCCTGATCTACTACTTGCAGGGCGGATGGCTCCGCAGGCAGATCCGCAACCATTTCGGCGAACCGGAGAAACAGCAGTGACCGGCCGTCTCCGGCTCAATTCCTGGCAGCTCAAGCTGCTTGCTGTGATCACCATGCTTGTGGATCACACGGGGGCGCTGCTGTTCCCGCAGGCTGCGGCATTCCGGATCGTAGGACGGCTTTCGTTCCCGATCTTCTGCCTGCTGCTTGCGGAGGGCGCGGCCCATACGTCCGGCAAAGCGCGGTATTTCCTGCGCTTGCTGCTGTTTGCAGTCCTGTCGGAGATCCCATATGATCTGGCCTTTTTTGGCTCCCTGTTTTATCCGGGGAGCCAAAATGTGCTTTTTGAGCTGGCGCTTGGACTCCTGGCTATTTTCCTGATTCAGAAAATCCCCTTCCGTGCGTTGGGGCTTCTGACGGTGTTTGGGATCGCTGCTCTGGCGTGGCTGCTGCATACAGATTATAAGGTGTATGGCGTCCTGTTGATGGTTCTGCTGTATCTGGGCCGCACGCCGTCGGGGAAGTTGCGCACCGGTACCATCGCGGCCTTTCTGGGGCTGAACCTGCTGTACTGCCTGCCGCAGGCTGTTTTCGGTGCGATGAACGGCCTGTTTGCGTATCCGCTGCAAAATTATGCGATGTTCGCAGCGTTCCCGCTTGCGCTGTATTCCGGGGAACGCGGGCCGCGCCGCGGGAAATATCTGTTTTACTGGTTCTACCCGGTGCATATCCTGCTTTTGCATGTGTGCGCCCTTGTATTCTGACAGCAGAACGGAATTTTTCTTGCTTTTTTGGACAACCCATCGTATAATTAGATATATTGTATGTTTATGGGCGGAAGCCGGTAGACGGATTGGATAAAATTGGAAAGGGTGTTTGCGAATGTACAGGGATTTAATGGATACCATCGGCTTTGTGGGCCAGTCGGATCCGGAGGTAGCGGAGGCAATGGGCAAGGAGCTCGGCCGCCAGCGCAGGAACCTGGAACTGATTGCTTCGGAAAATATCGTATCCCCGGCGGTGATCGCGGCGATGGGATCGGTGCTCACGAATAAGTACGCCGAAGGATATCCGGGAAAGAGATATTACGGCGGCTGTGAATATGTGGACGTTGTGGAGGAGATCGCACGCAAGCGCGCATGTGAGCTGTTCGGCGCGGATCATGCGAATGTGCAGCCCCATTCCGGCGCACAGGCGAATTTCGCGGTATACTTTGCTCTACTCAAGCCCGGCGATACGGTGCTCGGCATGAGCCTTGCCGAGGGTGGCCATCTGACGCATGGATCCCCGGTAAATATGTCGGGCTCCTACTATAATTTTGTTTCCTACGGCGTCGATCCTGTGACGCACCGGATCGATTATGATAAGCTGGCGCAGCAGGCAATGGAAGTAAAGCCGAAGCTGATCGTCGCAGGCGCGAGCGCCTATCCGCGCATCATCGATTTTGAGCGTCTGCACCAGATCGCGAAGGACTGCGGCGCTTACCTGATGGTAGATATGGCGCACATCGCCGGCCTTGTGGCGGCAGGTGAGCATCCCAATCCGGTTCCGTGGGCGGACATCGTGACCACCACCACCCACAAGACGCTCCGCGGCCCGCGCGGCGGCATGATCCTCTGCAAGGAGGAGTTCGCCAAGGCGATCGACAAGGCGGTATTCCCGGGCACGCAGGGCGGCCCGCTGATGCACATCATCGCGGCAAAGGCTGTCTGCTTCGGCGAGGCGCTCAAGCCGGAGTTCAAGGAGTATCAGCACAGGGTGGTTGAGAACGCCAAGGCTCTGGCGGCAGGGCTGACGAACCGCGGCCTGAAGCTTGTTTCCGGCGGCACCGACAACCATCTGATGCTGCTGGATCTGTCCGGCATGGAGATCACCGGCAAGGAGCTGGAGAAGCGTCTCGACGAGGTATACATCACCGCGAACAAGAACACTGTACCGAACGAGCAGAGAAGCCCGTTCATCACAAGCGGCCTGCGTCTGGGAACCCCGGCGGTGACGACGCGCGGTCTGGATACGGCGGACATGGATGTGATTGCCGAGTGCATCGCGCTGGCTGTCAACGACTTTGAGCCGAACAAGGACAAGATCCGCGGCATGGTCGAGGAGATCTGCGCGCGTCATCCTCTGTACGAATAAATCGACATTTTGCTGAAAAGCTGGCCCTCTCCCAGCCAAGGGAGGGGGCCTTTTCGGGGAAAGGGGGCGGCGGGATGGCATCGCCTCTCGCGGACAGGATCCGTCCGCAGACACTGGAGGATATGGTCGGCCAGCAGCACCTGATCGGCCCTGGAAAGCCTCTGCGGCGCATTTTGGAATCAGGGGAGATCCCGAATTTAATCTTCTATGGGCCGTCCGGCGTAGGAAAAACGACGCTCGCGTCCATCATTGCCAAAAGGACGAACCGCAAGCTGTACAAATTGAACGGCACGGCGGCGTCCACAGCGGACATTAAAGAGATTGTAGCGAATCTCAATACGTTTGAGACGATAAACGGCGTGCTGCTGTATCTGGATGAGATCCAGTATTTCAATAAAAAGCAGCAGCAGACGCTGCTGGAATATATTGAGGACGGGCGGATCGTGTTGATCGCCTCCACCACGGAGAACCCGTATTTTTATGTCTACAACGCGATACTGAGCCGTTCCACCGTGTTTGAGTTCAAACCGGTGACGCCGCAGGAGCTTCTTCCGGCGGTGGAGCGCGCGTTCCGCGAATTGGGGGAGGAACGCGCGCTTGAGATCCGGCTGGAGGAGGGCACAGCGGAGCATATTGCGTCGGCGTGCGGCGGGGACGTGCGCAAGGCGATGAACGCGGCGGAACTGTGCGTCCTGACAGCGGGCGCGCCGGAAGACGGTGTGCTGACGGTATCTCTGGAGCTTGCCCGCGAGCTGACGCAGCGCAGTGCGATGCGGTACGACAAGGAGGGTGACGATCATTACGACATCCTCTCGGCGTTCCAGAAATCGATGCGCGGCTCGGATCCCGACGCGGCGCTGCACTATCTGGGCCGTCTGTTGGAGGCAGGAGATCTGCCGTCGGCGTGCCGGAGGCTGATCGTCTGCGCCTGCGAGGACGTGGGACTGGCGTGGCCGCAGATCATCCCGGTGGTCAAGGCGGCGGTGGACTCTGCGCTGATGGTCGGCCTGCCGGAAGGACGGATCCCGCTGGCGGACGCCGTGGTGCTGGTCTCACTCGCACCGAAATCGAATACGGCCCACATCGCGCTGGACGAGGCGATCGCGGATCTCCGCGCCGGGCTGACGGGCGATATTCCGCGCGCGCTGCAAAATAAGCACTTTGACGGGGCAGATAATCCGCACAAGGGACAGTTTTATAAGTACCCGCATGATTTTCCGGACAGCTGGGTCGATCAGCAGTACCTGCCGGACGCGCTTGCAGGGAAGAAATATTACCGGTTCGGTGCAAATAAAAACGAGCAGGCATTCCGCGCTTACTGGGAAGCGGTCAAGCGAAAAAACGGGAAATTGTAATTATTTTCGCGAAAGCGTTCTAAAAAAGCTTGTAACGCTTTCCGGGAAATGGTATAATGTTTTTAATCTACGTTGCAGTCTTTGCGTAAAGCCTGCCGGAGATGTTCATGCCTGCAAGCAGGCCGCAATGCGGGTGTCTAAGCCTAATTGTGCACCCAGCCGGGTGACCGGAGGGAGTGGGCGCGATCTGCTCGCCGCAGACGTGGTATAATATCCGCAGGCAGGTCGCAACGCGGGCATCTAAGCCTAATTGTGCACCCAGCCGGGCGACCGGAGGGAGCGGGCGCGTTCTGCCCACCGCAGGTGAGGAGGAAATGTATATGGATTCCAGAATTTTGAGAAATTTGTCATATGGAATGTACGCTATCGGGGTAAAAGGGGAAAACGCCCCGTCCGCGTGCATTGTAAATACTGTGATTCAGGTAACAAGCGCAAACCCGACGATTATTGCAGTCAGCATGAATCATAATAATTACAGCCATGAATGTATTGTCAAGCATGGTATTTTTACGGTTTCGGTGCTGTCAGAGGACACACCAGGCACCGTGATCGGCGCGTTGGGCTTCAATTCCGGCCGTGATGTGAACAAGCTTCTGAACATCCGCCACCGCGTTTTGATGGAAGGCGTTCCGGTTATCAAGGAAAATACCTGCTGCTGGTTCCTGTGCAAGGTAGTAGGGAGCATTGAAACGAGCACGCACACGGTGTTCCTGGCGGAGATTATCGCAGGAAGCGAAAAATCCACCGGTGTGCCGATGACGTATTCCTATTATCATACGGTAATTAAGGGATCGTCGCCGAAAAATGCGCCGACCTACCAGCCGTTGGAGGCTGCATCCGGAAGCGACGGAGAGACCTATGTCTGCACGATTTGCAAATACGAGTACAGCGATCCTGATACTTCGTTCGAGGAACTGCCGGACGACTGGGTATGTCCCATCTGCGGCGCACCAAAATCGGCATTTGTGAGAAAATAGAAAATGAAGAGAGCCGCTCCAATGCAGTTTTTGCATTGGATGGGCTTTCTTTTTGTGTAGGGCCGCAATATCAATGCTCTGCACAGATAAAATTGGGGGACGGCCAACCGTAAAGGAGAATTCCTTTGCCATTGGCTGAAAATAATATAAAGGATTGGTGGAACGAAATGGCAAGAAAAGCAATTCAAGTCGAAGAACGTCCATCCATAGGCCAGATGATCCCGCTGAGTATCCAGCATCTGTTTGCGATGTTCAGTGCATCGGTTCTTGTGCCGAACCTGTTGGGGGTCAATCCTGCGGTTGTACTGTTCATGAACGGTGTGGGAACGCTGCTGTACATTCTGGTAACAAAGGGGAAAGCCCCGGCGTTTCTGGGATCCAGCTTCGCGTTTATTGCGCCCGCAAGCATCATAATCGCCACAGAGGGAATGGGCTATGAATATGCGCTGGGTGGCTTCGTGGTATCCGGCGCCCTGTTCTGTGTGATAGCGGTAATTATCAAGTTTGTTGGAACAAAGTGGATTGATATCCTGCTCCCGCCTGCTGCGATGGGTGCAGTGATTGCGCTGATTGGTCTGGAGCTTTCCGGGACAGCGGCCGATATGGGCGGTCTGATTCTGTCGGATACCTACACAGCACTGGATCCCAAAAAGATCGCGGTGTTTATCGTGACACTGGCGGTCGCAGTATTTGGTTCTGTGGTGTTCCGCGGATTTTTGTCGGTTATCCCGATCTTGATCGCGATTGTGGTAGGCTATGTGCTGTCCGCCTGCCTGGGAATGGTTGATTTTACAAGGGTGAGCGAAGCGCCGTTCTTTATGCTGCCGAATTTCCAGCTTGCAAAATTTGACGCGGCCGCGATCTCGATTATTCTTCCTGCAACGCTCGTGGTGATTTCAGAGCACATCGGCCATCAGCTCGTGACGGGCGAAATCGTCGGCAGGAATCTGATCAAGGAGCCGGGCCTGCACCGCACGCTGTTCGGCGACGGCTTCTCCACGATGATTTCCGGCCTGGTAGGCTCTGTGCCGACCACCACCTATGGTGAGAACATGGGCGTTATGGCCATGACAAAGGTGTACAGCGTCTGGGTAATTGGCGCGGCCGGTCTTTTGTCGCTGCTTCTGGGCTTTTTCGGTAAGATTTCCGCACTGATTCAGACGATTCCGAATCCGGTCATGGGCGGCGTCAGTTTCCTGCTTTACGGCATGATCGCCGTATCCGGTATCCGTCTGCTGGTGGATCGCCGCGTGGATTACAGCAAGTCCCGCAACCTGGCGCTCACAGCCGTAACGATGGTGACGGGCCTCTCCGGCGCGTTCATCCAGATCGGCCAGGTGCAGCTCACCGGCATGGCGCTTGCCGCCCTCGTAGCCATGGCGCTCAGCCTTGTTTTCTACATCATCGATCGTTTCCACCTCGCCAACGACTACGACGAGTGAGTTCCGGGATTTGCGCCGGGTTCTGGGATTTGCGCTGCAAATCCCTTTCCAGGGGCTGCGCGCCCCTGGACCCCTGCCGGGACGCAGTCCCGGACCCGCCTCCGCCCCACCTGTGAGGATGTCGTTCCTCGCCGCCGGGACGGGGGCTGTTTATTTACGAAAAAACGGCGTGGATCAACTCCTGCGCCGTTTTTCTTTATGCTATTCTCCGTATTCGGCCGCCATGAGTTCTTCCAGAAGGGAATCACCGGGCTGTGGATCCTCAAAATAATACCGGTATGCCCCGCTTTGAATCATGGCCCTGTCAGAAGGGCTGTGGGAGGGCAAAAAAGCAAATGAGTTTGAAAAAACGCCTTTCCTGTTTTTAGAGGTTTGGAATGAAATTCCCCACTGGCTTCCGGATGTATATTTGGAAATATAGGTGTTTCCTCCTCTTTTTATTCTGCGGTCAAAAAAATGGAGAAGCGCGCTGATTTCATTTTCTTCCATCACATAAAGCGTTTTTCCCATATG
>DVHF01000053.1 GCA_018712265.1 Candidatus Gallacutalibacter pullicola
CAGAAAGCTTCAATAGGCAACCGGCGCAAGGTTCGGATTTGTTCGTTTTGGTGGACGTTAACGGACTCGAACCGCTGACCCTTCGCACGTCAAGCGAATGCTCTACCAGCTGAGCTAACCGTCCAGATTTCATTTTTGCCGCCGTTTTTCGACTGCTCTGCTATTATACCCGATAATGTGAAAAAGGTCAAGCCCTTTTTCAAAATTTTTTTGTTTTCCGATTGATTTCTTTTCATCCTCTCAAAAAGGATTCCCCGCAGTTCCTCCATTCTGTAAAAGGAACCGGCAGGGAATCCCGCGAAAAGGCGAAAACTTCGCCTTTCAGATATCATAGAGAAAAATGGCATCCAGCGAAAGCTCCGGGATGGACAGGCGCGTGATCTGTCCTGTGGCGCGATCCATCTCGATACGCATCCGGGCGGCATCATAAAAGGATTCCCAGACGCCGTCCGCGGTTTCGGCAAGCCCCTCCCCTGAAATTACCGTTTCCACAGCGCCATACAGCACCGGTGCAAACGCGTGACGCGGAAGCGGACAGCTGTCGCCGGAAACGGACAGTCCCGCACATTCCAGCGAAAAGACGTCGCCGTTCCACAGGAAAGACAGTCCTCTGGCCTGCTGCGGCAGCTCTATCGTCACTGCCGTTTTCTTCTCCAGCGTCCGCGAGAGGGTACAGGAAATCTCCTTCCCGCGGTATGACGCCTGGATCCTGCACTGAAAGGCCTCCGCAGGAGGCGCGGCGGGTTCGGGCTGCATAGGGACGGCGCCGCAGCCGCAAAACAGTGCCGCAAGCATCCAGACAACCGCCAGACAGCGGAATCGAATCCAGATACTGTACCGGCAATCCGTCTTTCGGGTGACCGGCTTTTGAAACACATCCTGCGGGAGAGAGGAACGCTTTTCGCGCATAGCATCACCTGTTACTGTTCAAATTTGGAAAACAGGACAGGTAGCGCATCGATCATATCGGAGGGGAGCATCCCCCTTTGGGAAAGTTTGCGGGCGCATTCGTCCCCGGCGAGGCCGTGCAGGTATGCGCCTGCCGCCGCCGCGATCACCGGATCCGCCCCCTGCGCGAGGAACGATCCGATCATCCCGGCCAGGACGTCGCCGCTGCCGCCTTTTGCCATTCCAGGGTTCCCTGTGGGATTCCAGAAGGTCCGGCCGTCCGGAGCGGCTGTGATGGTCCCCGTGCCCTTGAGTACAACGATAACGCCGTATTGCTCCGCGAACAGCTTGGCGTAGGTCAGGCGGTTGGCCTGCACCTCCGCCACCGTCGTTTCCAGCAGCCGCGCCATTTCTCCGGGGTGCGGCGTCAGGATGACGGGAGCCTGCGCTGCTTTCAATACATCTATATTGCGCGCGACTGCATTTATGCCATCCGCATCCACGACGACGGGAACTTTTGAGTATTCGATCAGATCGCAGGTCAGCCGCAGGGCCGTGAGGCTCTGCCCCAATCCGCAGCCGATCACGCAGGCAGACGCTTTTTTAAGGACCGCGTCCAGCTTTTGCTGCGAAGCATACGTCAGGACCCCGTTCTCCTTCTCCTCCCAGAGGGTATACACGCATTCCGGCAGGCAGGGCGCAACAATGGGATAGATCTTTCCCGGCAGCGCCAGATTGACAAGGCCGGCCCCGCACCGGAGCGCAGCCCCTGCGGAGAGGATGGCGGCCCCCGCCATGCCCTCGGAGCCGCAGACGCACAGCAGCGTGCCGTAAGTTCCTTTGTTGCTGTCCTGCTCACGCGGGGTGAACAGGGGCGCCGCCGTCTCCCGGCTTGTGACCTCCATCGCGGCGTCGCTGGCCTCCAGCAGGCTGTCGGGAATCCCGACGTCCACACACGTCACCTCGCCGCAGAAATCCATCGCAGGACGCAGCAGATGGGCAGGCTTGAGTGCCGAGAAGGTGACGGTATCGTCGGCATGGATGCAGCGTCCCTCCACTGAACCCGTATCGCACTGCACGCCGCTGGGGAGATCCAACGCGATTTTATGCGCGGGGGACGCTTCCGCCGCGTCAAACAGGCGCGCCAGCTCCTCCGGGACCGCCCCGCGGAAGCCGATCCCGTAAATGCCGTCATAGAGATAATCCGCAGAGGAGATCAGATCCTTAATAAAATCCCAGTCCCTGTCCAGGTACAGGACGCGCACAGAGGTATCGGAAAGCTTTTCAAACATCTCCCGGGAAATTTCCGTGGCGGGATCCCCCTGCGCCAGCACAACGGCCACCCGCGCGCCGCGCACCGTCAGATGACGGGCGACAACGTAGCCATCGCCGCCGTTGTTGCCTTTCCCGCACAGAATGACAATCCTTTTTCCGGCGGGGGATTCCATTTTTATCAGGAAACGCGCCGCCGCGCTTCCCGCATTTTCCATCAGTTCCAGATAGCTGCCGCCCTGATCCACTGCGGCCTGCTCGAGCGCCCTCATCTGTCCGCTGTCCAAAACCTTCATCAATCTCTCTCCTCTCCCACCACGACTGCCGCGGCATATTCTTTCGTATGGGTCACGCTGACGGAGAACTCCGCCAAGCCCCGGGCGGCGGCAAGCTTCGCCGCGTTCCCTGTCAGATGCAGGCGGGGACGGCCGTTTTCCTCCCGCAGAAGCTCCACCTCCGTCAGAGCAAAGCCCCGTATCCCCGTCCCGAGCGCCTTGGAAAAGGCCTCCTTTGCACAGAAGCTCGCTGCAACGCTCTGTACAGGAAATCCGCGCATTTCAAGCTGGGCGTACTCGGTTTTGCCGAGCACCCTGCTGCAAAAGCGCGGATTCCGGATGGATTTCTCTATTCTCCTGATTTCAACCAGATCAATTCCCACGGAAAGCATCGACTGCGACCTGTCTGGGAAGGAAGCCCTTTACAGCAGCGAGGATCTTCTCATCCGGGGTAAATACCAGAAGTGTATTGCCGAATTTGGAATGACGGAACGTCATGTACCAGGAGTCGCGGCCGTCGGCATACTGCGACACGATCAGCCGCTTGCTGTAATCGCGGGCGGCGTGCTTCTGGGGATCGTACTTCCCCATCTCCTCCACGGTATGGACGTCAAAGGAAATCAGACGCTTGCGGCTGCGGCGATGGATAATCTTGTCCACCGTCAGATCGCCGTTGGTGAAGCTGTACTCATATTCCAGATCCCGCATCGTGATCAGATAGTACGCGCCGAAAATAGCGCCCGCCAGCACCATGACCGACAGGGTGGGAATGAAGATCATCGACGCCAGAAGCAGGATAATGGCAGCCACGATCACCCCTAAATAAATCAGGTAATCGATACCGCTCGCTTTCTTTTTTATAATTTGTTCCAGAAAAACATCCATCGTAAAGAGCCTCCAATATCCTCTCAAAATAAATCAGTAAGGAAATCCCCCTGAATCTCTGTTGATTATAACATAATATCCACGGATTGACAATCCAGAATTTATGATAGATTATGAATTCTTTGTAAAATCTCCCTGTACCGGGCGATCTGTGCCGAAGCGGAAACCGCCGTTTTTTCCGCGTCCACCTTGACAGACGGTGTTTTTCCGTGCATAATGGCAGTAGGATCAGCCCTGCGCGGAGTCCGGGGTGTATCTGAATATTGACTGTTCAGATGCACCCTGCCATCATCCGGAGGGCACACCCCACAAATTTTTGGAGGTAGTAAATTTATGCGCGCTGTCATTACTGTTATTGGCAAGGATATGGTCGGTATTCTGGCACGGGTTTCCACAGTCTGTGCGGAAAACGGCTACAACGTCGTTGAGGTCACGCAGTCGATCCTTCAGGATCTGTTCGCCATGATCATGATTGTGGATATTTCCGGGGCCACCGCTCCGCTCAGCGAGGTTTCTGACAAGCTCACCGCGCTCGGGGACAGCCTCAACCTGAAAATCCATGTGATGCACGAGGATATTTTCAATTCCATGCACCGCATCTGATCATCCCCCGCAACGGGCATCAAAAAGGAGTCTGCTTCATGATAAATTCACACGATATTCTGGAAACGATCAACATGATCGACAACGAAAACCTCGACGTACGCACCATCACGATGGGGATCTCGCTGCTCGACTGCATCGATCCCGACATCGACCGCGCCTGCGATAAAATCTACGACAAGATCTGCCGCTATGCCGGGAACCTTGTGCGCACCGGCGAGGACATCAGCAAGGAATACGGCATCCCGATCATCCATAAGCGCATCTCCGTCACCCCTATCGCGATGATCGCCGCGGCCTGCCAGACGAAAAATCCTGTCCGGTTCGCCAAAGTCCTCGATCGCGCGGCCAGCGCCGTCGGGGTCAACTTCATCGGCGGGTATTCCGCCCTGGTGCACAAGGGCTTCGGCCCCGGCGACTATGCCCTGATTGAGAGCATCCCGGAGGCACTGAGCACCACGGAATGTGTCTGCTCGTCCGTCAACGTGGGCACGACGAAATCCGGCATCAACATGGACGCCGTAGCCAAAATGGGCCATATCGTGCGTGAGACGGCGGAGCGCACCGCCGACCGCGACTGCATCGGCGCGGCAAAGCTTGTCGTGTTCTGCAACGCCCCGGAGGACAACCCCTTTATGGCGGGCGCGTTCCTCGGCCCCGGCGAGCCGGACTGCGTGATCAACGTGGGCGTTTCCGGCCCCGGCGTCGTGCGCGCGGCTCTCGAAAAGGCCGGCGACTGTGATATCACCGCTGTGGCGGATATCGTCAAGCGCACCGCCTTTAAGATCACCCGCATGGGCCAGCTGGTCGCGCAGGAAGCGTCCCGCCGCCTCTGCGTGCCGTTCGGCATCGTCGATCTCTCCCTCGCGCCCACGCCCGCCGTCGGGGATTCCGTGGCGCACATCCTTGAGGAGATGGGTCTGGAAAGCTGCGGTGCGCACGGCACGACCGCCGCGCTTGCCCTGCTCAACGACGCCGTCAAAAAGGGCGGCGTGATGGCCTCCTCCCATGTGGGCGGACTGTCCGGCGCGTTCATCCCCGTCACCGAGGATGCCGGCATGATCGCCGCCGCGCAGAAGGGCGCCCTCACCCTCACGAAGCTGGAAGCCATGACGGCTGTGTGCTCCGTGGGTCTGGACATGATCGCCATCCCCGGCGATACGCCGGCCGAGATCATCTCCGCGATTATCGCCGACGAAGCCGCGATCGGCATGGTCAACAGCAAAACGACGGCTGTGCGCCTGATCCCCGCTATCGGCAAAAACGTCGGGGACGAGCTCAACTTCGGCGGACTGCTGGGCGGCGGCCCTGTGATGGAGATCAACCGCTGGTCGCCCAAGAAATTCATCGGGCGCGGCGGACGGATTCCCGCACCGCTCCAGAGCCTCAAAAATTAAAAAGAACCATAGCGCCGCAGGAAAATCTGCGCGGTGTATTGTCCGGTAAAAAACGCGGACAGATCTTTGTGAAGCTCTGTCCGCGCAGCACAACGGCAAAAATAAACGGCAGGGAGATTTACGTCCCTGCCGTTATCTTTTTACATTTTGCTGAAGGAATCCTTGCCGAGGCCGCACAGCGGGCAGGTCCAGTCATCCGGGAGAGCATCGAAGCTTGTGCCGGGCTCGATCCCGTTATCCGGATCCCCAACAGCCGGATCATAAATATAGCCGCAGGCATCGCATACATACTTTTCCATAATAAGACTTCCTTTCCTTTTTGAAAATAAAATCCGGAATTCCTGTTCTTACTATACCAAATGAGTCACCTATTGTCAAGGGCGGCTTGGGGTCTGCGCAATTTTTTTCCATATCCGCCGAGCAGCTTTTCCAGCTCCACAACCACAAGCGGCACAACCGCCAGCGCGGCCACAATTCCCCACTGTGTCTGCGAAAGCTGCGCCGTTTTAAACACCTGTGCAAGCGGCGCAACTATGATAACGCCAAGCTGCAGCACGATACACGCGGCAGCCGCTCCCAAAAGCTTTTTATTGCTCAAAAGTCCCACACGGAGCACAGAGCTCTGCGAGCGCATATTGAACGTATGCACCACCTGCGAAAGACTGAGCACCGCGAACGCCATCGTCCGCCCGATGACCGGCGAGGACGGATCCGGATCGAAAAACACGCGCCCTATGGTATAGGCCAGCAGGGAGAGCGCGCCGATCAAGCAGCCCTCTACCGCAATATGATACCCCATACCGCCCGAAAAAACACCCTCCGTTCTGGGCGCGGGCGGACGTTTCATCACATCTCCGCCGATGGGATCCACGCCGAGCGCCAGCGCCGGGAGCGAATCCGTCACCAGGTTCACCCACAGCAGCTGGATCGCCAGCAGCGGCGTGGGCAGTCCCAGCAGGAACGAAACGAAGATCGTCAGAATCTCGCCGATATTGCACGAAATCAGAAAATGTATCGTCTTTTTAATATTGCTGTAGATCCCGCGCCCCTCGCGCACAGCAGCCACAATCGTCGCGAAATTGTCGTCCGTCAGGATCAGATCCGCCGCAGCCTTGGCCACATCCGTACCGGAAAGCCCCATCGCGCAGCCGATATCCGCGGCTTTCAGGGCGGGCGCATCGTTGACGCCGTCCCCCGTCATGGCCACCACCTCGCCGCGCTTCTGGAACGCGCGCACGATCCGCACCTTATGCTCCGGCGAGACGCGCGCGAACACCTGATACTGATAGATATTCTTCACCAGCTCCGTCTGATCCATCCTGTCAAGCTCCGCACCGGTGATCGCTTTCCCGTCTCCGGTGAGGATCCCGAGATCCCGTGCAATCGCCGACGCCGTCGCCGCGTGATCCCCTGTGATCATCACCGGGCGGATCCCGGCCTCGCGGCATTCCCGCACAGCCTGCGCCGCCTGTGGTCGCGGCGGATCCAGCATCCCGATAAAACCGCAGAATGTCAGGTTCTGTTCCATCTCGCGGTCGCCGGGCAGCATATCCACATCGCGGTACGCGACCCCCAGCACACGGAGCGCACGCGACGCCATCTCCTCGTTGCGGCGCGTCAGGAGCCTGCGGTTTTCCGGCGTCATGGGAACCGACGCAATCCGGTTGCGGCATGAGGTACAGCGTCCCAGCAGCAGATCCGGCGCGCCCTTTGTGATAATCCTGTACTTATGCGCGCCCACGCGATGTACCGTCGTCATCATCTTTCTGGCCGAGGTGAACGCGATTTCCGCCACGCGCGGATATTCCCGATCCAGTCTTTCCTTCTGGCCCGGCGCAGCGTGGAGGATTGCAGCCTCTGTCGGCTCCCCTTTCACTGTTCCGCCGGACTCGGTGCAGTTATTGCACAACAGGGCGAGATCCAGAATCTCCGCACCGGCTGCGCTGGTGCGATCCAGTTTCCCGTCGATCCCGGCCAGCTCCGTAACTGTCATTTTATTCTGCGTGAGCGTCCCCGTCTTATCGGAGCAGATCACGCTCGCGCTCCCCAGCGTTTCCACTGCGGGAAGCCTGCGCACAATCGCGCGGTTCGCCGCCATTTTGCGCACGCCCATCGCCAGCACGATCGTCACGACCGCCGGAAGTCCCTCCGGGATCGCCGCAACCGCCAGACTGATGGCGATCATGAACATCTCCAGCGGCGGGACGTTCTGGAACAGTCCCATGATAAAGATCACCATACAGATGGCCACGGCGCCCAGTCCCAGCACTCGCCCTGTCTGCGCAAGCTTGCGCTGGAGCGGGGTCTGCGGCGATTCCTCGGCGTTTATCATATGGGCGATTCTGCCCACCTGCGTATCCATACCAGTCGCCACTACCAATCCGGCCCCGCGTCCGCTGGTGATGCTGCTGGAAGAAAACAGCATATTTTTCCTGTCGCCGATCGGCGTCCCCTCCGGATAGGTCGGCTTGGCCTCCTTTTCCACCGGGACGGATTCCCCCGTCAAAGAGGATTCCTCCGCTTTCAGGCTGTGCGCTTCCAGCACCCGCAAATCCGCCGGGACAAGATCCCCTGCCTGAAGCAGGACCACGTCTCCGGGAACCAGCTCCTCCGACGGGATTGTGCAGTGTCTGCCGCCGCGTATCACCTGCGAATGCGGCGACGACAGCTTTTTCAGTGCGTCGATTGCCTTTTCCGCGCGGCTTTCCTGCACGACGCCCATCACCGCGTTGAGCGTGACGATCACAAGGATGATGATGGAGTCGATATAATCGGAATCCCCGCGCACGTAGGAGGTTAGGAAGGAAATCGCGGCGGCCGCGAGGAGGATCAGAACCATAAAATCGGAGAACTGTTCCAGGAACCTCCGGAGAAGGCTTTTCCGCTTTTGACGCTGGAGGCGGTTGGGCCCGAACCGCCCCAGGAACTGCCGGGCCTGTTCCGGCGTGAGGCCGCTGTGCGCATTGCTGTGCAGTCTTTTGATACATTCTTCGCGCGAGAGGCTCTGCCAATCCAATTTTATCAACCCCTAATTTATTTTCTTACCTATCTATATGTCCCCTCCCCCTCATTCATTCCAAGGCTAAGGCAGGCCAAGCCTGCACGCAGACCGCACCGCGCTCCCTCCGCTCGCTGACCAGACTAAGTCTGGACGTAAACCGCGGATCGCTCCCTCCGGTCACTGACAAGGCTAAGCCTTGACGTAGAACGCGCCGCGCTCCCTACGGTCGCTGAATTTCCAATATAAAAAAATACTCTGTCGCGGTGGGAAACTGGTTAGGAATATTATTTATGCAATCCACAGATGCGGGTATCTCAGCCGCAGGACAGCAGATCCCTTTATTTTTTGACGTTCCATGTATGGAACAAAATATCCTTTAACACCAGCATGGCATCCAGATCGTTGTAGCCGTAACGGGTTTTCAGACTGTCGAGCAGTTCCCTGATTCTTTCCGCGTACCCGTCAATATCCACCTGTTTCTGATAGGTCACCAGAACGGGATACTTTTTTCCGTAAAGACCCGTCCAATCAATTTTTTTCTGTTTTTCTTCACTGATGCTGTCGATCGCCTGTTCGATCTCTTTCAGTTCCACGTCAAAATCGATCAATTCGTCTAACGTGAGGTGATAAAGCCTGGACAGCTTTTTGGACTGCTGGATATCCGGCAGCGTTTCGTCCAGCTCCCACTTTGAGATCGTCTGTCTGCTCACTCCCAGCTTTTCCGCCACTTCCTCCTGCGACAGCCCCGCCTTTTTCCGGGCATTGAAAAGGCTGTTTCCTAAACTCATTTTCATTACCTCCTGTATTCTGATATTGAAATTATACCAGATTCCCCTCAAAAA
>DVHF01000054.1 GCA_018712265.1 Candidatus Gallacutalibacter pullicola
TGATGTTTATTATTTTTCCAGTATTTGTAAAAAAATAAATGAAATTTTACAAAATTTCATGTGTGTATTTTTCACAAAACAATCAATATATATTTTTATTTTATAATAGACTAAAAGAGGATATTTGTCAACTTTAAATGTTAATTCTTTGTAAAATCTTTAAACACCATAAGGTCTAATTTTTATCTTTTTTATATATTTGATATGGTTTATAGGCTCTGGAGAGGATAGAAAAATATAATATGTTAAAATCAGTCCAGTTTGATATAAACTGGACCGAAAATAAAGGCTTTGTGAAATTATTTCTCGATAGGTAAAATTAAAATTTACAGATGCTCTGCCGAACTGGATCCAGAACAGAGGATCATTTATTAGGACGGCTCTGTGCCCGATGTCCACCTCTTTTCAGTAAATCTTGCGGCACTTTGGCCTTTCAGGTACCTAAGGCTTCCCGCAGAGGCGGCAGGCGGTGGGGCAGGCCGCACAGCCGGAAAGGGCCGTTTCGCGCAGCTCCATGGGAAGGCTGCGTCCTACCCGGTACATGACGTCCACCATTTCGTCAAAGGGGATCAGGTGTGTGACGCCGGAGAGCGCCATGTCAGCGCAGAGGAGCGCATTTGACGCGCCTACGGCGTTGCGGTTCTGGCATGGTGCCTCTACCAGACCGCCGACAGGATCGCAGACAAGGCCGAGGAGGTTCGCCAGCGCGCAGGCAGCCGCACTCAGGCATTGTTCCGGACTGCCGCCCATCAGCTCTGTGAGGGCCGACGCCGCCATCGCGGACGCCGCGCCCACCTCCGCCTGACAGCCGCCCTCCGCTCCGGCTACGGTGGCGTTGCGTGTGATCAGATATCCCACAGCGCCCGCGTTGAAAAGAGCCGACGTCATTTGCTCGTCCGAGAAGCCGTATTCCTCCTGCACGGCGAGAAACGTTCCCGGGATTACCCCGGAAGATCCGGCCGTTGGGGCCGCGACAATCAGGCCCATCGACGCGTTGACCTCCAGCACGCCGATTGCGTATGCCGCCGCCCGTGCGGTGATGCTTCCGCTGACGGTGCGTCCCTTGTTTCCGTATTCCGAAAGCAGGTGCGATTCTCCGCCGATAAGCCCTCCCATAGAGCGGATCCCGCCGCCGATCGCGCGCCGCGCCGCGTCCTTCATGACGGAATAGGAGTATGCCATCCTTTCTGTAATCTCTGCGCGGGATTTTCCTGAAATCTCCGTTTCGCGAAGAAGCATTTCCTCTGAAATTGCCAGCTTGTCCTTTTGGCACAGCTCCAACAGCGTTTTCCCGTTTGTAAAATCCATATCAGAAGCCCTCCTGTATCTTTTTGTTCTCAGATTTTAACGAGCATCGCACTGTTGATTTCCGGGCCGCGCCGGATTTCCTCGACAGCTTCCGCAGGGATATCCCCGTCAGTTTCGATGACGGTGTAGGCGGTCTTTCCGCGGCTTTCGCGGTACAGGCGCATAAATGCGATATTTACGTCCCGGGCGCTCAGGCAGCCTGTGATGTAGGCCACTACGCCGGCCGTGTCGTGCTGGCGGATGAGCAGTGTGGTGTAATCGCCTGTGAGATCGACGGAGATGCCGTCAATATTTTCGATCCGGCAGTTCCCGCCGCCGGTAGAGACGCCGCGCACGTATGTCTTTTCGCCCTTGTCGTTTTCGAGTGTGATGTCAACCGTATTGGGATGGACGTCGCGCTGCGTTTCGTCGGTGCGGAAGGAGTAGGCCAGTCCGGCCTTTTCTGCCCAGGCGAACGAGTCGCGGATCCGGGGATCGGCCGTGCCGAAGCCAAGCGTTCCGGCGATCAGGGCGCGGTCGGTGCCATGCCCGCGGTACGTCTTTGCAAATGATCCGTATAATACAAAATCGGCCTGCACAATTTTCCCCGAGACCAGTTTTCCCGCCAGAAGCGCAATTTTCAGAGCGCCCGCTGTGTGGGAGCTGGAGGGACCGATCATCACAGGACCAATCACATCAAACACACTGATTTCTTTCATACTGTCACCTCTTAAACCGGTCCGCGCCCGCATAACGGAAACGCTCGGACGTGGATCGGATTTCTTTTTTTATTATATCCGAACCGCGGCCGGAAAACAAATGAAATGCTCCGCATTTTTTCAAAATATGGAATTTTAGCCTGTTCTTAGGAAAGAGTGCAAATTTTTTGTAAATTCCATAAATAAACGATGCAATCCATACTTTTTTGTGTTATAATGAATCTATACTTTATGCTTGAAACGGGGATCGTCTGGTGTTCAGTCCCGACGGCCCCGGGAAAAAATTTTTGGAGGAACAGAAAGATGAAAGTAAAATCCCTGCACTACTCGAAGGTTGGCAACGCGCAGATCATTTCCGGACGCCTCGGTGAAATTTATAAATGCGTCTCCGATCAGATCCCGCCTGCATATCCGTGCGAGTCCGAAAAGATCGTTTTTATTGGAATCGAAACCAGTAAGAAGATCGATCGTCCGGTTGTGGACTTCTGCAAAACCCTTACTCCCGCCAGAGCCCAGAACGTTGCGTTCTACATTATCGGCGGCAGCGATACCTCCGGTCTGGATCCTGTGAAGCAGGCAATTCAGGCGAACGGCGTCAACGTTGCGGGCGACACCCTGGTGATTCCGGTAAAGAGCGGCCTGTTCAAGAAGGGCAGGATTTCTGACAGCGATGTGGAAACCGCTGTGAAGTGGGCGGCTGACATCACAGATCACAAGCTGAAATAATTTGTTTTTTCTTACATAATCGGGACGCGGCCGTGCGCCGCATCCCGGCCGGCAGGCGGCATGGGCCGCTTGTTCTTAATTTTGCAGCGCGGCAGTTTATGCCGCGTCTTTTTTTGTCTGTATTGGGGAAAACGACGAACTTTAATGGAAATTTTTGGTAGAATTTTGCAGAAAAAAGCGGAGAAAAATTGACAAACTACGAAAAATATTGTATTCTATAAGATAAAAGAGCCTTGTATCCGGAAGTATGGGATGCAGGGCTGAAAATTTGTTTTGACAGGGGACTTGCATATGAGTTTGACAGCTGAAAAATGTCAGAAATACTCCCAAATCCTGAAAGAGGAGCTGGTCCCGGCTCTGGGCTGCACGGAACCGACGTGTGTCGCCTATGTTTCCGCAAAGGCGCGGCAGGTTCTGGGCATGGAGCCGGACGGCATCACCATTGAGAGCAGCGGAAATATTATCAAAAACGTGAAGGGCGCTGTCGTTCCGAATACAGGAAACCTGCGCGGCATCGAAGCTGCGGCGGTGGTCGGTGTATTCGGTGGTGATGCGGATCGCGAGCTGGAGGTTCTCACTGATGTGAAGCCGGAAGATCTGGAGCGCGCTGTGGAAGCGGCAAAGCAGGGATTCTGCAAGGTGAAGCTGCTGGAGACGCCTGCGAACCTGCATGTAATTGCGACGGTCACAGCCGAGGGCGGTCATTATGCCTCTGTGGAGATTGTCCATACGCATACGAATATTGTGCGTATTGAGAAGGACGGAGAAATCCTGTTTTCCAAGCCGTTTGATCCGAATGATTTCAACCAGTCGCTCACGGATCGCAGCTGCCTGAACGTGAAAGACATCCTGGAATATGCGGACACGGCAGATCTTTCCGCGGTTGCGCCGATTCTGGAACGGCAGATTGAATGCAACACAAAGATCTCAAAGGAGGGGCTCACCCATCCGTATGGGGCGTGTGTAGGTTCGACGCTGCTCAAGTATTACGGGGATGACGTGAAGGTTCGCGCCCGTGCAGCTGCGGCTGCCGGTTCGGACGCCCGCATGAGCGGCTGTATTCTTCCCGTTGTGATCAACTCGGGCAGCGGTAACCAGGGCATGACGGTTTCGCTCCCGGTGATTGTATATGCGAAGGAACTGGGGGTCAGCCACGAAAAGCTGCTGCGCGCGCTGGCGCTCAGCAATCTTCTTGCGACCCATCAAAAGACAGCGATCGGACGTCTGTCTGCGTACTGCGGCGCTGTCAGCGCGGCATGCGGCGCTGGTGCGGCGATCACCTATCTGTGCGGCGGTACCTACGAGCAGATCTGCCTGACGCTGGTCAATTCTCTGGGCAACGTTTCCGGCATGGTATGCGACGGCGCGAAGCCGTCCTGTGCAGCAAAGATTGCCAGCGCTGTGGATGCGGCGATCATGGGCCACTGCATGGCGATGGATCACAAGATGTTCGAGCCGGGCGAGGGCCTGATCAGCGACGACATCGAGTCCACCATTCACAATATCGGCCGTCTTGGCCACGACGGGATGCGTGAAACAGATCACGAAATCCTCGAGATGATGGTCGGCGAGTAAGCGGGGCTTTTTCAGGGGCTCCTCGCCCCTGAACCCCCGGCAGGGACTAAAAGTCCCTGCACTCTGCTCTCAGGGGCCTGCGCGGCCCCTGCACCCCGCTGGGGAGCGAGCTCCCCAGACCCCATTTCCGCCCAGCCTCGCGGGTGATCGTTCTGCTCCGCCGAGGATTGGGCCTGGTTGGGAAGATATTTTTTAGATCCGTTACAGGTAAAGAAAGCGTTTCCGGACGGGATCGTCCGGTTGGTTGGGGGTATCCCCCAAACCCCCTTTCTGCGCCCAAGAGGCGCGGGGAGTTTGAGGGGCAGAGCCCCTCAACCAACCGTGCGATCCGCACGGAAACGCTTTTTTCTTTATGTATCCATATTTTTTAACTTTCATTTCCAACGTATGTTGGAAATGTGTTGGGGTCTGGGGAGATTCCCCCACGGTGTGGGGGAAATGTCACGAAGTGACAAAGGGGGACGGGCCGCGTGCGGCTTGCCCCCGGCGCGGGGTTGAGGGAAGATTCCCCCGCTGTGCGGGGGAAATGTCGCATAGCGACAAAAGGAGACGGGCTGCGTGCAGCGCGGAGCCCCCTCATGGGGCCACGGGGCAAAGCCCCGTCTCGGGAGAAAATCCGGAAAATCCGCCCTTGACGGGAGGATCTGCCCTTCAGAAATGGGGAAAATCCGGCTATTTTTACCTTGATCCGGAAATTTGTACCTTGAAATTGCCTGTCTGTTTTATATAATTGTGGCATATACGTTGGATAAAATTGTGAAAAATCACAATTGAAAGTTGGGAGGAAGGAACTTCATGACTAGGGCAGGTACAGTGGCGGCTCTTCCAAAAAAGAAGGCAAAACGCCAGGCTCTGAAACGCCAAATGAAAAAGTATAAGTGGTTTTATCTGATCATGCTTCCCGGGATCCTGTATTTTATTATCTATAAATACGTCCCGATGTGGGGGCTGCTGATGGCGTTCCAGGATTATATGCCGAACGCCGGCATCATGGGCAGCGAATGGGTTGGATTAAAGCATTTTATCAAGTTTTTCTCCAGCGATAAATTCCCGATGCTGTTCCGCAATACGCTGATTATCTCACTCGGGACACTCATTTTCTCGTTCCCGATGCCGATTATCCTCTCTTTGATGCTCAATGAAGTGAAGCACAATATCTATAAGAGGGGCATCCAGACGGTGCTGTATCTGCCGCACTTCCTGTCGGCAGTGGTGGTGTGCTCGCTGGCATACGTCATGTTCTCCACGGAGGACGGCGTCATCGGACAGATGATCTATAACCTCACCGGGGAGAAATGGAATGTGCTGATGAATCCCGATACCTATTACGGGCTGTATATCGGCACAGGCGTCTGGCAGACGGCCGGATGGGGCACGATTATCTATCTGGCGGCGTTGGCGGGCGTCGATGTACAGATGTACGAAGCCGCGATGATTGAGGGCGCTAACCGCTGGCAGAGAATGTGGTACATCACCCTGCCGAGCATCCTGCCGCTCATCATGGTCAATCTGGTGCTCCAGCTGGGCAATATGTTCGACGTAGGCGTGGAAAAAACGCTCTTGCTCAGCAACGCCATGAACCGTGACGTCGCGGAGGTATTCGATTCCTACGTATATAACCGCGGCGTGATCAGCGGGGAATACAGCTTCAGTACGGCTGTGGGACTGTTCAAATCGACTGTGGGGATTATCCTTGTCCTCGGCGCAAACTGGCTGAGCAAAAAGGTATCCGATGAAGCTATCTATTGAGGAGGGATACGGCATGAAGGCATCTGCTGCTTCTAAAAAGCTCAACCGCATGACCGTGGCGGACTACATCATTTATCTGGTGCTCGGTATCTGCGCGTTTACGTGTATTGTACCGTTCTGGTACGTGATTATGTCCTCCTTTTCCAGAACGGATGGGTTTATTATCCGCGATTTTACGCTGGAAGCGTACCAGTATATTTTCTCTACCCACACACTGCCGCGCAGTCTGATGGTGTCGATCGTCACCACTGTGATCGGTACGATAGTAAAGCTGCTGTTCACCTCATCCATGGCTTACTGTCTCTCTGAGCATGAAATGCCAGGCAGAAAGCTGATCCTGAACCTGGTGATTTTCACCATGCTGTTCGAGGGCGGCATGATCCCCACGTTCTTTGTGGTAAAGGCGACGGGCCTGATGAACAGCATCTGGGCGATGATTATCCCCGGCCTGATTAGCCCGTTCAACCTGATCGTCATGAAAAATTTCTATGAGAATATCCCCTATACACTGCGCGAGAGCGCCCGTATTGACGGCTGCCCGGAACTCCTGCTGATGTTCCGCATCATTATGCCGCTCTCACTGCCCGCACTCGCGACGTTCGGCCTGTTTTATGCCGTGGGATTGTGGAATACCTATATGTCTGCACTGCTTTACATCCAGAAATCCGAGATGTGGCCGATTCAGGTTCTGCTGCGCCGCATCGTCTATGTGTCCAGCGCGATGGGAGACTCTCAAAATATGGATACCGCCGTCACCCAGATATCGCAGACAATCAAGATGGCTGTAATACTGGTGGCTACTGTCCCGATCCTCTGTGTCTATCCGTTTTTGCAGAAGCATTTCGCCAAAGGCATCATGGTCGGCTCCGTAAAGGGCTGATTTACCAAATATTGTGACAAAGATTCAGGAGGTATTACTATGAAAAAGAGAAAGCTTGCATCTGTTACAGCCGTTCTTTTGGCGGCCTGTATGTTCCTGGGCGCCTGCTCCCAGTCGGGCGGGGAGTCCTCGGCATCCGGCGGGGACGCATCCGGTGCGGCAGGTACAGAGTCCGCTGCGTCTGAGAGCGCAGAACCGCTTGCCATCAACATGATGGTCGGTTTTGACGGCGTGGAATTCCCACAGCCGGGCAACGAGATCCAGACGATGATTGAGGAGTACACCAATACAAAGCTCGATATTCAGGCGTATCCGGGCAGCACGCTCCATGAGATGCTCCCCACCCTGATCGCTTCCGATGAGCTGCCGATGGTCGTATCCTACGGCGGCAGCCAGCTCAAGACCACTTACATGGTCAACGCGATGAAAACAGGCGTGTTCTGGGATGTGACGGACTATATTCAGGATTATCCGAATATTGCTTCCATCAGCGATCTTACCTGGGAGACCTTTGCCATCAACGGACGCAACTATGGTATCCCGCGCGAACGCGGCCTGGCGAGAAACGCTGTCGGCTACCGCTATGACTGGCTGGAGAACCTCGGGATGGAGGAGCCGGAGACGGTTTATGATCTCTATGAGATGATGCTTGCCTTTGCGGAGCAGGATCCGGACGGCAACGGCCAGGACGATACTTACGGCACCATTACAAGCCCGCTGGATTACTTTGCAATTTATCTGGGCGCACCGAACAACTGGAAGTATGAGGACGGCCAGATGATCAAGAATAACGAGACTGAGGAGTATATGGAAGCGCTCGATATGTGCCGCGAGCTGTATGCGCGCGGGGCGCTCCATCCGGAGTACGCGATTCAGGAGCGTTCGCAGTATGAGGCGCTCTGGACGGAGGGTAAGGCCGGTTCCTATTGCAACATCAATAACTTTTCGCAGTTTGTTATGCTGGACGAGACAGCTGTTGTCCATGCAAAGGGCGTATTTTCCAGCGATAACGGCACATTCACCGCAGCGGGTACAGGCCATAACGGCGTTCTGTCCTTCAGCACCACGGCTGTCCCGGATGAGGAGACGCTCAAGGGCGTGCTCAACTTCTTTGACAAGCTGGGCGATCCGGAGATGTGCAACCTGCTGGGCCTCGGTATAGAGGGCAAGCATTATAACGTGGAAGACGGCGTTGCTGTCCCGGTAGCGGATATGCAGGACGATTTCCAGAACAACATCTATATGCCGTATTCGGCTGCAATGGCGTGCGTCTATCCGGATACCCGCACAATGGAGGTCCAGAGAGACGAGCTTTCCGCAAGAACGCTTGAGATTCTGGAAGAAAATGAGCCGTATGCCGTAGCTGACCCGACCCAGGGCCTGATCTCCGAGACCTACACGGAGATGGGCGCGGATCTCGATACCATCCTGAAGGATGCCGTTACCAAGTACATCATGGGCGAAATCGACAAGGACGGTTATCTTGCTGAGGTCCAGAACTGGAAGGATCGCGGCGGCGCCAAGGTAGCTGAGGAATATGCAGCTGCTTACGAGGAGCGTCTGGGCGAATAATTGACATGACTGCATGAAGCTGCGCTTCGGGGCGCAGCCGGGGAGATTTTCATAAAAGGAGCCGCGGAGCGATATCGGATGCCTTTACCGATACTGCTCCGCGGCTTTTCTTTATATGCGTGTAATTTTCAGAAGCACAGCGAACGGCGCTTCCGGAAGTTCAATTTCAAGGCGGCACCCACCGTCGTCATTGTCAGTGGAGACCATGCAGCCGCTGTTGGACGGATAGATGCAGGAGACGGAATCAATGGGATAGTCGAACACCAGATGGAAAAAGGTTTCCTCCAGGCTGGTGACAGCGAGGTAATCGCAGGAGGGACAGTGCAGTCCGTACGCGAATATGCCGTCGTCCTCGGTGATGTTGGGGAGGCCGAGCGGGAAGAAGGGGAGCCCGTCCTTTACTTCGTGCCGGATGGATTTATAGACGGAAATCCCTTCGCGGAGCAGATCGAGGCTTTCCTGCGGGAGATTCCAGACCTGGCCGCTGATATATGGCCGCAGCAGGATCCCGCCTACCATGTTGCACAGGATGTGCCCGCGGCTGTCCTCATAGGGATAGACCCAGCAGCCCGCCTGCTCCGGCGCGACGGCGGTGGCGGCGGCAGCGGCGATTCTGGCGTTGTAGCGGAAATCGGTCTGGTCGGTGATGGATTGCAGGCTGAGCGTCTGGAGGATGCCGTAATCCATGCGCTGGCCGCCGCTCCCGCAGTTTTCGAGGATCAGGCCGGGATGGCGGTCCAGCATCTCGCGGTGCCAGCCGTACAGCGCGCGGATGTGTTCCAGCAGGCCGTCGCCGCAGCTGTCGGAGTTGACGTCGGTGCCGATCCCGGGCGTCACATTGTAGTCGATTTTGAAATATCCCACGCCGTAGTCACGGATAAGCCTGTCCAGTGTATCGGTCGCGTATTGACGGACCTCCGGATTGCGGAAATCGAGCAGATAGCGGCCGCGGTCGCAGTGGCGTTTTCCGTGGCGGCAGAAGAACCAGCTGTCCGGGAGCTTGGCGGCGATGGGGCTTTCCGTCCCGATGGATTCGATCTCCACCCAAAGCCCGGGAACCATGCCCTTGCTGCGGATAAAGTCGATCGTTTTTTTCAGCCCGCTTGGGAACCGTCTGCTGCTTTCCTTCCATTCTCCGACGCGGTTCCACCACGGACCATCGTCATACCAGCCGGCGTCGATGCAGTAGTATTCGCAGCCGAGGGACGCCGCGATTTCGATAATCGGGATTTCGTTTTCCTCAGTCGGATCGCCGTTAAGGCAGTTCATGTAGTCGTTGAAAATGACGGTGCAGTTTTCGTCGTCGCTGTTTTTCCGGCGGATCGCCCGGCGGTATTTCGTCAGCGCCGCGATCGTGTCGGAAAGATCGCCCTTTACCATGCCGAACGCAGCCGTCGCAGTGGTAAATTCCTCGCCGGGGCGCAGGTTTTTCCACCAGTTTCCCATGGTTTCGCAGGGGCCGCTCAGCGCGAGATACAGGTTCCCGCGCGATTCCTGCCCGTATTCCGCCAGCCATCCGGAGGAATTTTCGATCTGCCAGAAATACATCTGACAGGTTTCCTCGTCGTCCAGGATTCCCATGGGGAGAAATTCCCCGGAGGACCAGGCGGTATCGCTGCCGTAAAAATAACGGTTGAGCCCCGTGCCGCTCGAATGGTAGCCGGAGAGCGGCAGGCGCGTCAGGCCGAGGTCCTCCGCGTTCTGCTTTTTCCATTGAAATTCGTTGTACCAGCCGGTGTAGGGGGTGTAAATTGCTGCTTTTTCGCAGAAGCTCTGTTTTCCGGCGCGGCACAGGCCGTGGCAGAGGAAAGAGGAGACATATTCCAGGCCGATATCCTCCGTGCCCCTGTTCTGCACCTGCGTCCAGGACCGGACGATGGGGATCCCGTCAAAAAACTGGAAATGGCAGGTGATGAACAGCCCGTTTTCCGCGGACAGATCGAATTCGGCCTTGGCGCCGCAGGAGTTCCGCGAGATCCGGTGACCGGCATATACGGCGGTGTGGCCGGTATGGGTGAGGATGTGCTTCTGGCCGTGGTTGCGGATATAACCCTCCCCGGTGCATTTTATTTCCACCAGTGAGCTGTATTGGAGCGACTCGCCCTCCAGAGCGGGCGCGGGTTCTTCCGCAAGGGAGAAGTTGGCCAGCCGGACTGTGCCCTCATCAGTAACGATGATGTCAACCAACAGTCCATTCTCCCGGATTTCAATGTGCTTTGGCATGTTGGAATAACGCCTCCTTTGAAAATATGTCCGGCCCGGACAGCAGACCGGATAAAACAGCAGCCGCGGGACACCGGTCCTCAGGGGACAAGACTGCACCCGGCGCACCGCCGCAGATATGGAAAATCAGCATACCATTCTGAGGAATAGTATGCTGATTAACAGATGCTTTTATAAAGGCTGTTCCGCCCCGGTATGCTGCCGGAACGTATCAGGGAACAGCCATTTCCCTGTTTTGCTGTGTGCCTTACCGGCAGATCTGCTCATCACAGAGCGGTGTCAGTTCAGCGTGCTGACAGGGGTGATAACCTGATTGTATCCGAGCACGACATAATCGCTCTGCGGATCCGGGTTAATATAGATGGAGGTGGGGCCGTCATCGCCGCCGATAACGCCGGCGCTTATATCCGGATATGTGTCAAGATCGTCCGGGAATACGACGGAAACCGGCTGGCCGGGATTTCTGTATTCCATAGAGATATCCATATCCAGCTTGATGGAGGTGACGGAGTCGCTCATATCAGCGCCCATTACCATAGTCATGCGGGACAGATAGCCGTTCGTATCCACAACGCAGGAGCAGTTGATATCGCGGTATGCAACGGAGACATCCTGCGGCAGGGCAAGGCCCATCGCTGTGACAAGCTGAGAATACAAATCGTTCATTTTGGCGGAGTCAATACCAAACGTAATGGTTTTTGTGCCGTCGGCATTTTCAGTCATAGCGAAATCGGTGTAGAAGCTGGAGAAATCCTGCCCAAGCAGACTGGTCAGATCGCCGAGCTGTGCCGCACTGGCCTGTTCCATCTCCGCAGACAGCTCTGCAATATTGAACGGCATCTTCATCTTTTCGCCCGCCGTATTCATGTACAGGTACTGATCGCGGAAATACATCTCCATGTTGATGGTCTCGCCCAGCATGGACATATCCATCAGCATTTTCATTTGAGGATTCTGAGGATCCTCCGCGTTGACCTGCATATCCAGATTGAAGCCCATATCCATGGAAGCGGTCTGCGTCATTCCTCCGGTGGAGCGATCCTCCACTGCGACAGTGATCGTTCCTGTTCCGCCCACGTCCATCGAGGTGAGCGCGTTGGTCTTTTCCTCTGCCGCCTGATATACGGCCTGCGGATCCTCTGCGGCAGCTACGCCGAGGGACATACTCAGCACCATCACAAGACTGAGGAAAATTGCTGTCAGCTTTTTCATTTTCTTCCCTTCTTCTCAAAAAATTTCAGAATTCCCCTCTGGGGTATCCCGTTTACCACATTATAGCACACTTTATCTGCCCTCACAAGAGAATCGTTACACATTTTCGCTAAAAACTTACACCTGCGGTGGGCAGATCGCGCCCGCTCCCTCCGGTCGCCCAGATGGGTGCGTGCGCGATCTGCCGGCCGCAGGTCCGTGGAATATTCGCGCTCTTTCTGCTGATACTATGCGTAGGGCTTACGGCCTGCGGCCCCGTTTACTTTGAACCGATTATGACAGATGAGCAGCTGTGTGGGCATCTGAAGGAAATTTACCGGGAAGATTTTCGGATCATCGTGGAGAACGATGGGGAAGAAATCATCATCGATGGGGAAACAAGCGATTTGAGTGCGGCTGGGCAGGGCTTTCCCGTCTCCGTTCCCGCCCGGCTTTCCGGGACGGTCGGGCGGGAATTTTATTCTTCGCGGCTGTGAAACTCCATAAAAAATACAGAAAATTTCCGACAGATTCCGTCGTAGTTATCATTGACAAACTCTTTTCCGTCCGGTATTATGGATTTGTAGCAAAATTCGATTTTGCACAGTCAATGGAGGATCAGAATCATGTCTGCTGCCGTACTCACAAAACGATTTATCGGTTTTGCGTACCCCCGCTTTATGGCGTGGGGCTTTTGTGCGTGCAGAAAAACAGGCTGTGAGCGATCCTGAAATACTTTTTTAATCCCTCGTGCAAATACAGCCCGAGGCAGAAAAATGGGTATTGAGAAACGGAGCTGACAGCGGCTCCGTTATTTTTATGCCGAAAAACAGGAGGTTACCGCAATGATTATCGTACTCAAACCAAATTGCAGCAAGGAAAAGGTGGATCATTTCCTCGATACACTGACCAGCCACTATGATGTGAAAGTGAATACCTGGGTGGGCACACAGAGCACCGTGCTCGGCCTGATCGGCGATACATCGTCGATTGATATTGAATATGTGCAGGCGCAGGATTTTGTGGAGAGCGTCAAGCGCGTGCAGGAGCCGTACAAGAAGGCGAACCGCAAGTTCCATCCGGACGATACGGTGATCACGCTGCCCGGCGGACAGACCGTCGGCGGCGGGAACGTCGCGCTGATTGCCGGGCCGTGCTCCGTCGAGAGCAAGGAGCAGATCTGCGGCATCGCGGAGCGCGTCAAGGCGGCGGGCGCCACATTCCTGCGCGGCGGCGCGTTCAAGCCGCGCACCAGCCCGTACGCGTTCCAGGGCCTGAAGGCCGAGGGACTTGAGCTGCTGCGCGAGGCCAAGAAGGAAACCGGCCTGCCGATTGTGACGGAGATCATGCGCGTCTCCCACCTCGATCTGTTCGAGGATGTGGACATCATCCAGGTGGGCGCGCGCAATATGCAGAACTTCGAGCTGCTCAAGGAGCTCGGAAAGATCGACAAGCCGATCCTGCTCAAGCGCGGCCTTTCGAGCACCATTGAGGAGCTGCTCATGAGCGCCGAATACATCATGGCGGGCGGCAACGAGAAGGTTATCCTCTGCGAACGCGGCATCCGTACGTACGAGACGTTCACGCGCAACACGCTGGATATCTCCGCCGTGCCGATCCTCAAGAAGCTCTCGCACCTGCCGGTGGTGGTGGATCCGAGCCATGCGTCCGGTATCTCGTGGCTGGTGGAGCCGCTCGCGGTGGCAGCGGTGGCGGCCGGTGCGGACGGTCTGATGATCGAGGTGCACAACGATCCCAGCCATGCGCTCAGCGACGGCGCGCAGTCCGTCACGCCGGATCAGTTCGACGAAATTGCGAAAAAGGTGCGCGTCACAGCTGAGGCGTTCGGCCGCAAGGTGGGATGATGGACGGTACGATTGTAATCGCCGGCCTGGGCCTGATCGGCGGATCGCTCGCCAAGGGGCTGTCCGAACGGGCCGGACGGCGGGTGCTCGGCATCGACCGGGATCCGCAGGTTATCAAGGAAGCGATCGCCTGCGGCGCGATTGAGCGCGAGGCGGTCCCCGCGGATCTGCGGGACGCGGAATTCCTGTTTTTGTGCCTGTACCCGCAGGCGGATATCGATTTTGTCACGGAGCACGCGGAGGAGATCGGCAAGCAGTGCATCGTCACCGACGTATGCGGCATCAAGAATTTCGTGTGCCCCGCGCTGAAAAAGCTCGCCGAAGAACACGGCTTCACGTTCGTCGGCGGGCACCCGATGGCGGGCAAGGAGCGCAGCGGATTCGCGGCGAGCGAGGCGAAGCTGTTCGACGGGGCGAGCTACATCCTCGTGCCGTGCGGCGCGCCGGAGGAGGCTGTGGAACGGCTGCGCGCGCTGGCGATGCAGATCGGCTTCGGCGGGACGGTCGTCACGACGCCGGAGCACCACGACGAGATGATCGCGTTCACCTCGCAGATCCCGCACGTGCTGGCGTGCGCCTATGTGATGAGCCCGCACTGCATGGAGCACCGCGGCTTTTCGGCGGGCAGCTACCGCGACGTGTCCCGCGTGGCGCGCATCAACGAGGTGCTCTGGAGCGAGCTTTTCCTCGACAACCGCACGGCCCTGCTGGGCGAACTCGATACGCTGATAGAAAACATGTCCGCCATCCGGACGGCGGTGGATCAAAAGGATCTCCCGGCACTGCGCGCGCTGCTGCGCCAGGGACGGGAGCGGAAGGAGGCGCTTGGAGAATGATGGAAATGACGGTGCATACTGCGGCACCCTATCAGATTCTGATTGCGCGCGGCTGTCTGGACGAAACCGGTCCGCGCGCCGCGAAGCTGTTCCGCGCGAACGGCAAGGCGATGATTGTAAGCGATTCCAACGTCATGCCGCTTTACGGCGACCGCGTGGAGAAATCACTGGAAGCGGCGGGGATTACCTGTTTCCGGTTCACGTTTCCGGCGGGCGAGACGTCGAAGCGGCTCTCCGTGATCGAGCAGATCTACGCGGCGCTGGCGGAGAACCGCTTCACCCGCACCGATTTCCTCGTGGCGCTGGGCGGCGGCGTCGTGGGGGACATGACGGGCTTTGCCGCCGCGACGTTCCTGCGCGGGATGGGATTTGTCCAGATCCCCACCTCGCTGCTGGCGCAGGTGGATTCCTCGGTGGGCGGCAAGACGGGCGTCGACCTGCCGCAGGGCAAAAATCTGGTGGGCGCGTTCCATCAGCCGCGGCTGGTGCTCATCGACCCCGACACACTCGGGACGCTGCCGCCGCGCTATTTTGCCGACGGCATGGGCGAGGTCATCAAATACGGCTGCATCCGCAGCAGGAACCTGTTCGATTCGCTCGCGCAGAGCCGTCTCACGCCCGATCACCCCGATCTCGAGCGGGTGCTCTATGAATGTGTGGACATCAAGCGGATCGTCGTCGAGCACGACGAGCACGACACCGGCGAACGCATGATCCTGAATTTCGGCCATACGCTGGGCCACGCGCTCGAAAAGCTGCACAACTTTGAAGTCCTCTCTCACGGCGAAGCGGTCGGGATCGGCATGGTGCTGGTCACAGAGGCCGCGGAGCGGAACGGCATCACCCCGTCAGGCACGGCCGCGCGGATCCGCTCCCTCCTCACGCTGTACGGCCTGCCCACGGAGGATCCATCCATCCCGCTTTCCGACGCGGTGGCGGCTACCTCGGTGGACAAAAAGAGCCTTGGCGGATCGCTCAACCTCGTGGTGCTCTCAGAGCTTGGGAACGCTGTCGTGCATCCCGTCCCCAAGGCGGAGGTTCCGGCATTTTTCGGGGAGGGGACGCGATGAGCACGGCGATCCTTTCTCCCTCCCGCCTGACGGGCGCGGTACAGGCGCCGCCGTCGAAAAGTGCGGCGCACCGCGCCCTGATCTGCGCGGCACTGTCGCGTGGCGTGTGCCGGGTGAAAAACATCTCCGCGTCGCAGGATATGCAGGCGACGCTGCGCGCCGTGCGGGCGATGGGGATCCATGCGGAGCTGGAACACGATTCCGTCTCGCTGGCCCCGGCGCAGATTCAGCCGGATCTGCCCGTCACGGTGGACTGCGGCGAATCCGGCTCGACGCTCCGGTTTTTCATCCCGATTTTTGCCGCGCTGGGGATCCCTGCCGTCTTTACCGGCGAGGGGAGACTCCCGGAGCGCCCGATCGGGATCTATCTCGACCTGCTGCCCGCGCACGGCGTATCCTGCCGGACGGAGGGCGGGCTCCCGCTGGAAATCTCCGGCAGGCTGGAGCCGGGCATATTTGAGCTGCCCGGGAACGTCAGCTCCCAGTTCATTACGGGGCTGCTGTTCGCGCTGCCGCTGCTCGGCGGGGACAGCGGGATCCGGCTCACCACGCCGCTGGAATCGGCCGGATATGTGGAAATGACGCTCGCGGTGCTGCGCGATTTCGGCATATCCGTGGAACAGACGGCGGACGGCTGGCGTGTCCCGGGCGGGCAGAGCTACTGCGCGCAGGATTACGAGGTGGAGGGAGACTGGTCGCAGGCGGCGTTTTTCCTCGCGGCCGGCGCGCTCGGCGGCGATCTGGCGATCTCCGGCCTGCGTCCGGATTCCTGTCAGGGCGACCGCGCCGCGCGCGATCTGTTCGCCCAATTCGGCGCGCAGATCACGGAGGAAAACGGCCTCCTGCACGTCCGGCCCGGCGATCTGCACGGGATCGACATCGACGCATCCCAAATCCCGGATCTCGTCCCGATCCTCGCCGCCACAGCCGCGCTAGCACAGGGCCACACCTCGATCCACCATGCGGAGCGGCTGCGCATCAAGGAGAGCGACCGCCTTGCCGCAATGGCCGCGGAGCTCACCCGTCTGGGCGCGCGCATTCAGGAGACGCCGGGCGGCCTTGAAATCGACGGCGTGCCGTCTCTCTGCGGCGGGGATGTCTCCGGCTGGAACGATCACCGCGTGGTGATGTCTCTTGCCATAGCGGCTCTCCGCGCTGAGGGCGAGACCCGCATTTCCGACGCGCAGAGCGTGCGCAAATCATATCCTGATTTCTTTGAAGTTTATCAAAAGCTGGGAGGGATTGCCCATGTCGTCAGCATGGGGTGACTATATTAAAATTTCGATTTTCGGGGAGAGCCACGGGGAGGGCATCGGCGTTGTGCTGGACAACCTGCCGGCAGGCGAAGCGATCGACATGGACGCGGTGCTCCGCCAGATGGCGCGCCGCGCGCCCGGACGCGACCGCTCCAGCACGCCGCGCAAGGAAGCCGACACGCCGCGCATCCTCTCGGGCTTTCTGGACGGGAAAACCACAGGCGCGCCGCTGTGCGCGGTGATTGAAAACACGAACACGCGCTCCGCCGATTATAAAAACATCGAGCTTCTGCCGCGTCCCGGCCACTCGGACTATCCGGGCTTCGTGCGCTACGGCGGCTTCAACGACGTGCGCGGCGGCGGCCATTTCTCCGGACGGCTCACCGCGCCCCTGACCTTTGCGGGCGCTGTCTGCCGCCAGATCCTGCTGCGCCGGGGGATCCACATCGGCGGCCACGTCGCCGCGATTGCGGGCGTCAAGGACACGCCGTTCGACATGGTGAACGTCTCTGCGGCTCAGCTCGACGCGCTCTCTGAAATTTATTTCCCGCTCAATGACCGCGAAAAGGAAACCGAAATGCGTGAAAAAATCGAAGCGGCCCGCCTGTCGCTCGACAGCGTCGGCGGTATCGCGGAGATCGCCGCCGTGGGCGTCCCGGCGGGTATCGGTTCCCCGATGTTCTACGGTGTGGAGAACGTCCTCTCCTCGATCATGTACGGCGTCCCGGCAGTCAAGGGGCTGGAATTCGGCATCGGCTTCGGCGCGGCGGATCTGCGCGGCAGTCAGGACAACGACCCGTACGAAATGGTTGACGGCGAGATCCGCACCAAAACGAACAACTGCGGCGGCATCCTCGGCGGCATCACCACAGGGATGCCCATCGTCGTGCGCGCCGTGGTCAAGCCGACGTCCTCCATCGCGCAGGAGCAGGACACCGTCGATCTCACCAAGCGCGTCAACGCAAAGCTGAGCGTCCACGGCCGCCACGATCCCTGCATCGTCCCGCGCGCCGTGCCCGTTCTGGAATCGGCGATGGCGATCGGCCTTATCAACCTGCTGGCGGAGAGGGGGAAGCTGTGATGCGCACTCTGGAGGAAATCCGCGCGCGGATCGACGAAATCGACGCGCAGCTTCTCCCGCTGTTCCTGGACCGTCTGGAATGCTCGCGCGAGGTAGCCGAAGCAAAAATCGCCCAAGGGCTTCCTGTACTCAACGCGGCGCGCGAAAAGCAGATCCTCGACGAGGTGGAGAGAAAGGCCGGTTCCCGCGGCGGCGAGGCGCGCCTGTTATACGACGCGATCCTGACTTCCAGCCGCGCGCTTCAGCATCGGATGATGGACGGCGGCAGGGATCTGCGCGCTCTGATTGAGAACGCGCCGTCGAAGGATCTGCCGCACGATCGAATCGCGTGTCAGGGCGTTCCGGGCGCATATTCCCACGAGGCGGCGCTGCTGCTGTATCCCGGCTGCCGCCCGCACTTTTACAAGACGTGGGAGGACATTTTCCGTGCGATCCGCGACGGCAAGGAGGATTTGGGAATCCTGCCTGTGGAAAATTCCTCGGCCGGTTCCGTCAGCGACGTGTACGGACTGATCCTCAAGTACCGGTTCTCGATTGTCGGCGCGGCGACGCTGCGGATCCGGCACTGTCTCGCCGTTCCGGAGGGGATCGATCTCTCTCAGGTGAAAAAGGTCTATTCCCATCCGCAGGGGCTGGCGCAGTGCTCGGAATACACGGAAGCCCACGGCCTGACGCCGGTTCCCTGCTCGAACACAGCGGCGGCGGCCAAGGCGGTCGCGGAGGGCGGCGAGCCTGCCGCGGCAATCTGCTCCGAGCAGGCCGCAAAGGAATACGGGCTGCACATCGTCGCGCACGGCATCCAGAACAGCAGCGCCAACCGCACGCGTTTTGTGGCGATCAGCCGCACGCTGTTCATCCCGGAGGACGCGGAGAAAATCAGCCTGTGCTTTTCGCTCCCGCACACCACAGGCTCGCTCAACGGGGTGCTCAGCCAGTTCGCGGCCGCCGGACTGAACCTGACGAAGATCGAATCGCGTCCGATTTCCAGCGCGGACGGCGAGAATTTTGAATATGATTTTTACCTGGATTTTGCGGGGAACATCCGCAGCGGCGATACGCTGAATCTGATTGCGTCCCTGCAGAGCGAGCTGCCGCGCTTCTCGTTCCTCGGGAACTACACGGAGCTGGATTAAAAAACACGGCGTTTTGCAAGCCCAGACAGGAGGTCTTTTTATGCTGAACTTTGTACCGGTGGACGACGCGTCCAAAATTGACGCGATGTGTGAAATTGCGTCCCGGATCTGGCACGATCACTACACGCCGATTCTCGGCGCGGCGCAGGTGGAGTACATGGTGGACAAGTTCCAGTCCCCGCACGCGGTGACGGCGCAGATCCGCGACAGCGGCTACCATTATTATCTGATGGATCTTGACGGGCAGTACGCGGGATTCATGGGGATCCAGTATGAACCGCAGTCGCTGTTCCTGAGCAAGCTGTATGTGGACAAGCCGTTCCGCCGCCAGCATTTGGCATCGCGCGCCGTCGATTCCCTCAAGGCGGACTGCGCCAAACGCGGCCTCTCTAAAATATGGCTGACCGTCAACCGCGAGAACGCCGGATCCATCGCCGCTTACCGGAAGCTCGGGTTCCGGAAAGTGCGCGAAGAAAAGACCGACATCGGCCACGGCTACTTCATGGACGACTACATCATGGAACTGTGCCTCTAAGGAGGCTCCCGGGACGGGACTTTGCCCCGTGGCCCCATGAGGGGGCTCCGCGCCCCCTCAACCCCGCGCCGGGGGCAAGCCCCCGGACCCATTTCCGCCTTACTTCTCAGGTGATCGTTCCATACCGCCGAGGATTGGGTTCGGTTTTGGAAAATATATTTTTGAATCCGTTACAGATAAAGAAAGCGTTTCCGGACGGGATCGTCCGGTTGGTTGGGGGATACCCCCAAACCCCCTTTCTGCGTCCAAGGGGCGCAGGGAGTTTGAGGGGCAGAGCCCCTCAACCAACCGTGCGATCTGCACGGAAACGCTTTTTCTTTCTGTCCATATTTTTTAAACTTCATTTCCAACGCATGTTGGAAATGTGTTGGGGTCTGGGGAGCTTGCTCCCCAGCGCGGGTGCAGGGCCGCGCAGGCCCTGCCGGGGACGTCGGGGGAGGCTCCCCCGACAATAGACGTGTGCCCCGTTACCGCTGTCCAATGTCGCGGCGGTAGTGGGCGCCGTCGAAGTGGATGCGGGAGACGGCGTCGTAGGCGAGGGAAAGGGCCTCGTCGAGCGTGGAACCGAGCGCCGTTACCCCGAGGACGCGGCCGCCTGCCGTGTAGAATTTGCCATCCTGTTTCGTGGTGCCTGCGTGGTAGACGGTCGCGCCGGATACCTGACCGTCCGCGTCAAGACCGGTGATCTCCAGCCCTTTCGGATAAGAAAGGGGATATCCGCCGGAAGCCATCACAACGCACGCGGCCGCGCCGTCGAGCCATTCCACGGGCTGATCCGCGAGACGGTTCTCCATGACAGCCTCGAGAACATCGACAAAATCTGTCTTGAGACGCGGCAGGACAACCTGCGTTTCCGGATCGCCGAACCGCGAATTATATTCAATTACCTTCGGGCCGTCCGGGGTGAGCATCAGGCCGAAGTACAGACAGCCCTTGAACGGGCGTCCCTCCGCATTCATCGCGTGGATGGTGGGGAGGAAGATTTCCTTCATGCAGCGGTCCGCCATCGCGTCGTCGTAATGGGGGTTGGGGCTGATCGTGCCCATGCCGCCGGTGTTCAGGCCCTTGTCGCCGTCGAGGGCGCGCTTGTGATCCTGAGAGGATACCATCGGCTTGACGGACTGGCCGTCCGTGAACGCGAGCACCGAGACCTCAGGGCCGGTGAGGAATTCCTCCACCACTACCTGACTGCCGGACGCGCCGAAGATCTTGTCCTCCATGATCGAATGGACGGCGTCGGCTGCGGCTTTTTCATCCTCACAGATCAGCACGCCCTTGCCCAGAGCAAGGCCGTCCGCCTTGACGACCACGGGATATGCCCCGCGGGACCGGATGTAATCCATCGCCGCGGCGGGATCCGAGAACGTCTCGTAAGCGGCTGTGGGGATGCTGTATTTTTTCATCAGGTTTTTCGAGAAAACCTTGCTGCTTTCGATGACTGCGGCATTGGCGCGCGGACCGAAGGCCGGGATCCCGGCTTCCTCGAGCGCGTCTACCATCCCGGCGGCGAGAGGATCGTCCGGCGCGACGAATACGAAATCGACTGCCTTTTCCTTTGCCAGAGCCACCATGCCGGGAATGTCCGTGGCCTTGACGTCGATGCACTCAGCGTCGCAGGAGATGCCGCCGTTGCCGGGCGCGCAGTATATTTTTTCAGTACGGGGGCTTTCGAGCAGCTTGCGGATGATCGCGTGCTCGCGCCCGCCGCCGCCGACTACCAGAATTTTGACTTTTTCTTTCATAAACGATCCGCCTTTCCCGGGTGATCAGTGATGGAACAGGCGCGCGCCGGTGAATGCCATCGCCATGCCGTACTTGTTGCAGGTTTCGATCACGTGATCGTCGCGGATGGAACCGCCGGGCTGCGCGACATACTGCACACCGCTCTTGCGGGCGCGCTCAATGTTGTCGCCGAACGGGAAGAACGCGTCGGAACCGAGCGATACGCCGGACTGCTTCGCCAGCCATTCCGCCTTTTCCTCGCGGGTGAGGGGTTCGGGCTTCTCGGCAAAGAGCGTCTCCCACACGCCGTCGGCCAGAACGTCCATGTATTCATCCGAAATATATACGTCGATGGTGTTATCGCGGTCGGGACGGCGGATGCCCTCACGGAATTTCAGGCCGAGCACCTTCGGATGCTGGCGGAGGGACCATACGTCCGCCTTGTTGCCGGCAAGACGCGTGCAGTGGATTCTCGACTGCTGGCCTGCGCCCACGCCGATCACCTGTCCGCCCTTGGCGTAGCAGACGGAGTTGGACTGCGTGTACTTGAGCGTGATCAGGGAGATGATCAGATCGCGTTTTGCATCCTCGGGGAGATCCTTGTTCTCCGTGACGAGGTTCGAAAGCATGGCTTCGTCAATCTTAATTTCATTGCGGCCCTGCTCGAAGGTCACGCCGAAAACGTCCTTGTGCTCAATGGGCGCGGGACGGTAATCGGGATCGATCTCCACAACGTTGTAATTGCCCTTGCGCTTCGTCTTGAGGATGGCGAGGGCTTCGTCCGTGTAGCCGGGGGCGATGATGCCATCGGAAACCTCGCGGGCGAGGAGCGTGGCGGTCTGCGCGTCGCAGACGTCGGAGAGGGCTGCCCAGTCGCCGTAGGAGGACATGCGATCAGCGCCGCGTGCGCGCGCATACGCGCAGGCGATGGGGGAGAGATCCAGATCGTCGACAAAGTAGATCTTCTTGAGTGTGTCGGAGAGCGGAAGCCCTACGGCCGCGCCGGCCGGGCTGACGTGCTTGAACGAAGCGGCGGCTGGGAGACCGGTGGCTTCCTTCAGCTCCTTGACGAGCTGCCAGCTGTTGAACGCGTCGAGGAAATTGATATAGCCGGGCTTGCCGTTGAGGACGCGGATCGGCAGATCGCTGCCGTCCTGCATGAAGATGCGCGACGGCTTCTGGTTCGGGTTGCAGCCATATTTGAGCATCAATTCGTTTGCCATGAAAAGTTCCTCCTTACTGATTCTTGTTGACGATCCGGGTTTCGGTCTTACCCGTTGCAAGATCGATGAAGCGCGTGAACAGCGAGACCTTGTTGTCCGCGTTCAGGCCGTCCCAGATCTCCGTGGTGAAAGCGTCGATGTCGCTGCACACGGCAACGGGCTCCGGCTCGCCCTCAAATGACGGGATGGGATCGCCGTCGCAGCGGTATGTGTGCAGGAAATGGCCCACGCCATTCTGCGGATTCTGGTAGTCGAAGAAGAAGCGCCGCACGGAATCCGGGTCGCCGTCCGCGCTCTTTAAGATCGAAAGCTGATAGGAGAAGCTGTCCCCGGTTTCCACAAGAGCGGAGATGCGCGGCGTATAATTCGGCGCGTCCGGCTCAAAGGTGCGGGTGAACAGCGCGTCGGAAAAGGTTTTGCCGTCGCGCAGGAAATCGTAGACAGTGTCGGTCTGGTCGCCGTTGGTGACGATGGTGGTGCTGCCGAGGACGCGCACCGGCGCATAGATCACCAGAGAGGGATCCGACAGCTTTGCCGGATCGAACGCCTGCGTCCGGATGCCCTCGCCGTCCTCCACGAAAACGCGGTTGCGGCTGTTGACGCTGCGCCCCATGATGAAATAGGCGATCGCCGCGCATTTGCCGTCAGCCGTTTTGCCGATCATGATCCCGCGGCCGGGATAGGAATTCTTTTTGAGTTCTTCCCCAAAGTTTTTTACCTGCATCGAAATACCCCGCTTTCATAAAATCCTGACGCGGGAGCCGTCCACAGAGAGACGCCCCTCGCAGAACAGGGAGACCGCCTTTGGCAGCAGCTCCCATTCAGCCTGCTCCATCACGCGGCGCTGCAGCGTTTCCGGCGTGTCGCCGTCCTCCACCAGGACGGGCTTCTGCAGGATGATGGGTCCGCCGTCGCAGACCTCGTTGACAAAGTGAACCGTCGCGCCCGTCACCTTCACGCCGCGCGCCAGGGCGGCCTCGTGGACGTGCAGCCCATAGAAGCCGGCACCGCAGAACGACGGGATCAGGGAGGGATGGATATTGATGATTTTATTCTCGTAGCGGCGGATGATCCGCGCGCCAATGATAGTCATAAAACCCGCCAGCACGATGAGATCGATGCGGTAGCGGTCAAACAGGCCGAGCAGCGCGTCCTCGTAGGCGTCAGCGTCCGGGAAGCTTCTGCGCACGGCAATTTCCGTGGGGACGCCCGCATTTTGGGCGCGTGTGAGCGCGTAGGCGTCCGGACGGCTGGAGATCACGCACGCAATCTTCCCGCCGTGAATCCCGCCGCGCGCCTGCGCGTCCAGCAGGGCCTGGAGGTTCGTCCCGCCGCCGGAGACAAGCACCGCGATATTCAGCACAGCACGACGCCCTCCCCGCCTTCGGCAACCTCGCCGATGATATGCGCGGGCGCGCCCGCCGCGTTCAGGATGGAAACGGCGTCGTCCGCCTGCTCCGCCGGGACGGCCGCGCACATGCCGATCCCCATGTTGAACGTGTTGAACATATCGCGCTCCGGGATATTCCCTTCCTTCTGGATGAGCCGGAAGATCGGGTGCACCGGGATCTTCGATTTCTCGATCCGGGCCGTGAGGCCGTCCTTCATCATGCGCGGGATGTTCTCATAGAAGCCGCCGCCCGTCACATGGGAAACAGCCTTGACGTCGCATTTGCTCATCAGCTCGAGCATCGGCTTGACGTAGAGCCTCGTCGGGGTGAGCAGAACCTCGCCCAGCGTTTTGCCAAGCTCGTCGATATGGCGTCCGATCGTTTTTTCACTGATGTCAAACACCTTGCGCACCAGCGAGAAGCCGTTGGAATGGACGCCGGAGGATTCCAGCCCGATGATGGCGTCGCCCTTTTGCAGACGGCTGCCGTCGACGATTTTCGCGCGATCCACAAGACCCACCGAGAAGCCTGCGAGGTCGTATTCGTCCTCCGGCATCATGCCGGGATGCTCAGCCGTCTCACCGCCGACAAGCGCGCAGCCGGACTGCACGCAGCCCTCCGCCACACCGGCGACGAGCTCCGCCACGCGCTCCGGGACGTTTTTCCCGATGGCGATATAGTCGAGGAAGAACAGCGGACGCGCGCCGCAGCAGACGATGTCATTGACGCACATCGCGACGCAGTCGATGCCGACGGTGTCGTGCTTGTCCATCAGAAAGGCAATTTTCAGCTTTGTGCCGACGCCGTCCGTGCCGGAGACGAGCACAGGCTCGCTCATACCGGCGAAATCCGGCTGGAACAGCCCGCCGAAGCCGCCGATCCCGGAGACGACGCCCGGAATTTTGGTGCGCGCGACGTGGCCTTTCATCAGCTCCACGGCCTTGTAGCCGGCGGTCACGTCAACGCCCGCGTTCTTATAGCTTTCACTGAAACTTTTCACAGTATGATCCTCCTGTCTGTTTACAGCTCCGCGACCTTTGCCTGGAGCGCCTCGTCCTTTTTGGCAACGCCTTCTGCCATCTGTGTTTTCATCTCCGCGAGCTTCTGCGCGATGGTGTCGTCCGAGAGGGCTAGGATCTGCGCCGCGAGGATCGCCGCATTGTCCGCGCCGTCGATCGCCACGGTCGCTACCGGGATGCCGCTGGGCATCTGCACGGTTGCGAGCAGCGCGTCCAGCCCGTCGAGCGTGGAGGACTTGATCGGGATGCCGATCACCGGCAGCGTCGTATGCGCCGCCAGCACGCCCGCCAGATGCGCGGCCTTGCCCGCCGCCGCCAGAATGACGCCGAAGCCGTTTGCCTTTGCGTTTTTGGAAAATTCAGCCGCCGCCTCCGGGGTGCGGTGCGCCGACATCACATGCACCTCCGTGGGGATCCCGAACGACTTCAGGCGCTTGACCGCCGCCGAAACCACCGGGAAATCACTGTCGCTGCCCATAATTACCGCCGCTTTTTTTTCTGCCATACCATTTGCACTCCTTCTTCGTTATTTTCCCTCAGGGAAAAAAGAAAACAGGCTGCGAAAATCACAGCCTGTGCCGCGCCGCACCGGTGGGACGCGCCATTCCCCGCTTCCATTTTTTCAAAATTTCTGCCACCTTGCGCACCTCCGGCCGGAAAGCTTTTCAGATACCGATCTGTACTACTATTATTGTAGTAAATCGGGGCGGAAATTGCAAGGGAGAGGGCAATTTTTGTAGGGATGGTTCCCGCGGGGGAAGGGGATCATCCCGTTTTTGTCGGTTTCGGGGAAAAGTATGACACAGCAGGCTAAGCCTGCACCATACCATATCCCCGACCAGTTTGTCACCGCGACAGAGTATTTGAAGTTACTCGCAATTTCCGCGAAGCGTCAGCGGAGCGCGTCGCGGTTTACGTGCAGACTTAGTCTGCTCCAGGCTTAGCCTGGTTTTACAGCCGGCGGCGCAGACTTTGCTTGATGGCGGGAATCAGATCGGAAAGGATCTGTAATTCCGTTTCTGAGCAGTCTGAAAGAGCCTGGGCGATCTCCTCCTGAAAAATGATGGGTGTCCGTTCCAGATGGTCGCACAGAAGAGCATCCGCGGATCCGCCTAATTCGTTGACAATTTCCACAAATGTTTTCAGGCTGGGAATCGTATTTCCCGTCTCGATGTGGCTGATATGGGCTGTCCCGACATTGACGCGCTCCGCGAGCTTTTCCTGTGTGATGCCGTATTTTTTGCGCATGGCACGGATCCTTGTACCGATTTCCAGATAATTGATTTCCATCTGCACACCTTCTTTTAATTTGTATTGTATGTGCAAACGGACTATGTTATAATGTCCTAAAAGGACGTTTAGACTATATAAGTATAGAAAGCAGAAAATTTTTTGATATTCCGCGCGGGCTGGGGGAGAGGAGTTCCCGGAACCCTTGTTAATCCATTGGGGAGGAGAGGAGCTTATGTTTTTAGCGGCCAATTTAAAGTATCTGCGAAAATTTTTCGGATATTCCCAGAAGCAGGTAGCATCCTTTCTGGAAGTAGATCGTTCCACCTACAGTTACTATGAGATTGGGAAAACGACACCGTCGCCCAAAAATCTGATCCGGCTCTCGGGGCTGTACAATACGAGCATTGACGATCTGCTGTCGAAAAATCTTCAGAATGAGATTCATCCCACGGAAACGGCCGGGGGTGATTTTATGCGTCCGCGGTCGGAGGATGAGCGGGAGCTGCTGATGCTGTTCCGCGGCGCGGACGGGCAGGCACAAGCCCAAATGCTCCAGCTATGCCAAGGAGTGAGCAAAGGATAAAGTTTTCGCCAGCCTTTTTCAAAAGGCTGCGGGGGCGCGGGGGCTGGCCCCCGTGAAAAACGGGGCCGCAAAGCGGCCCCTCAGAAAAGGTGAGCAAACAGAGAAGGGGAACCATCCGGTGGATGGTTCCCCTGAACGCCTTTGCGGGCCCCGGAGGCAGCGTGCCCATGAACCCCGCAAAGCCCCTATAAAAAATGCAGATATACAGGCTGGCTTCCTCCGAAAAAGGAGGTACGCCAGCCTTTTATCATGTTCAAGAATGCGAAGAAAATCAAATCAAAAAACAGGAAAAAATCAAAACCAAGAAAAATAGGAAAAATCAAGAACGGGCAGAAAAATAGGATCCCATCACCTCTGGAAACACGTTTTGCAGACTGTATTCGGCGGCGCGGGCACGAAGCTCCGATGCAGGGAGCAGATCGCCGTCCCGCCGGATCAGCCGTTCCAGAGCGGACTCGAGCGCCTGCTGATCACCGTCCGGGAACAGCCAGCCCGTTTTGCCGTCCTCCACCAGCTCCTGATGTCCCTTTACGTTGCTGGCCGCAATCGGAAGCCCGCAGGCCATCGCCTCTATCAGATTGAACGGCAGGCCCTCAATATGGCTCGTGCTGACGCAGGCGTCGCTTTTGCCGTACAGCCCGCGCACATCCGTCACGTATCCCGGAAACGCAATCCTGCCGGACTGCCCCAGCTCTTCCGCAAGACGGATGCAGTCCTCATGGAGCGCGCCCGTCCCGGCGAGGATCAGCCGCGCCTGCGGATATTTCTCCGCTGTCCGCGCAAACGCCCGGATCAGCAGGGCCTGGTTTTTCCGGGGCGAAAATTCCGCCGCATACGAAAACACAAATTCATCCAGCCCGATCCCGGCGGCGCGGCGGAGATCCTCCCGTTCCTCCGGCGTTACCGGCAGGAACCGGGAAAAATCGAGGCCCATCCCGCGCGTGCAGATCAGCTCTCCGCGATACAGGCGGTGGCGCTGGGCAATCTCATAATCCTCGCGGTTCATCACCATCAGCACATCGGTGATCCGGCCGCAGATCTTTTCCGGAATCAAATAAATCCATTTTTTAGGGCCGTCCCAGTCGTGGAACAGATAGCCGTGACAGGTGCAGAATACGCGCGGACACATCCCGGAAAGGAGCACCGCCGCCCGCACCACAGCCGACGCGAGCATGGTGTGCGTGCTCACAATATCGAATTTCTGCTCCCGCAGGAGACGGCGCACCGCGAAAACCGCCCGGAGATTTTGGGGGCTGGTGATGCTTTTCTGGAACGGGAAAGCCACAACGTGATCCGCAAACGGGATGTCGCGCTGTTCGTTTGCCGCCGCCCAAACCTCATAGCCCGCCTTGTGGAACGCCTCCAGATACGGCAGATGGAAATTCAAAAGATGAGAAACCGTTGACGCGCAGTATAATACTTTTTTCATGCGCGGTCCTCCTTCCTGACGCGCTCCCGGCAGAGGGGAGCCTGTCCTATTAGTATATGCCATCTTCCGCGCGCTTTCAAGAAAAAACTCCGGATATGCTTGCCGCAGAGAGGATTCCCGGGTATAATGGGGGTAGATCTGAAAAACTACCGGCCTGTGCAGGCATATCCCGGATCCGAAAATTTTCCCAGAACGGGAAACCATCCGGGGGCATTTGCCGTCTTATCAGATGAAGGCCTTCAAATGGAGGGGGAGCTATGGAGGATCGGGAAATTGTGGATTTATATTGGGCGCGCGACGAACAGGCGATTGAAGAAACCGACCGCAAATACGGGCGGCAGTGCCAGGCGATTGCACGGAATATCCTCGGCAGTGAGCATGACGCTGAGGAATGTGTCAGCGATACCTGGATGAGCGCATGGAATTCCATGCCGGATCAGCGTCCGAACCATCTTCTTGCCTTTCTGGGGAAGATCGTGCGGAATCTGGCGCTGGATCGGTGGGACTATCTCCATGCCAAAAAGCGCAGTGCCGCCGCGACAACAATGCTTTCTGAGCTTGAGGACTGCATCCCCGGCTTTGAAAGCACGGAGCGTCACGCCGAGGATCAGGAAACCGCCGAAGTGATCAGCCGTTTCCTGCGCACGCTCGATCCCGACACCCGCAATATATTCCTGCGCCGTTACTGGTACGCCGACTCCATCTCCGAAATCGCGGCCCGCTTTTCTACCAATGAAAGCCGGGTGAAGTCCAGCCTTTTCCGCACCCGGAAAAAGCTCCGGGCGGTTCTTGAGAAAGAAGGTATTGCCCTATGAATGGGAGAAAAAAGGAAAACGTCCCTGCCGGATCGCCGGACTCCCGCAGGGATGCGGGAAAGCATCTGTTCCGGCTGCTGGGGGATATTGATGCGTCCCTGATTGAAGAAGCGGATTCTGCCCGTGCGGCGGCAAAGCACAGGGTAATCCCGTTTAAAGTATGGATCCCTGCCGCGGCGTGCCTGCTGTTGGTTGCGGTTGCCGGGGGAATTGTACAGTTCAGCACAAATGTGCCTGTTTCAACCGGATCCACCTATACTGCGCTGACGTCAGCCGCCGGATCCGCTGAGGCGGGATCTGCGGAAGATAGTTCCGCCGCTCTTGCAAAGACTGCCCCTGAAGACGACGGCGCGGCTGCCGCAGAGGGCGCGGCTGCTGCGGATGGCGGGATACAGGAGGACGGCGCTGTACCGTCCTCGCCGGAAAACAGCACGATCGCCTCTTATGATCCGTCCACTGGCATGACGACGCTTTCCCCCGCCGATCCTGCTGTGACGGAGGACGGGACAGTTTCGGGGGATTCCCCGCAGGCCGAAGGGGGAGTCGAAATGGATTCTTCCCCCTCACAGCCGCCGCTGGCGGGAGTTCCCTCTGTTTACAGCGCCGCTCCAACGATCCTGATAGACGGGATCAGCTTCCAGGTATCGTCGCCGGATCCCGCGGAGGTTTTGGAAGAATCCGTGCTTGGCGATCCGCTTACGGAGGATCTCGCGCAGATACAGGCGGATTTCCCGGAGGTGGAGGAGATCCGCGAGGCTGCCGGGATGAATCCGGAATGTGCCGTCGCGATCCGTATGGCGGACGGAGAGGGCTTCCAGCTTTACATCAATCCGTGGTATTCTTTCGACACGCTCGGCGATCTGATCGAGGATCTGAACCTGCGCGAAAACCTGACGTTCGGCGCGGTTTATGATGATCAGTCCGTCTATACTCTGCCGGATCCCGATGCGGTGTGGGATCTGCTGCTGTCCGATCCCACGCTGGTGAATATGGGGAGCGGATCCGGTTCCGAAGCTGCGGCGTCGATGTCGATCGATTTGGAGATGGAACCCTCTGATTCCCTGAACGGCACGCTCGCTGTGACGGAGGACGGGTATCTGCATACCAACCTGTTCCAGACGGCGAAAACGTTCTATATCGGTGAAGATGCGGCCCGCACATTCTTTGAGTTTGTACGGGAAAATGGAGTGCCGGAGGGCAAGTGAAAATGAAATAGTCCGCATTGCGGCCTGTATGCGGAATCTCTGACCAGCCCGCCACCGCGACAGAGTATTGGAGGGTATCGGAGTTTCAGCGGAGGTCACGACGCGCGGCGCGGTCTACGTGCAGGCTTAGCCTGCCGCAAAAGCGTTCGGGGGAACCATCCACTGGATGGTTCCCCCTCTCTGTTTGCTCACCTTTTCTGAGGGGCCGCTTTGCGGCCCTTTTTGCTTGTGGGGGCTCCTCGCCCCCACACCCCTTCGCAAGCTTTTGAAAAAGCTTGAGCAAAACTTTTATGTTTTGCTCGCCATTGGCAAGTGCTTGACCTTGGCGCACAGCCTTTCCAACAGCGCCGCACTATGACTCACAATCAACATCCCCAATCCCCGCTCCCTGGCCTCTGTTATTAAAAAATCCCAAATCTGCGCCTGCGTAATCAGATCCAGCATCGCCGTCGTCTCGTCGCACAGCAGGAATTTCAGCTCCGGGCGCAAGGCACGCGCAATACAAAATCGCTGTAACTCCCCGCCGGAGAGCTCTGTCGGATAGCGGCTGAGCCACGCGGGCGCGATATGCAGCGCGTCCAGAATACGGTCCTCCACGCCGCCCGCCTCCCGGAGCGTTTCTCCCAGACGGATCAGCGGGTCGACGGCCGTCTCGGGGTTCTGCCAGATCATCTGTACGGGACAGAAGCCGCGGTAGGAGGAAAGCGGCTTGCCGTCCAGCAGGATCTGTCCCGAATCCGGCTTTTCGTATCCGGCAAGCAGGCGGCAGAGCGTCGTTTTCCCGTATCCGCTCGGCGCGAACAGTCCGGTAATCTCTCCGGATTCCACAGTCAGGCTGACGTTTTGCAGCACAGCCTTTCCCCGGCGGCGGTAGGCAAAGCTGACGTTTTTCGCTTCCAGAATCATGGCGTTTCTCCTTTCCGCTCTGGATCTGCCAGACAGCGTACGAAGCCGTCCCCCGCGGCCCGGTACGGGATGGATCCCGCGGTACATTCCGGCCTGCACAGCGGGCACCGCGGCGCGAACAGGCATCCCTGCGAAATCTCCCCGGGATAGGGCTGCGCGCCGGGGATGGGCCGGAATCCGTTCTGCGGCATGGCGTCCCACAGTGCGCGGGTATAGGGGTGGCGGAGCTTTCCCGACGTGAAATCGGACGCAGCGGCTTCCTCGATCGTCTCGCCCGCATACAGCACCGCCACACGGTCCGCAACGGTGAGCGCGAGATCCAGGTCGTGCGTGATGAACAGCACCGCCGCGCCGCCGTCCGCAAGCTCGCGGAAATGACGGAGGATCCGTTCCGCCGCACGCGCGTCAAGACCGGGGGTCGGCTCGTCGGCGATGATCAGCCGCGGGGATTCCAGCACCGCCGCCGAAACGAGCACACGGCGCGCCATCCCGCCGGAAAGCTCGAACGGGTACAGGGCTT
>DVHF01000055.1 GCA_018712265.1 Candidatus Gallacutalibacter pullicola
AGCAGAGTTTTCCGGCAACGGGAGCGCACTTCCTGGCTCTTGATATGCTTGCTCCTATCACTGCGGAATCCGGCCGTGGGGTCTGGGGACGCGGCCAGAGCGCTCCCCAGCGGGGAATCTTTAAGGGAAGATTCCCCCACTGTGTGGGGAAATGTCACGAAGTGACAAAAGGGGACGGCCCCTGTGAGGGGCACCCCAAAAACAGTGAAGCTGTAAGCTTCAAGAATAACCGCCCTGCCCGGGCAGGGTGAAAAGCCTTTGATTTGGTGAAGCCGAAAGCTTCAAAATTATCCGCCCCGCCCGGGCAGGGCGCAAAATCCCGGCTCGGCGGAAAGAATATGGTTGCAGCCCTTCGGGCTGATGAATTTTAAATAGAAGGAGGGTTTTCATGCCCAGTCATAAACTTGACCGTACCACGGAGGACATCATGCGCGAGCTTACCGCGATTTTCCGTGAATTAAAGGATCCCCGCGTGCAGGGATTGATCAGCATCGTCCGCGTGGAGGTCTCGCGGGATCTGTCCTACTGCACCGTGTATATCAGTGCAATGGGCGGCATGGAGCAGGCCAAAACTGCCGTGCAGGGCCTGAAATCCGCGGCCGGACATATCCGGCACGAGCTGGGAAGCCGCCTGAGCCTGCGGCATGTCCCGGCGCTGACATTTAAAGCGACCGATTCCATCGAATACGGCGCGAATATTTCCAGAATACTCAACGATCTCAACCGGTAAACCGAAAGGATGTGATCTCGATGACCGTAACGCTTGAACAATGCGCCGAACTGCTGCGGGATGCGGATCGGATTCTGATCCTGAGCCACCAGTACCCCGACGGCGATACCCTTGGCTCTGCCTCCGGCCTGTGCCGCGCGCTTCAGAAAATGGGCAAGCGCGCGCGCTGTGAATGTGCGGACGAGATAGGCCCGCACTACCGTTACCTCTATTCCGGTGTGGAGCCGGATCAGTTTGACCCGGCGTTCATCATGAGCGTCGATGTCGCGGACAGCAAGCTCCTTGGCCGGCTGGAATCGGCCTATGCCGGGAAGATCCGGCTGGCGATCGATCATCATGGATCCCATGTGCCGTTTGCCGAATATGAATATGTCGACAGCACCGCGGCTGCAGCCTGCGAGATCATCCCCACCCTGCTGGGGCTTCTGGGCGTTGAAATCGATTCCCAGATAGCCAACAGCCTGTATACGGGGATCACGACGGATACCGGGTGCTTTCGGTATCCCAACGCCACCCCCGCGACTTACCGGACGGCGGCGGATCTGATGGAAAAAGGCGCCGACGCCGCGGAGATCAACCGCGTGATGTTCGATACCAAGAGCCGCGCCCGGCTGGAAATGGAACGTCTTGCGATGGATACGATGGAATTTTTTGAGGATGGCCGCGTCGCTATGATGGAGATCTCCTGTGCGATGGTCGAAAAAACAGGGGCGCTCGACAGCGATCTGGACGGTCTTTCCGCGATCCCGCGCCAGATTGAGGGCGTGCTCGTCGGCGTGACGTTCCGCCAGCGCAGTGACGGCGGTTATAAAGTATCCCTGCGGACGCAGCCGCCCATCGATGCGGCGGCAATCTGTTCGCATTTCGGCGGCGGCGGCCACCGCGGCGCAGCCGGTTGTTCCTTTACCGTCCCGCTGTCCGAAGCCAAACAGCAGATGCTCGAGGTGATTCGCGCGGAGCTTGCGATCCGGTGAGAAGGGCGGGAATTCCTTGAACGGGGTAATTGTGATCGATAAGCCGCATGGGTTTACGTCCTTTGACGTGGTGGCCGTGATGCGCCGCGCCTGCGGCCAGAAGAAAATCGGCCATACCGGTACGCTGGATCCGATGGCGACCGGGGTGCTACCGCTGCTGCTGGGCTGCGCCACGCGCGCGGAGCCGCTTCTGGACGACAGCGGCAAGGAATATGAAGCGTCGTTCCGTTTTGGATTTTCCACCGATACGGAGGATACAACCGGGCGCGTGACGGCCCAAAGCGGTGTGCGCGTGACGCGTGAGGAGATTTTGAGGAGGATCCCGGAATTTGCCGGGGAGATTTTGCAGACGCCGCCCATGTATTCGGCGGTGCATAAGGACGGCAAACGGCTGTATGAGCTGGCGCGCCAGGGCGTGGAGGTCGAGCGCGAAAAGCGGCCCGTCACGATTACGCGCCTTGAACTGCTGGCGTTTGACGAGGAGCGCCAGGAGGGGCGGCTGGCTGTCGCGTGTTCCAAGGGGACGTATATCCGCACCTTGTGCGCCGATCTGGCGTTGTCCTGCGGGTCGCTCGGCGTGATGAGCGCGCTCCGCCGGACGCGTGCTGCGGGATTTGGTCTGGACGATGCTGTCCCGCTGGAACAGGCGCGGGAGCTTCCGCGCGAAGAATTGGCGCGGCGGGTGCTCCCTGTGGACGTGCTGTTCCAGGCGCGGCCGCGGGTGAGCGTGAGCGCGGCGCAGGCGGCCCGGTTCGCAAACGGCGGCGGTCTGAGCCTGCAAAGGACAAGCGTCCCAAAGGGGATCACCGGCGGCGCGGAGCTTCGCGTTTACGCGCCGGATGGGAAGTTTCTCGGTCTGGGACGTGTGGATCCTGCCGCCGGGGAACTCCGGGTGCTGCGGCTGTTTCCGCAGGACTAGAGAGTGTCTGAAAAGTCAAAGGCGCTGGAAAATTCGCTGAAAATGGGGAGGTACGGCGCGAATCCCGCGGAATACTTTCGGCAGGCGTGACTGGCATGGCTGAGGATGTCTTTCGGGGGAACGCAGCAGTGCTGAGGACTTCTCAGATCACGCTGGAGAGAATCAATCGAGAAAGGGAGGAGACAGGCGGATGCTGGTTTTCCATACCATAAAAGAGAGCGCCGCCCCCACCGCGGTGGCGCTTGGCTGCTTCGATGGGCTGCATATCGGCCATCAAAAGGTCATTTACCGCGCGGTGGCCGGGCATGAATTGGGGCTTTCCCCCACCGTATTCACATTCGACGCGAGTCCGCTTTCCGACTTATGCGGCAAGGGCGCGCCGCGTCTGATGACGAACAGCGAAAAGCTTCATCTGCTGGAAAAGCTGGGGATCGAGCAGGTGTACATGCCGGCGTTTTCTGAGGTGCGGGATTTCTCGGCGGAGGATTTCGTGACGAAGATCCTTGACGGGATGTTCCACGCACAGCGAGTGTGCTGCGGGTTTAATTTCCATTTCGGCGCGGGCGGCAGAGCGGACAGTGAGGAACTTGCGCGGCTGTGCGCGTCGCGTGGGATCGAGACGCTGATCGTCCCGGAGGTAGACGTGGACGGACTGCCCGTCAGCTCCACCAGGATCCGCGCGCTGATCGGCGAGGGCCGTGTGGAGGAGGCCGCCGGGCTGCTTGGACGGCGGTTCGGGTATACCTTTCCCGTCGAGCACGGGCGGCAGCTGGGCCGTGAACTGGGAATGCCGACCATCAACCAGCGGATCCCGGAGGGATTTGTCCTGCCGCGGTTCGGCGTGTATGCGAGCCTTGTCCGTGTGGATGGGCGCGTGTACTGCGGTGTGACGAACATCGGGGTGAAGCCGACGGTCGGATCCGATCATGTGCTTTCCGAGACGTGGATCCTCGATTACGGCGGGAACCTGTACGGCAGGGCGATCCCGGTGGAACTCGTGGGCTTTATCCGGCCGGAGCGGAAGTTTGACAGCATGGACGAACTGAAACAGGCGGTGTATGAGAATGCGGAAACGGCGCGCAGGATGGTAAAATCCGCCCGGTTTGGGGAATGACGGAGGCTTTTATGGAATGTGCGATTCGTCCCTGGCGGCTGGAGGATGCCGCGTCACTGGCACAGAACATTAACAATAAGCGTGTGCAGGATAATCTGCGCGACGGCATCCCGTATCCCTATACTGTGCGGGATGCGGAGGAATATATTTCCCAGATGCTTGCGGCCGATCCCACAGAAATGTTTGCGTTTGCCATCGATGTGGACGGCCGGGCGATCGGAAGTATCGCCGTGGAGCGTGGGAGGAACATTCATTTCCGCACGGCGGAGCTTGGATATTATCTCGGGGAACCCTATTGGGGCCGCGGGTACGGTACAAGTGCTGTGCGTCAGGCGTGCGCCTACGTGTTTTCCCATTCGGACATCCTGCGGATATTTGCGGAGCCGTTCTCCTGCAACGCGGCCTCCTGCCGTGTATTTGAAAAGGCGGGGTTCCAGCTGGAGGGGATCCTGCGCTGCAACGCTGTGAAAAATGGGAAGCTTCTGGACATGAAGCTGTATTCGCTGCTGAAAGACGAAACATCCCCGCTGCCCTGATCTCAAACTGCACTCCATTTGTTAGACAGTATAGTATAATGTCCGCAGACAGCTATAAACGCGGGCCAGGCTAAGCCTGGACGTAATACGCGCCGCGCGTCGTTGCCTCCGCTGAAATTCCGATAAGAAAAAACACTCTGTCGCGGTGGCGGGCTTGTCGCGGATATGGTACAATGTCAGCAGACAGCTATAAACGCGGGCATCTCTGCTCAATCATACCGCAAAGCCAAGCGGAGGTACGACGCGTTGCGCGTTCTGCTGACCGCAGGTCCGCGGGCATTGTGGCCCAATCGCGCACCCAGCTGGTCGACCGGAGGGAGTGGGCGCGATCTGGGTGCAGGCTCAGCTTGCGTGGTATACTGTCTATAACAAACGGAGTGCGGTTTTTATTTTTATAAATCAAAAAATATCGGCTGATACGCCTGTGAAAAGGGTATCAGCCGAATAAGATAGATTACCGCGTTTGCCCATATTCAATAATAGGCAAGGAAAGCAGATTGTCAAGGCGACATTAAGCATAGTGTAAACAATGGAATTGCGGTAGCCGGTCCAGATAGGGCGGTATTTGAAAATTTCCTGATATCCGTCCAGAAATAGTTTTTCGGGATAAAGCAGGAACTTTCCGCTGGCAACAATGCTGGGATCGGTAAAAGAGGCGACCAGGATATAATAGAGCGGATAAATAATCATGATACTCAGAAAAGCCATGATGATGCCGTTGATCAAGGTGAAGATTTTATCCGCACGGGAACGTCTCTTTGCGTGAGAACGCTTGAACATACAGCTTCCTCCCTTCCGAATCAGAATAAACTGATATCTGAGATGCGGCGCGAAATTGCGTTTGTTACAAAGATGATCAGAAAATTCGCCACACTGTTGAACAGCCCTACCGCTGTTGCAAAGCTGAATTGGGCGCTCTGTATTCCTACCTTATAAACATAGGTAGAAACCACTTCACTGACGCTCAAGTTGAGGCTGCTTTGCATCAGATATACCTTTTCGTATCCAACGGAGAGCATATTTCCGGTTGCCAAAATAAACATAACGATAATGGTAGGTAAAATGGAAGGAATTTCGATATACAAGATCTGCTTAAATTTGGAAGCTCCATCTATGGTGGCTGCTTCGTAAAGGGCAGTATCGATTGTTGTGAGGGCAGCAATATAAACGATGGCGTTGAAGCCCATACTCTGCCAAATTCCTGACAGAATATATATGGGGAGAAAATATTCTTCCCGGGTCATAAACATTTTGCCGCCCATACCAAAATGGTTCAAAAATACATTCACAAATCCGGTGGTGGGAGAAAGAATGATGTTGAGCATACCTACCAGCACAACCGCAGAAATAAAGTAGGGCATAAATGATACTGACTGGAGAAATTTTCGGACCTTTGAAGACGAGATTTGGTTAAGCATTAACGCGAAAAGAATCGGGATGGGAAAAGAGAAAAGCAGTGAAAAACCGCTGATGCGAATGGTATTTACGATGCTGGTAAAAGCAATGTCGGTTTCAAAAAACTGCCGAAAATATTTGAGACCTGCCCAAGGACTTCCCAATATTCCCAAATTAGCTTTATAGTCCTTAAATGCGATTAGCAAGCCATACATGGGTGTATAGCAAAAGACTACCAGCCAGATCAAAGCCGGAAGCAAAAGGATCCACATTTGCCAGCAATGGCGGAAATCCCGCTTCCATGTTTTTAGGCCACCGGACATATCCTTCACTCCTTTCTGTAATACCATATGGGGACTATTGGTTTTCAGGCTGCCGCATGGAAATAAGCTCAAGATCAGAAAGCAGGAATTCTCCGCAGATGGCATAGCATCCAATCCTGCCGCTGAGCCTTGTGGAACTCACCGTAGAAAACAGAATGTGTCCATCTAATGAAAATTCAATTTCAGCGCCTATACTGCGCAGCTGAAAAGGAACCCAGCGATCCAGTGCGGAGCATGGGGATTCCTGCATAACCTGATAGCAGAATCGATCCTGTTCCGGATGATTGGTATGGCGGATAAGAGCTGCGCGGTACTCTGCAGGGCGGAATCGGATGAAATATCCTCCGGCCTGGTCATCTCCGCGGAAAAACAGTCCTGCTTCCCCTGTGGAAAGCTTTAGTTTTCCGTTCAAGGTGAAACTTTCATGATTTTCAGAATCTGCGTAAAGAGAAAATCCCTCCTGTGATGAAAGGGTGAGATTATTCTGATTCTGTTTCAGTTCTCCAGATATATTTCCCCAAATCCACTGAAGATCTGTAAGGGGAGTCTTTTTTTTCTGATAATTGTCCCAGCCCTGCCAGGATGCCATATGTAACGTGCCGTCGGGATTTTGATGTACTTCTAAAATTGAGGGAACGTAGCGAATAGGTTCTCCCAAAACCGTCCGAAGTCCAAATGGGTGATCTCCATCCTGAATACAGCTGGTCCAGCAGGCGAAGATATCCTTTCCGTCAAAGCGGCAAAGCCGGCCTGCATAATGGCTGTGGACGGGAAACAGCTGGCTGTTTGAGGGGGTGTAGAACGGGCCGTCGATATTTTTGGAGATCCAGTACCTTTGTGTTTGTTCTTCTATGATGCTGCCAAACAGATAGAAATATTCACCGATGCGATAAAGCTGAGGACATTCCACTTCGTCAAATAATCCTGGCATAAACAGCGGGGCTTTTGCTTTCCAATGGATAAGGTCATCAGATACCATCAGCGCGGCGCAGCCTTTTCTGAATCGGGGTCCCAATGCGGCTCGAGCACAAACGGTACAGTAATATTTTCCGTCTACCTCTAACGGTTTTGGATCCCTGAAAGCGATAGCGCGTGTTTTAGAAAGTTCAGTTTCATAATATTTTGGATCCGCTTGGGCCACGATCCTTTCGGGATACTTTTCCCAAGAGTACAGATCCTTTGAAATCGCCAGACCCGTACGCTCTACACGTCCAGCCTCCTGACGGCTGGTAGCGGTATACAGCATATAGTAAAGATCATCCCGTTTTGTTACACTGATGGTACGGATCATATCGTCATCCATCTCTCCAGGATCCCCGGTCCGTATAGCCGGAGCGCAGGCTTTCCAACTGAGTCCGTCCCGGGAGATCGCATGTGCAATCAGATCCCGATTGGGAAGTACCAGATGGAAGAGATGAAGTATACCGTCTCGCTCAATGACCTCGACATCGCCCAGATCACTGTAAAAGCTTCTTGGCAGATACATATCGTTCATCCTCCTTGTTCATTCATGCGATTATCAACCGGTTACAATAGATATAATATATCATATTTTCACAATTGTCAACCGGTTACATAAAAATTTTTTGAAAAATATAAGCATATTTTCGAAAAATATGCTATAATCAAAAATACATTCTGTGCAAAGGAGGAATTTTGAAATGTATACAGCGATCCTGGTCGATGATGAATACTGGGCGCTGGTTGCTCTGCGCAAGCAGTTTCCGTGGGAAAAGTACAATTTTGAAATTGCCGGGGAGTTTATGGACTCCGACGAGGCGCTGGAGGAGATCTGCCAAAAGCAGCCCGATGTGGTGTTTACCGATATCAGGATGCCGGGGATGTCCGGGATAGATTTGCTTCGGGAGGCGCGCCGGCGCGGGATCGAATCTGAGTTTGTGATTGTCAGCGGCTACGGCGAGTTTATCTATGCACAGGAGGCGCTCCAGCAGGGGGCGTTTGATTACCGGCTCAAGCCCATACAGCCGGGAGAAGCTCCGGAGATTCTGGAATCGCTCATCAAGCGGTTCCAGTCGAAAAAGGAATATCTTCGTCAGATGCAGCATCCGTCCTTTCCGGCGCACGGCAACGAGAATTTCAGAAAGCTGCTTGATTATGTGAGAGAGCATTATACGGACGAGATCTACCTGCGCGATTTGGCGGATCAGTTTTATCTCAATGAGGCGTATTGCAGCGTCCTGTTTAAGAAAAATACCGGAAAGAATTTTTCGGATTATGTCAACGGGCTGAGGATCCGCGGGGCGAAGGAGATGCTGGAGACGACAGCGAAATCTGTGGAGGAGATCGGCAAGGCTGTGGGGTTCCGGGATTATTATTACTTTAATAAAGTACAGTTTACAAGGGACTACACAGGGTAACGGTCTGACGGGAGGATTACCGCCCGTCAGATTTTCCATGTAATGTTCAAGCTGTCGCTTGTGGCGGCAACGGTGGTAATCATCAAATCCACCAC
>DVHF01000056.1 GCA_018712265.1 Candidatus Gallacutalibacter pullicola
ATCTTGCATTTTCTGCATTTTGTCAAGCGGTTTGTGTTTTTCTACGGTATTTTCTGTATATCTCGTCAAGAAACCGGAAAAAGTTCTGTTGTAATGGCAGAACGGTTCCTAATATTGTTTTGTAAAATAGAACAGAGAGAAAGACATACGAAAAATAGCTTCACAACAAGAATAAAATGTAAATAATCTGAATTTTCTAACTAATATATTGACAATATCATTACAAAAGATATATAATGTAATTACAGAAAGGTGGTAAAAGCTTATGGCTACGATTACGATCAGGCTTGACGACACATTAAAAAATAATTTTTCCAAAACCTGCGATGAATTGGGATTGGATATGACCACTGCATTTACCATTTTCGCGAAAAAGATGACGCGCGAAAAGAGGATTCCGTTTGACGTTTCGATTGATCCTTTTTATTCTGAGAGCAATATGGAGCACCTGAAACGGGGCATAAAAGCGCTTCGGGAGGGGAAAGGTCAAGAACACGATTTGATAGAGGAATAAAATGCAGTGAAAAAGATAAGGCCACTACAACGATTAGCGCAAGCGCTGTGAGATATGGCAAGGGACGGAAACAACGCTTTCCGTCCCTTGTCTGTTATGGGGCTATTTTTCCATCGCCCGCCATCAGAGCCGTCATTTCCTCAATGCGCTCCAGAGGGAACGGCGGCAGGCAGAGCGGCTTCATGGCGATGGACATCAGCTTCATGGGATTATCGTCAGCGGCTACCCGGTTGGAGCTCAGCTTCCCGCAGCGGCGGCAGCGATGGATGATCGCCCATTCGCCGTTTTTCCGGACCCACACCGCCACTGGATCCATCAGTCCACCGCAGTCAGATTCGCGATCGCCGGGCTCCACGTCCACGTGGAGGCTGACAAGGCAGTTGGGACAGTGGTTGCGGTGATCGCTTCCCGCGCCCTCCGGAACGACGGGACGTCCGCAGTTTTTGCAGATAAAGCTGTCGCTGCACGGATGTGTTTTGTAATAGCCTGCTTCATATTTTTTTCGTTTGTTTTCGCGGTTCATTTTTATATTCTCCTTAACACTAATAAAATTACAAAATTTACCAATTTGTGTCAGGACAATAAAAAAGATAACTCTCCCAAACGATGAGTTATCTTCCACAGTACTAAAAATTACAGATTCCACCACGAAAACAGGATTGCCGGCCTGTAGCCGAAACTTCCGGCCACAACAAAAGCGCAGGCCGAACTCGGGCCTGATTCCGGCAAATTTACAGAATATTCCCTCTTATAATCGGTAAAGCTTGGCGGCTGTCTGCAAAAATAAGTACAACAAGAAAACCCATCCTGTTTTGGATGAACCACATTCTTATTGTCCCGTTATTTGCAAATTGCCGACATTAAACTTCACCTCCTGAAAACTGTGACTTATTATAGCATGGCGCGGGTGTTTTGTAAAGAAAAATTTCGGCAGGAGAATCGCGTCTGCTCCGCGGATAGTTTATTCAGTAAAATTAAAACAGCCATGCGCCGTGCAGACAAGCACAGCGCATAGCTGTTTTTTCAATCAAATATATCAGCAGCTTTAAACCGCAGCACTGCACCAAAGAAAACGGGATTTCCCCAAAGTGCGGCGCGGAATATATACAGACTTAGGCCGCTTAAAACTCCGCGGTTCCGGTGGTGCGGGGGAACGGGAGCACGTCGCGGATGTTGGAAATCCCGGTGAGGTACATGATCAGACGCTCGAAGCCAAGTCCGAAACCGGCGTGCTTTGTCCCGCCGAAGCGCCGCAGATCCAGATACCACCAGTAATCCTTTTCGTCAAGACCAAGCTCCTTGAGACGTGCCAGCAGTACGTCCAGCCGCTCCTCGCGCTGGCTGCCGCCGATAATCTCGCCGATGCCGGGCACGAGCATGTCCACAGCCGCGACGGTCTTGCCGTCGTCGTTCAGGCGCATATAGAATGCTTTGATCTCTTTCGGATAGTCCGTGACGAACACGGGACGTCCGAATACCTGCTCGGTGAGATACTTTTCGTGCTCCGTCTGGAGATCGCAGCCCCATTCCACCTTGTATTCAAACTGATCATTGTGTTCTTTCAGAATCTCGACAGCCTCGGTATAGGTGACGCAGCCGAACTCAGATTCCACCACATGGGTCAGACGATCCTTGAGGCCCTTGTCGACAAAGGTGTTGAAGAAATCGATATCAGCGGGGCAGGTTTCCATCACATAGCGGATGACGTATTTGATCATGTCGCGCGCAAGATCCATATCGTCCTGTAAATCCGCGAAAGCGATTTCCGGCTCAATCATCCAGAATTCCGCGGCATGGCGCTGGGTGTAGGATTTTTCCGCGCGGAAGGTCGGGCCGAAGGTGTAAACCTTACCGAACGCCATCGCCATGCACTCGGCCTCAAGCTGGCCGGAAACGGTGAGGGAAGTGCGCTTGCCGAAAAAGTCCTGCGCAAAATCGACATTGCCGTCCTCGGTGCGCGGCGGGTTCTCCATGTCCAGCGTGGTGACGGTGAACATCTCGCCGGCACCCTCGCAGTCGCTGCCGGTGATCAGCGGCGTGTGCGCGTAAATGAAGCCGCGCTCCTGGAAAAACTTATGGATGGCGAACGCTGCCGCAGAGCGCACGCGGTAAGCCGCGCTGAATGTGTTCGTGCGCGGACGGAGATGTGCGATTGTGCGCAGATATTCCAGAGAATGGCGCTTTTTCTGAAGCGGGTAATCCGGTGTGGAAGGCCCTTCCACCACGATTTTTTCCGCATGGATCTCAAAGGGCTGCTTTGCCTCGGGGGTGAGCAGCATCGTACCTGTTACATTGAGAGCCGCCCCGACATTCTGCTTTGCAATATCTTTATAATTATCAACCTTATCCGCCTCAAAGACGATCTGAACGCCCTTGAAGCAGCTTCCATCGTTCAAGTCAATAAAACCAAGCGCCTTGGAATCACGGATCGTGCGCGCCCAACCGCACACAGTAACGGTTTTTCCTCCAAACGACTGCGGATCCGCATACAGTCTGGAGATTTCAGTTCTTTCCAAAGAAAAGACCTCCTCTTAGAAGTTTATTTTCTTATTTTATACCATGATCGCGCCCAACGCAAGAGATTTTTTCAACCAGGCAGGCTAAGCCTGCCGGCAGAAATGGACGCGAAAGCAATGGTTTTGCGTCAAAATGGAGAATTTTATTGACTTTTGCCGGAGAAGTCCATATAATGGAGGGTGATTGTTGTGCATGACTCCCGACACTGCCGCATCGGACTGTGGATCGCCTGCCGGGAGGGATTTTTCCGGACAAGCCGGCCAGATTCCGGAGAATCCCTGAAAACGCAGCAATACATTCGCAGTTGGAGGATATACGCATGAAGCGAACAGCAAAACCGGTATTTTTCATCGTCGCCCTCCTGATCCTGTTTTTGACGTACACCAGCATCTGGGGAATCTCCGTGCAGCACGGCGACAACAGGATTACGTACCTCAAGGGTGCGGGCGACATCCGTTGGGGAATCGACATCCGCGGCGGCGTGGAGGCCACCTTCAGCCCGGATACCACAGAGGAGGTCACCCGGCAGGATATGGAGGCCGCGAGAAGCACCATCGAAACCCGTATGGTCAGCAACCATATCACGGATTATGAGCTGAATGTTGATTACGACAACCAGCGCATTATTGTGAGGTTCCCGTGGCGGAGCGACGAAACGGATTTCAATCCGGAGGAAGCGATCAACGAGCTTGCAGCCACAGCCCTGCTCACCTTCCGCGAGGGAGACGAGCACGCCTCTGAGGAGATGGGCGAGGACGGCAGCATCGTGTACAGGACGCCCACCGGGACGACGGAAAGCACAATTATCCTGCAGGGCAGCGATATTGAGTCTGCGGAACCGGCAATGTATGACGACGGTACCGGCAGGATGTCCTATGTGGTTAATGTAACGATGAGCGACGAGGGCGCGCAGAAATTTGCAGAAGCTACTGAGCGGCTCACCGGACAGGTTATTTCCATCTGGATGGACGATGTGATGATCTCAAATCCTGTTGTCAATGAGGCAATCACTGGTGGGGAGTGTTCCATCACAGGTAATTTTGACGCGCAGTCGGCGTCCAAGCTTGCCAACCAGATCAACGCGGGCGCGCTGCCGTTCAAGCTCAAGACTACGAATTTCAGCACCATCAGCCCGAGCATGGGAGAATCCTCGCTTAATGCTATGATGATTGCAGGCGTCATCGCGTTTGCGATTGTGGCAGTTTTTATGATTGTGATGTTCCGTCTGCCGGGCTTTGTGGCGGTAATTTCCCTGCTTGGACAGGTAGCGGTTTCGTTCATCGCCATTTCCGGCTATCTGCCGTTTATCAACAGCTTTACGATGACGCTTCCCGGTATTGCCGGTATTATTCTTTCTATCGGTATGGGCGTGGATGCGAATATCATCACGGCCACGCGCATTAAAGAGGAGCTGTGGGCAGGCAAATCGCTCGATTCCGCCATCAGCAGGGGCGACGAAAACAGCTTCTGGGCGATTTTCGACGGCAATATTACCACGATTATTGTCGCGCTTATCCTGATGGGCGTGTTTGGACCCAGCAACATCCTGTCGATGCTCTTTGGAAACTCCACCACGGGCTCGATTTATTCCTTTGGCTATACGCTGCTTGTCGGCAACTTCGGCAACTTCATCATGGGTGTGGGAGCGTCCCGCCTGATGACAAAATCGCTTGCCAGCTTTAAGCCGCTGCGCAAAAAATGGTTGTATGGAGGGCCGGCAGAATGAAAACGTTTCATATTAAATTTTATGAGAACCGGAAAATATTCATTGGCATTTCCGCCGCGGTAATATTGATTGGCATCATCTGCAATATTATTTTCGGAACACAGCTGGATATCCAGTTTAAGGGCGGCGCTGTGATCCGGTACTCTTTCTCCGGAGAGATCGATCAGGAGGATGTCCAGCGCATCGTGCAGGATGCCTCCGGCAAAAACGTCACTGTAACGCTCGGGCAGTCCATGGGCGACGAGACTGACAGCAGCGTGTCACTGTCGTTTGCGGGAGAGGATTCCCTCTCCGTGGAGGAGCAGCAGGCTGTGGAGGCCGCGCTCACGGAGCAGTATCCGGACGCCGGGTTTACGGTGATTGAATCCAGCTCCATTGATCCTACGATGGGCGGGGAATTTTTCCTCAAGTGCATTATTTCTATCATTATTGCTGCGATCCTGCTGATTATTTACATCGCGTTCCGATTCAAGAAGATCGGCGGTATGTCGGCAGGTGTGATGGCGATTATCACGCTCACACACGACGTGATCATGGTATACTTTACGTTTGTGATATGCCGCATCCCGCTGAATGATAATTTCATCGCGGTAGTTCTGACGATCCTGGGCTACTCGCTCAACGGTACGATTATTATTTATGACCGTGTGCGCGAGAACCGCCGGATCATGGGGCCGAAAGCGGATGTTGCTGATGTTGTCGATACCAGCATCAACCAGACGCTCACCCGTTCTGTTTACACAGCCCTGTGCACATTCCTGGCGGTAGCCGTGGTTTATGTGGTTGGCGCGATCTACGATCTCTCCACGGTCACGACCTTTGCCCTGCCGATGATGGTGGGCATCGTGTGCGGCTGCTATTCCTCCACCTGCGTCGCAGGTCCGCTCTACGTCATGTGGCAGAAGCACAAGAAAGCCGTGCGCGCCAAGGCAGCCGAGTAAGTCGGGGGTCCCCCCCGGCAGGGTTTACCACCCTGCACCCGTCTGGGGACTTGTCCCCAGACCCCATTTCCGCCCCAGCGCGGAGGTTGAGGATCCTCGCAGTCGAGACGGAAGATTTTTTGAGAGAAAAGTCATAATCAATCGCCCGTGTGAGGGCTCGGTGTTTTCCGGACGGGATCGTCCGGCTGTTGAGAGGCTCTGCCTCTCAAACTCTCCGCGTCTCTCGGTGGATCACAGAAGATTCTGCATAAAAAACGGACACGCCGTCTGAACCTGACGGCGTGTCCGTTTTGTGATTATTCATGTCGCATTTTCAAATTACAGTTTGATAGAGATCTGCAAGGGCATGGGCGAGGGAATCCTCGGTGAAATCCTTGGAGGCGGCGCTGACGAGTTCTTTCATGCGTCCGGTTGTTCTGGCGTCGAGGGAAGAAAGCGTTTTGAGAAGATCCGCCAGCTCGTGAAATGTGCTGTAAATGAAACCGTTTTGTCCCTCCTGGATCATGCTCTCGTTGGCGCAGCCCTTGCGCAGAATCACGGGAAGCCCGCAGCACATAGCCTCTACGGGCGGCGTTTTCATCGTGGAGGAGAGGGAGGCGCTGACGTAAGCGGAACAGATGTCGTAGCATTGGGCAATTTCGTGATGCGGGATCTGTCCCGCAAAAGTGACCTGATCCGCGATCCCGGCAAGCTTGGCTTTTTCGCGCAGAGCGGGAGCGTCCGGGCCGTCCCCGGCGATGATGAGCTGAAGGTTGCCGGCTTTTGAAATCTGCTTCGCCCATTCGTCCAATAATTCCGATAAGCCGCTTTCCTCATCGAGACGGCCCACAAAGAGCACGCCGATCTTTTTTTCCAAATGGAGCCAGCGGCGCATATTTTCATTGCCGTCCTTTGAGGAGGAACGCAGACGGAACCGGCTGCTGTCGGCGCACAGCGGAAGCTGTACCACGTGTCCGTTAGGCTGGAGGCCGGACGCCTCCCGGCAGAGAACCGGCGAGGTGGCGGCAACGGCTGCTGCGGAAGCGACGGCTTTATGGAAAACATTCTGGAAATAGGAGTGCGTGATTTTCTGGGTGAGGAAGTTTCCGGGGATGCCTGTCCGAACGTCTCGAAGATCGTGAAGCACAGCAATGAACGGGATCTGATGCTGCTGTGCAAAATTGATACCGGCTTCTCCGATTTCCGAATAGGTCATTATCTGAATGAGATCGGGAGAAAACTCTTCCAGAAAGGGCTTGAGCTGAGAGATTCGCCCGCGCCGTGCACTGAATCCAAACGAGCTTGCAGACGCCTTGGCGGGACAATGCAGGATGGAACCGTCCAGATAAGATTCCTCTGCGTGAGGATCGCCCGAGACGATCAGGACGGTATGTCCCAAAGCACGCAGTCCTTTTGCCATCGTACAGGCAAGCGTCTGTACTCCGGAGGACTGCTCGAGATATGCTTCCATAAAAAATGCAATTTTCAAAAAATCTCCCCCTCTGCCCGCGGCATGGCTGCGCCCGGCGCCACTGTGCTGTCCCGGCCCGCCGAAATTGAACCGGCGGCAGAGATGGCGTTTTGCCGCAGGGATAAAGTAAAATCCTGACTTATCAGTGCCCCAGGATTTTTCAAAAACACTCTCATTATAGCACAGACGCGCACCGTTGACAATCGGCCGGAGACAGCGCAAACAGGGATTTTAACCGCCCGAGGGCAAAAGACCTCCGTACTTTCCAAATAAATTTTAGGATCCCGCTTTAAACTTTATGCCGATTGAGCTATAATAAAAGAAACACCGGATAGCATGTCCGGGTTCCTGAAGGGAAATACGAAAGAAAAGCAGGTGTTATTTGATGAAAGCCGTTTTTACCGTGCCTCTGTCAAAGGTTATCAAGGAATTGGCGCTTCGGCCCCTCTATGAACCGGCCGATCCGGAAACCGTCCTGATCTGCTCGCCTGATGTCAACCGTCCTGGCCTTGAGCTGAACGGGTATCTCGAATATTTTGATAAGAACCGTATTCAGATTTTAGGCAACGCGGAATACGCTTTTCTCCGGGCGCAGACGCCGGAAAATAAAGCAGCCGCGGTTGACCGCCTGTTTGCGCATCATCCCCCGGTTGTTATTATTGCGCGCGGTCTGGAGCCGGAACCGGAGATCATCGAGGCTGCACATCAGTATGAGGTCCCGCTGTACAGCACACAGGATACCACCTCCAGTCTGGTTGCGGCGCTCGTTGCGTACATGAACGTGGAGCTTGCTCCGCGCATTACCCGTCACGGCGTGCTGGTGGAGGTATACGGCGAGGGGATTCTGCTTGTCGGCGACAGCGGCGTCGGCAAGAGCGAAACGGCGATCGAGCTGATCAAGCGCGGCCACCGTCTGATCGCCGACGATGCCGTGGAGATCCGCCGCGTATCGGCAAAATCGCTTGTCGGCACCGCGCCGGAAAACATCCGCCATTTCATCGAGCTGCGCGGCATCGGCATTATCAATGCCCGCCGGATTTTCGGTATGGGCGCCGTCAAGCTGACAGAGAAGATCGACATGGTGATCAACCTGGAAATCTGGGACAGCACCAAGGTTTACGATCGCATGGGGATCGATAACGAATATACAGAAATCCTCGGCCTGAAAGTTCCCGTTCTGACGATTCCGGTCAAGCCCGGGCGCAACCTCGCTATTATCATAGAAGTTGCCGCGATGAACAACCGTCAGAAGAAGATGGGCTACAACGCCGCGCAGGAGCTTCTCGCCAGCCTCGGCATGGATATGGACGCCATGAAGGAGCACGAGAAAAAGCTCGATTTAGACCTATAACCATCAAGCAGACTAAGTCTGCACGTAATACGCGCCGCGCGTCGTTACCTCCGCGGGAATTATGATAACTTCAAATACTCTGTCGCGGCGGCAGGCTGGTCAGGGATATTCACGCCTGCGAAAAGGATACAACGCGGGCATATCGACCCGATCGTATATCCTGCCGGGCGAAGGTACAACACTTGCGCGTTCTGCTCACCGTAGCTGCTCTGTTGCGGCGAGAGGCCCGCAGACGCTCACAGTGAAAAAGGGGGCTTGGGGAATCCCCAACGGGATCCGTCCCCTTTTGTCATTTCGTGACATTTCCCCCAACTCACGCGCGACCCGCGCGGAACAGCCACAGTTTCACAAAACCACAACAAAAAATCTATTCCGTAAAAGAGGTTCTGTCTCGACTGCGCGCAGCGATAACCACCGCGGTGGGGCGGAAATGGGCCCGGGGGCTTGCCCCCGGCGCGGGGTCAAGGGGCCGCGGAGGCCCCTTGCCAGGAGGAAAAATGAATATTATTGCTGATTTGCACACACATACAATAGCGTCTACGCACGCATACAACACAATTCTTGAAATGGTCCGCTACGCCGCGCAGGTTGGGCTGAAAGCGATCGCGCTCACCGATCATGGACGCAGGATGCCCGGCGCGCCCGGCGACTGGTTTTTCCAGAACCTTGTATCCGTCCCGCGCAGGCTGGAAGGAATTCTGGTTCTGCGCGGCATCGAACTGAATATTATTGACTATGACGGAAATACCGATCTCGAGGAAAATGCCCGGAATCTCGATTGGGCTGTCGCATCCATTCACAACGGACTGCTGGATCCGTCCGTCAAGCCGACGGTGGAACGGTGCACGGAGCTTTGGCTCAAGGTGGCGCAGAATCCGATGGTCCGCGTGATTGGCCACAGCGGTACGCCGCAGTTTGAGTACGATTACGAAACCGTGATCCCAGAGTTTGGACGCCAGGGAAAGCTGGTGGAGATCAACGAGCATTCCTTCCTCGTCAGAAAAGCGTCGATACCAAACTGCAAAAAGATCGCGGAGACGTGCAAAAAATACGGCGTCCCGATCGTAATCGATTCTGACGCGCATTTCTGCACAGAGATGGGCGTTTACTCAAACGCCGAGCGGATGCTCCGGGAGATCGATTTCCCGGAGGAGCTGATCGTCAATGCGGACGAAAACCGCCTGTACGAGTATCTGCGCAAATATACCAGGGTGCTGGATGAGGAATAACTGCCCAGTTTGGAGACGGCCCTGTTTTGGAGGAATTTCATGGAGCATTTGACACAACTTGAAGAAACCGCGCGGCAGGCGGGCTGCGACGTCCGCCGTGACGAACCGATGAGCCGCCACACCACATTCCGGATCGGCGGACCGGCAGATCTGTTTCTCACCGTACCGCGGGAGGACGCGCTCGCTGCTGTTCTGCGGGAGGCCGGACGGCTCGGTATCCCGATCGTTCCGCTGGGCAACGGATCAAATCTGCTTGTCAGCGACAAGGGGATTCGCGGCGCGGTGATCGCGCTGGGCGGGGACTTCAGCCGCGTCGAAGCTGTCGGCGGGACGATTTGCTGCGGTGCGGCAGCATCCCTTTCCGCAGTGGGGACTGCTGCTGCGGAACATTCTCTCACGGGCGCGGAATTCCTCTATGGCATCCCGGGCAGCGTGGGCGGGGCCGTCCTGATGAACGCCGGGGCCTACGGCGGGGAGATCGGGAATATCCTGACGGAATCGCGCCATATGTATCCGGACGGGACGATCGGTGTGTTTTCCCGGGAGGAGATTCGCTTTTCCTACCGGCATACCGCTTATATGGAAAACGACGCAATTATACTCGGCGCAAAGCTGTGTCTCAAACAGGGCAGTCAGGAGAAGATCCGCGCGGAGATGCAGGAACTGATCCAGCGCAGGAAGGAAAAGCAGCCGCTGGAATATCCCAGCGCGGGCAGCGTGTTTAAGCGGCCGGAGGGCCATTTCGCGGGCGCGCTGATAGAACAGTGCGGCCTGAAAGGGACGCGCGTCGGCGGCGCAGAGGTGAGCGAAAAGCACGCGGGATTCATCATCAACCGCGGCGGCGCAACGTGTGCGGATGTGCTGTCGCTGATTTCGCTGATACAGGAGAGGGTGCTGCGGGAAACGGGCATCATGCTGGAATGTGAAGTAAAAAGGATGGGGGAAGAATGACCTTTCTGATTGTAACGGGGCTGTCCGGGGCGGGAAAATCCGGAGCTGTCCACGCGCTGGAGGATATCGGCTTTTACTGTGTGGATAACGTGCCGCCTGAGCTGATTGTGACGTTTTACGGCCTGTTTGAAAAGGCGGGGACAGGGTTCCAGAAAATTGCGATTGTCACGGATATCCGCGGCGGAAGAATGTTCAAGCGTTTTTCAGAAACGCTCGATTCCCTCAAAAAAGAAGGGTGCGAGTTCAAGCTGCTGTATATCGACGCGGAGGACGACGTCCTGATCCGCCGCTTCAAGGAGACGCGCCGCCGCCATCCGCTGGCGGATACGGAGCAGTCGCTCGAGGATGCCGTTCACGCGGAACGGCGGATCGTGAGTAAGATCCGGGAGCGCGCCGACTACGTCATCGATACGACGCATCTGTCTCCGGCGCAGCTCAAGGAGCGGATCTCTCTGCTGTTTCTGGACAACTCCTCCAGCGCGCTGATGGTGCAGTGCGTGTCGTTCGGCTTCAAGTACGGGATCCCGGCGGAGGCCGATCTGGTGTTCGACGTGCGGTGCCTGCCGAATCCGTACTACGTGGAGGAATTGAAGCATCAGACGGGGTTGGACGGGCCTGTCTATGATTACGTCATGAAATGGGATCAGACAAAGGGCTTTGTCAAGCGGATGTTCGATCTCATCGACTATACGCTGCCGCTTTACTGCGACGAGGGAAAAAGCCAGCTGGTGGTAGCCATTGGCTGCACAGGCGGCCATCACCGGTCGGTGGCGCTGGCACAGCTGCTGTACAGCCATTTGCAGGAGAACCGCCAGCGCGCAAGCGTCCATCACCGCGATATCCGCAAGTCGTGACGGATGTCCTGCTTTTCCTCGCTCCCATAAAAGCCTTTTGCGATACCTGCATACCTGCTATGGAGAATTGCCGGAAACAGCCCGCTGAACGAAAAGGGGGAAAGAAGAATGAAAAACACGGCGTATCAGGATGATTTTTTCAGATATGAATGTTATAACGGAAAATTAGTTGCAATGTCCCCTAGGCCCTCTATCGATCATTCGAGAGTTGTGGGAAATATTTACAGGCTGCTGTATGGTTTTTTCCGGGATAGATCCTGCGAGGCGTTTTCTGATGGGATCGATGTGCATTTCGATGAGAAAACCTGGGTGGTTCCGGACGGGATGGTAGTTTGCCGCCATGATTTTATCAAAAGAGATGGGATTTACGGGCCTCCGGATTTAATCGTGGAGGTGTTGTCCCCAGGCACAGCTAAGAACGATAAGGGTGTCAAGAAAGAAATTTATGAAAGCTTTGGCGTCGCTGAGTATTGGATAGTGGACATCAATAATCGGTCGGTGGATGTGAATTGTCTGCAAGACGGAAGATATGTCTTGGAGGAAGTCTGTTCGATCTATCCGGAGTACCTTCTGAAGAAAATGTCGGAGCAGGAGAAAGAGAAAGCGAAGGATGAATTTTATTCCAGAAGGTTTCCAGAGCTGAAAGTAAGTCTGAAGGATGTTTTTGAAGATGTCGTTTTCTGCTGAAACTAAAAATGAACTCTGCCGCCTGGAAGGGGAGGACGCCTCCCGGGATAAGGCGGAATGCTATGGGATATTCCTGTTTGCGAAAAGCTTTATGCCGGAAAATATCTGCATGACGACGGAGAACGGTCTGGCCGCGCATAGGGCCGCGGAGCTCGCCGCTCGTACCGCCGGCGTGGTGACGGAGATCACCTCCGTGCTGACGCGCCGCCGCAGCGCCAATACCTATACGCTCTCAGTGCAGGGGGAGGATCAGCGGCGGAGGTTCCTTGCGTTTTTCGGGCATACCGGCAGGGAACTCAACCTGCGGATCAACCGCGAAAATCTGGGGGATCCGCCGAGCCTGGCGCCGTTTCTGCGCGGGGTGTTTTTGTCGTGCGGCACGGTGACGGATCCGCAGAAGGACTACCATCTGGAGATGATTGTGCCGTACATGAAGCTGGCGCGCGATCTCATCACGCTGCTTGAGGAGGCGGGGGAGCTGTCGGTGCAGCCGTCGCTGGTCAACCGGAAGGGATCGTTCGTGGTATACGTAAAGGGGAGCGAGCAGATCGCGGATTTCCTGACATATATCGGCGCGAAAAATTCCTCTATGGAACTGATGCAGGTGAAGATGCTCAAGCAGATGCGCAACGACATCAACCGCAAGACGAATTTCGAGACAGCCAACCTCGGCAAGACGGCGGACGCTGCCGCGCGCCAGATCGCCGCCATCGAAGCGATCGACAAAAAGGTGGGGCTGCACAGTCTGCCGGAGGATCTGCGTGAGCTGGCGTCGCTGCGCCGGGAAAATCCGGAGATGTCGCTGCGGGAGCTGGGCGCGGGCCTGTCCGAACCGATCAGCCGGTCGGGGGTCAACCACAGGCTCCAGCGGATCCTGGAATTTGCGCAGGCGCTGGGCGTACCGGGGCAGGAGGGATGATAATGGGATTTACGCATCTGCATCTTCATACGGAGTACAGCCTGCTCGACGGCGCGTGCCGCATCATCCGTCTGCTCGACAGGGCGGCGGAGCTGGGCCATCAGGCTGTGGCGATTACGGATCACGGCGTGATGTACGGCGTGATCGACTTTTATAAGGAGGCGAAAAAGCGCGGCATTAAGCCGATCATCGGCTGCGAGGTCTATGTGGCGAAGCGCACGCGGTTCGATAAGGTCCACGAGCTGGATTCCGAGAACCGCCATCTGGTGCTGCTGTGCAAGAATAATACGGGGTACCGGAATTTGACCGAGATCGTCAGCCGGTCGTGGACAGAGGGCTTTTACAGCAAGCCGCGCGTCGATTTTGAGCTGCTGGAGCAGTATTCGGAGGGCCTGATCGCGCTGTCGGCGTGTTTGGCGGGGGAGATCCCGCGCGCCCTCTCGGCGAACGATTACGCGGGCGCCAAGGAGGCCGCGCTGCGGTACGACGCGATTTTCGGGCACGGGAATTTTTACATCGAGATTCAGGATCACGGCCTGCCGGAGCAGAAGCGCATTCTGCCGGCGCTGATTACGCTGTCCAGAGAGACGGGCATCCCGCTCGTGGCGACGAACGACTGCCACTACATCAGGAAAGAGGACAGCCGGATGCACAAGGTGCTGCTGTGCATCCAGACGAACCACACCATCGACGAGGAAAATTCGCTGGAATTTGGGTCGCAGGAATTCTATTACAAAACCGAGGAGGAAATGCGCGCTCTGTTCCCGCAGTGCCCGGAGGCGGTGGACAACACCGGCGTGATTGCGGACCAGTGCGAGGTGGAAGTTGAATTCGGCCATACGCGCCTGCCCCGCTTCGACACGCCGAACGGCGAGGACAACGTCCAGTTTTTCCGGGAGAAATGCCGGGCCGGCCTGCGGGAGAGGTACGGGGAACATCCGGACAGGGAGCTTCTGGAACGGCTCGACTACGAGATGGACATGGTCGAGCGGATGGGGTATGTCAATTACTACCTGATTGTATACGATTTTGTGCGCTACGCGAAATCTGTCGGGATCCCTGTGGGGCCGGGCAGAGGCTCCGGCGCGGGCAGCCTGGCGGCGTACTGCATGGGGATCACAAATATCGATCCGATCCGGTACCAGCTGCTGTTTGAACGGTTCCTCAATCCGGAGCGCGTGAGTATGCCGGACTTCGATATCGATTTCAGCGACGAGCGGCGGCAGGAAATCATCGACTATGTGGTGCGGCGGTATGGGAGCGATCACGTGGCGCAGATCGTGACGTTCGGTACGATGGCTGCCCGCGGCTCCATCCGCGATGTCGGCAGGGCGATGGGGATCCCCTACGCGGCAGTGGACGGGATCGCAAAGCTCATCCCGATGGAACTGGGCATCACGCTGGAAAAGGCGCTGGCCATGTCGAAGGAGCTGCACTCACGCTATGAATCAGAACCGCAGATCCGCGGCCTGATCGATATGGCGCGCCAGATCGAGGGGATGCCGCGCAATACCTCGACGCACGCGGCAGGGGTGGTCATCACGGATCAGCCGGTGAGCTCCTATGTGCCGCTTGCGAAAAACGGCGATTCCATCGTGACGCAGTACACCATGACGGCGCTCGAGGAGCTGGGCCTGCTCAAGATGGATTTTCTGGGCCTGAGGAACCTGTCGATTATCGACAACGCGCGCAAGGAGATCCAGAAGCGGGTACCTGATTTCTCTGTCGACGCCATACCGCTCGACGATCCCAGGGTATTCGCGATGTTTGCCGCCGGGCAGACGGAGGGCGTGTTCCAGTTTGAATCGGCCGGGATGCGCAACACCATTGTGCAGCTCGGTCCGGAATCGATCGAGGATCTGATCTCGGTGATCTCGCTGTACCGCCCCGGCCCGATGGATTCCATCCCGCGGTACATCGAGAACAGGCACCATCCCGAAAAGGTGACGTATCTCCATCCCATGCTGGCGGATATTCTGGACGTCACCTATGGCTGCATCGTCTATCAGGAGCAGGTCATGCAGATTTTCCGCAAGCTGGCGGGATATTCGCTGGGCCGGGCAGATGTGGTGCGCCGTGCGATGGCCAAGAAAAAGGCCGACGTGATGGAGCGCGAAAAGGAGATTTTCATCCACGGACTGGTCAGGGAGGACGGCACGGTCGAGGTGGAGGGCTGTGTGCGGCGCGGTGTGGACGAAAAGACGGCGCTGACGATTTTCGGCGAAATGGAAAGCTTCGCGTCCTATGCGTTCAATAAGTCGCACGCGGCGGCTTACGCCACGGTATCATACCAGACGGCGTGGCTCAAGTGCCATTACCCGCGCGAATATATGGCCGCGCTGCTCACAAGCGTGCTCGATAATACAGGCAAAATCGCGGGTTATATCGCGGAATGTACGCGCCTGGGGATCCGGGTGCTGCCGCCGCACGTCAATGAGAGCCAGAGCCGGTTCTCCGTTGTGGGGAAGGACATCCGGTTCGGCCTGCTGGCGGTGAAGAACATCGGCGCCGCGTTCCTCGACCGCCTTGTGCGGGAGCGGGAGCAGAATGGGCCGTTCTCATCGTTCTACGATTTCTGCAAGCGGATGTACGGCCTGGATCTGAACCGGCGCGTGCTGGAAAGTCTGATCCGCTGCGGCGCGCTCGACGATCTGGGGAGCAACCGCCGCCAGATGATGGAGAATATCGACGCGGTGCTCGAGACGCTCGACGCCGACAAACGGCGCAATATTGAGGGGCAGATCGGCTTTTTTGATCTCCCTGACGCGCCCGGCGAGCAGTCCTTTGTGATGGATCCTGTGCCGGATTACTCCCCGGCCGAAAAGCTTGCGATGGAGAAAGAGGTCACGGGGATTTACATTTCCGGCCATCCGATGCGGGAATACCTGCCGCTTTATGAGAAGCTGCACGCCGACAGGACGGGGGAGATCCTCGAGGACGTGCGCGACGGGGTGGGCAAATACCGCGACGGGGATATGGTGACGCTGCTGGGAATTTTCACCTCCGTGCGCACAAAGGTGACGAAGAAAAACACCACCATGGCCTTTGCCGCCATAGAGGACCTGTACGGTTCGATGGAGGTGCTCATCTTCCCGAACACGCTCACGCAGTACGCGGGGCTGATTGTGGAGGGAAAGGCCGTGCAGCTTGTCGGCAGGCTGGATCTCTCGGAGGAAGTCAAGATCCTCTGCGAAAAGGTGCTCCCGCCGCAGGAGAAGAAGGCGGAAAAGAAGAAATCAAAGCGGCCGGGCCTGTACCTGAAGGTCCCGAACCGAGAGGATCCCCTGTGCCGCAAGGCGCTTCAGTATACGGAGCTGTTTGAGGGGACGCTCCCGCTGTATTTATTCTATACAGATACGGGCAAACTGGTGGCGGCCCCGCCTGCGCTGCGGGTGGATGTGAATCCTGTGCTCCTGCGGGAACTCAAACGCCTCCTGGGGGACGGGAACGTCGCGCTGGTGTCCGTGTAAATTTTTTGAAAAATGCAACGAAAATCCATGTGAAAAACATTTTTATCCATGCAGGGATATTGACGGCGGCTGCGGAATTGCGTATAATAATGGTTAGAATGTGAAAGTATTGGCATTACATAAAATTTGAATGCTATGCCGTTTTTGACGCAAATGGGAATGAAGAAAACCGCCGCGGAATGATTGGAGCTGAAGCGGCGGCACACACAGAAAATCGAATGGGAGGCTTGGCAGAGTATGAATACCAAAACGATAGCAGTTCTGACGAGCGGAGGCGACGCACCCGGCATGAACGCAGCGATCCGTGCGGTCGTGAGAACCGCGCTTGCGGACGGGCTGAGAGTGCTGGGGATCCGCAGGGGCTACAACGGCCTGCTGAACGGCGACGTGATTGATATGAACCTGCGCAGCGTTTCGGATATTATCCATCATGGCGGTACAATGCTTTATACGGCCCGCAGCCCGGAATTCAACACGCCCGCCGGCGTGAAGAAAGCTGCGAATATGTGCCGCAACCTCGGAATTGACGGCGTTGTGGTGATCGGCGGCGACGGTTCGTTCCGCGGCGCGCGCGATCTGACGGGCGAGGGGATCCCGTGCGTCGGCGTCCCCGGGACGATCGACAACGACATCGCGTGCACGGAATATACTATCGGCTACGATACGGCCATGAATACGGCCATGGAAATGGTGGACCGCCTGCGCGATACGACGGAATCGCACGACCGGTGCAGCGTCGTTGAGGTCATGGGACGCCGGTGCGGCGATCTGGCGCTCAACACGGGAATTGCCGTCGGCGCTACGACGATTCTGGTCCCCGAAGTGGAGTTCGATTTCGAACGCGACGTCGTGAACCGGATGCGTTCCACGCAGCGTACCGGGAAAAGGCATTTCATCATCGTGGTGGCGGAAGGCGTCGGCGGCGTCAGCGAGCTTTCTGCAAAGATTCAGGACGAGACCGGCATCGAATCGCGCGCGACGATTCTGGGCCATGTCCAGAGAGGCGGTTCCCCGACGATGCGCGACCGCGTGCTTGGCAGTCTCATGGGCAACCATGCGGCCAACCTGCTCAAGGAGGGCATCGGCAACCGCGTTGTGGCGATTAGAGCCAATAAAGTTGTTGACTTCGATATTACGGAAGCTCTCAACCAGAAGCGTGTCTTTGACGAAGAACGCTATCGGATTGCCCATAAGATTTCGATTTAAAGCATAGGGCGGGAGGATATGTCCAAAATGCGGAATATTTTCCCGGAAAATATGATACGGTATAGGGATGTGCATTTCGGCATATCCCTATTTTTTTATCTGATTTGGAATTTTTGGCCGGGAATTTGTAACAATAACCATTGGATTGTCTTGCTCAGGGAAA
>DVHF01000057.1 GCA_018712265.1 Candidatus Gallacutalibacter pullicola
TTCACTTTTACCGTGCCGCAGCTCTACATATTCCAGCACGCCTGTCCACACAATAAAACAGGCGGACACTTTCCCGGCTGCAAAGGAAACGTCCGGAACATGAATTTTACCGGAGGGATTTTTTTAGTGAAATATTACAGTGATCTGCATCAGATGGTGATGGATGACGACTATGTGCGCGCCTACCTTTTGTCTCTGCCTGTGAACGTGCAGATGACAATTCATAACGAAAACGATAAAATGCACACGCGCGATGATTTTCTCCGATACACCGCGAAGCTGACGAAGCGTACTTCCGGCAGCTGAGGGGACAAAATCCGGACCGCGGCATAGAATGAAGTATTTTGAAGGGAGGCTTTTCTATGCTGCGGGAACAGGGTTATAACCGCTGTGCGGCGGTATGCTATGCCTGTGAATGGGCGTATTCCAGAAATGAAAAATTCTATGATTTTGAAAATATCGGCGGCGACTGCGCGAACTTTGTATCACAATGTCTCCTGGCGGGATGCTGCGTAATGAATTTCAGCAAGACGAACGGCTGGTACTATCTGGATACCAACACCCGCGCGCCCGCGTGGACGAGTATCCGCTATATGTACGATTTTCTCACCACCAATACGGGGCCGGGACCCTACGCAAAGGAGGTCCCGCTCTCCCAGCTGGAGATAGGGGATATCGTCCAGCTGGCAAACGAGGAGGGGGTCTATTATCACACCGCCCTTGTGACGTGCGCGTCCCATGGGAAAATCCTCGTCACGGCGCACAGCTCCAATGCCTATATGCGCCCCCTGTCCACCTATTCCTTTTCGGCGGTGCGGGGGCTGCACATCCTGGGCTGCCGCCAGCGGACGAAGGCGGATCGGGCGCTTCCGTGCGGCGAAGCGGAGACGGAAGCAAATCCGGATCCCGACGTGGGCTGAGAGGGACACTGAAAAAGCTGCCGGGATCTGGGGATTTCTCCCAGCTTTCCGGCAGTTTTCTGCGTATGGGACGCTGTCCGCCCGGAATCAAAAATACAAATACAGCGCGTTAATCTGCCATCCGTATGTAAATATTGCCCGGAAAAATTCCCCACGTTTTTTTGTTCGTTTTGTAAAAACTGAAAAACAAAGCCGGAAAATGGCCGGAATTTATTGACATCCGCACTTTTTTACGATATCATAATGATGAATGAAATGTGAATATTTTTTGAACTGTTTGCAATGCAGCTATGACAGCTTCAGCCACCGGTGAACGATGCGGGAAGGATAAGGACAGCCCGTTTTGGGAGGGAAAGGAGGAAGTGCAGGTCCGCCAGCTTTCCCGCCGGCGGCTGTTTTATTTTTTATTTTCTAAAGGAGGAGTTTTGTCATGGGCGATTTCCTGGAACGCGTGTTCCATCTGAAAGCGGCAGGAACCTCTGTGAAAACGGAGATTGTCGCCGGTATCACCACATTTATGACGATGGCCTACATTCTGGCCGTCAACCCGAATATTCTGAGCGCATCCGGTATGGATGCCGGAGCTGTCTTTACCGCGACGGCGCTTTCCTCGTGCGTTGCGTCGATCCTGATGGCCGGGCTTTCCAATTACCCGTTCGTCCTCGCGCCGGGCATGGGCCTGAACGCCTATTTTGCCTATACGGTTGTGCTGGGCATGGGGTACAGCTGGCAGACGGCGCTGGCCGCTGTTTTTGTGGAAGGCATCATCTTCATTATCCTGTCCGTCACAAAAATCCGCGAGGCGCTGTTCAACTGCATCCCCCATTCGCTCAAGCTGGGCGTCACCTGCGGCATCGGCCTGTTCATCACCTTTATCGGCCTGCAGAACAGCAAGATTGTTCAGGCGGATTCCAGCACGCTGGTGACGATGTATCCGTTCAATACCGCCATTCAGGACGGCTCTTTCTGGTCGGTAGGCATTGGCGCGGTGCTTTCTGTGATCGGCGTCCTGCTGATTGCCGTGCTGATGGTACGCAAGGTAAAGGGAGCGATCCTGTTCGGTATTTTGGGCGTGTGGATTCTGGGCATTATTTTCGAGCTTACCGGGCTGTACATTCCGAACGCGGAGCTGGGAATGGCTTCCACGCTGCCGGATTTCTCCAACGGCATCGCGATTCCGAGCCTGGCCCCCACCTTTATGCAGATGGATTTCAGCAATATCCTGTCGTTCAACTTCTTCACGGTGATGTTCGCGTTCCTGTTCGTCGATCTGTTTGACACGCTGGGCACGGTGATCGGCGTGGCGTCCAAGGCGGATATGCTTGATAAGGACGGCCACCTTCCGAAAATCCGCGGCGTGCTGCTGGCGGACGCGATTGGCACCACCGCCGGCGCAATGCTGGGTACCTCCACGGTTACGACGTATGTGGAGAGCTCCTCCGGCGTTATGGCAGGCGGGCGCACCGGCCTGACGAGCGTGGTTTCCGGACTGCTGTTCGGCCTGGCGCTGTTCCTCTCTCCGATCTTCCTGTCGATCCCGTCCTTTGCGACGGCTCCGGCACTGATTGTGGTCGGCTTCATGATGCTCTCCTCCGTGCTGAAAATCGACTTTGACGATATCGGCGAAGCGATTCCCGCGTTTATCGCGATCATTGCGATGCCGTTCCTGTATTCGATTTCGGAGGGCATCGCCCTGGGCGTTATCTCCTATGTCGTGATCAACCTCGTTACCGGCAAATTCAAGACGAAGAAAATCAGCGTGCTGATGTATGTGCTCGCCGTCATTTTCGTGCTGAAATACATATTCATCTGATTTTTCAGAGATCCGAACCTCCCCCTGTGTCTGCATGGGGGAGGTTTTTTGTTTCAGTCTCAACCTATCCTGCACAAAACTTTTTTCTTTCCGCTTCCTTTTGCGGCCTTTTTCCGCTATAATAACCTTGTAGGATCAATACAGATTTTGTCCGGATGCCGGAACGCCGGAATCTCCGGACAGCCGCAACTGGAGGAGTGATTTGATATGACGGTTATGGAAGCCATTCAAGACAGGCGCAGTGTGCGCAGCTATAAGCCTGACCCTGTGGAAAAGGAAAAGCTGGAACGGATTTTGGAGGCCGGACGGCTGGCCCCTTCCGCGCGAAATACGCAGGCATGGAAATTTATCATGGTAACGGATCCGGCGACGATTCAAAAGCTTGTCCCCGCCTGCTGCGGGCAGAGCTCCGTCGCGCAGGCGCCCGCTTTCCTGGCGGTGTGTACCAACGAGCCGTCCACGATGGCGTGCGGACAGCCGGCGCGCACCATAGACGGATCGATCGCCATGTCGTTTATGATTTTGGAGGCAGAGGAGCTTGGTCTGGGCACCTGCTGGCTTGGCGCTTTTTATAACGATCAGGTGAAATCCGCTCTCAGCATCCCGGAGGAATACGACGTGGTAGCCGTCACACCGATCGGCTATCCAGCAGAGGAAATCCCGGCGCGTCCCCGCAAGAGCGCGGGCGAGGTCATCAGCTGGGAAAAATTCCAAGGCTAAGTCTTGTCCAGCGCAGGTGCGCGATCTGGGTGCAGGCTCAGCCTGCTGCTCGCCGCAGGTGCTCCTGTAAGGGCGAGCAAACAGAGAAGGGGGTCCATCCGATGGATGGATCCCTTGAATGTTTTTGCGGATCCGGAACTGTCACGCCTGCTGTCCCGCAGGATCCGAAAAGGGCCGCGATGTGCGCAGACAGGCCCCGAAAAGGGGAAACGCTGGGCCGTATCTGCACACGGCGTCCGCAATAAAAGCAAACCTCCCACAGGATGGAGAAAACGCCGCGCGGCAGCAATGAGAACCGGGGGACGGATCTTGATCGGGAGGATAAATTTGGGAGAGATTGGTCATCATAAAATAGTGATATTCACGAATTTTCTAATCAGGACGTTTTTTTTGAAAAAAAACGCTTGCGCCTTTTTCCGCTTTTTTGTATCATGTATTTGCATTTTGCGAGGGGAGGGATCTTGCCCTCTTTCCCGCATAGGAACGTCTGTGCCGAAGCATTGCTCTCGGATACCGGAGAATATGTGGAAGAAGGTATTTTATGACGAAAGACATGACGTCCGGATCGCCCGCGAAGCTTATTTTGCGCTTCACGATCCCCCTGATTTTCGGAAACTTGTTTCAGCAGTTTTATTCCATGGTGGATACCATCATCGTCGGGCGGTTCCTGGGTACGCAGTCGCTGGCGGCGGTGGGCTCCACCGGTTCTGTCAATTTCCTGATCATCGGCTTCTGTCTGGGCCTGTGCAGCGGCTTTTCCATCCCGGTCGCACAGCGGTTCGGCGCAAAGGATTTTGACGAGATGCGTCAGCTGATCGGCAATATCGTCTGGATCTGCGCAGCGGCGTCCGTCGTGTTTACGGTGCTGACGGTCGTTTTCTGCCGTCCGATTCTGGTGGCTATGAGCACACCGGAGGATATCATCGACGAGGCGTACGCCTACATCGTCGTTATTTTTGCCGGGATCCCTACCACCTTCTTTTACAATATCCTCGCCGGACTGCTCCGTGCGCTCGGCGACAGCAAAACGCCTGTTGTCTTCCTGATCATGGCGTCCATCATCAACATTGTACTCGATCTGCTCCTCATCCTTGTGATTCCGATGGGGGTAGCGGGCGCAGCGGTTGCCACTGTTATCTCTCAGGGGGTCTCCGGGCTTGCCTGCTTCGTGTTTATCGTCAAAAAATTTCCGATCCTCCACATCAAAAAGGAGGATCTGCGTTTCCGTCTGGACTGCATCCGGACCCTGTGCGGGACAGGGATCCCGATGGGCCTGCAAAGCTCGATTACAGCAATCGGCAGCATCCTGCTGCAGGTGTCGGTCAATTCGCTCGGCTCGATGATCGTCGCGGCTGTAACGGCGGCAAACAAGCTGTCAATGTTCTTTACTGCCGCCTTTGACGCCATGGGCATCGCCATGTCCACCTACGGCGGCCAGAATATCGGCGCCCGCAAGCCCGAACGGCTCAGCCCCGGCCTGCGCGCCGGTATGGTGATCGGCAGCATCTATTCCGTGTTTGCACTGATTATCATTTTCTTTTTCGGCAGGAGTCTGGCGCTGCTGTTCGTCGATTCCGGCGAAACGGAGATCATAGAGAATACCTATCGCTATCTTCTGACGAACGCGGCGTTCTATATTCCGCTCACCGGCGTGAATGTGTTCCGTCTGCTGCTTCAGGGGATCGGATACAGCAAGATCGCCATCTTTGCAGGCGTCTGCGAAATGGTTGCGCGCGGCATCACCGGCCTGTTCCTCGTTCCGGCGTTTGGATTTGCGGCCGCGTGCTTCGCAAGCCCGATCGCGTGGGTGATGGCGGATCTGTTCCTTGTCCCCGTATATTTCCGCGTGATGAAGAATATCCGCCAATACGGCAGGTAAAGGAGGATGGTTATGAAAGCAAGGATTGTGATGCCCCAGGAGCTGATCCTCGGGTACGGCGCGCCGGATCAGACGGAGGCATTATGCGCGGCCGCTGCCGCTCTGGGCGCGGAATTCTGCGAGATTACAGAGGGAATGCTTGACACCGCCCTCTCCGACTGCATCGCGCAGGGACAGCGCGGGAGCTTCGGCGGCACGCCGGAATTTTCCGGGGATGCCGCAGTGATTTTCCACGGCTTTACCCGGAAGCGCCTTGATGAAGCGCTCGAGCGGATTGCCGGACTGAATATCCCCCTCAAGGCGGTTGTGACGCAGAAAAACCAGTCCTGGACGGTACGCACACTTTTAGCGGAGCTGGCAAAGGAACGCGCCTGGTTCGCGGAGGAGAACCGCAGAAAGCAGACGCCCTCTGTTCCGCTGCATGAGGAAACCCGAAAGGGGCGGGACGGCCAATGAGCGATCGCAGGAGGTATAAAAGACCCGCGCCGGAAAGGCCGCAGCCGCAAAATCCGGACGGGCTTCCCGAGACCGAAAAATCCGCTGAGCCGGATCGCTGTCCGCTGTACCGGAAGTGCGGCGGCTGCCAGCTGCAAAATATGGCGTATGACCGGCAGCTGCATTGGAAGCAGTCCCTATGCGAGCGGCTGCTGGGCAAATTCCATTCCGTAGAGCCGATTCTGGGGATGGAGAAGCCTTATCACTACCGCAACAAGGTGCAGGCCGCGTTCGGCGTCAGCAGACAGGGGCAGACGATCTCGGGGGTCTATCAGTCCAGCACGCACCGGATTGTCCCGGTATCGCACTGCATGATCGAGGACGAAACTGCCGATGCCATTATTGTGACGATCCGCGGTCTGCTGAAAAGCTTCCGGATCCGTCCCTACGACGAGTATACCGGGACGGGACTGCTCCGCCATGTGCTGGTGAAGCGCGGCTTTTCGAGCGGTCAGGTGATGGTGGTGCTCGTCACGGCCACGCCGATCCTGCCTGCAAAAAACCGGTTCGTGGAGGCGCTGCGGAAAATCCATCCTGAGATCACAACGGTGATCCAGAATGTCAACGGCAAATTCACCAGTCTTGTGCTCGGCGAGCAGGAGAAGGTCCTGTTCGGTCCCGGCTATATCGAGGATACGCTCTGCGGCTGTGTGTTCCGCATCTCGGCGAAGTCCTTCTACCAGATTAACCCCGTCCAGACGGAAAAATTGTATGGCAGAGCGATCGAGCTTGCCGCCCTCACCGGAAATGAAACCGTGATCGACGCTTACTGCGGGATCGGCACCATCGGACTGATTGCGGCCCGCCACGCGAAAAAGGTGATAGGGGTGGAGCTGAACAACGACGCTGTCCGGGATGCGATCGCCAACGCCAGGCGGAATGGGATCCAAAACGCGCGGTTCTATTGTGCCGATGCTGGGCAGTTCCTGGTGGATATGGCCGATTCCGGCGAACAGGCGGATGTGGTGATGATGGATCCGCCCAGAGCCGGCAGCGATGAAGCGTTTCTCTCCTCGATCGTCAGGCTGAGCCCGGCGCGGGTCGTATATATTTCGTGCAATCCGGAAACGCAGGCGCGCGATTTCACATATCTCACCCGCAGCGGATATACGGTCCGGCACATCCAGCCCGTGGACATGTTCCCCCACACAAACCATGTGGAGACAGTCTGTCTTTTATCGAAATGAAAGCTGCATTGTTCAGCGGAAAGGCAGCCTGTTTATTTGCAGAATATAGCGGCTTTCTGAAATCCCGGACGATGAGAATCAGAACGGTTTTCAACATTACATAGAAATACAGTTGAAAATGGCATACCGCAAAAAGTCTGCGGTATGCCATTTTTTATCACTTTATTTCAACTGACGAGCCGGCAAAAGACCGGATCCCTTGGCGGCTGTATCGGGTTCCGGGCGGGGATACGCTCCCTATCCATAGATCAGCCTAAACGCCAAACGTCCTCATTGGTGCTCGAAATAGCGACCGCGCCGTTTGAAAGCGCCTGTACAATATCGTCTTTATCTGTGATCAGACCGCCCGCAATCACCGGGATCCCGATCTCAGACGCAATGCGCCGGATAATTTTCGGCATCACGCCGGGCAGAATCTCGACGAAATCAGGATGGCACAGCTCCTTGATTTTTTCCACGTTCTGGAACGAAAGCGAATCCAGCACAAAAAAACGCTGTACGGTAATGAGCGAGAGTTCTTTGGCGCGCCGGATCAGCTGCGGTTTTGTGCTGATAATTCCGTCAGCCCCGGTATTGCTTCGGATAAAATCGACCGAGATCTCCTTGGAGCTCAGTCCGGAAATCAGATCAATATGTACGATAGCGGTCCGCCCCGCATCCTTGACCCGCCGCACAATATCGCCGATATTCAGAATGTTTCCAAACAGGATAAATACGACCCTGCAATCCAGCTTGAGGCATTGCTCAAGACCGTGTTCATCCTTGACTGCCGCAATGATGGGGCAGTCGTCAAAAAGGGTTGCTGTCCGCATAGAGATGTATCCTTTCCAGACGGTGAGCGAAATACGTCACAGCCTTTCGACGGCGTCTGCGATAGTGTCAAGGAAGGAGTCCTCGCCCCACCGGTTGATTTTAAAGAACATTCCCTGACTTCCGCCGGAGGTGATAGCTGTCAGATGGTATTCCCCATTGCCTCCCGCCAATGTGACCGCCATGCTCACACGGTTGCCGCCGGAATAGCTGTAGCGTTCGTAGACGCGCACAGAGCATCGGAAGTCTCCCTGGGAAAAATCGCTCCCGTCCTCATAGGAAGCCGACATGCTGCCCTGAAGCACAGCGTTCTCCAATGTTTGCAGGATCATATCGAAATTCCCGCGGATTGTTTTCTCAAGCTTAGCCATCTTCCTCCTCCTTCTACACACCTGCGGTGAGCAGATCGCGCACGCGTCGTACCTCTGCCCGGCTGAGTGATATGATAGGGCTAAAATGCCCGTGTTTATGGTACTCTGCAAATATTATACCACATCTGCGGTGGGTTCGAAGCACTTTGCTTCACCGTTTTCTGTTCTATCGGACCTTGCAGGTCCCGGCGTCGGGGGCTGTTCAGCCCATGCCCCCGAACCCCTAAGGGCCTTCCTTTTCTGAACGCCAGAAAAGGAAGCAAAAGATCGTTCAAGGGGAGAACCCCTTGAAAATCCCCCAAGGGGGAGCGCTCTGGCCGCGTCCCCCTTTCACCCCCACGGCCGGGAATCTCGGCGATAGGAGTAAACATAGCAAGAGCACGGAATCTCGGAAGAATGTCCGATTGAGCTATTATGCCCGCGTTTATAACGCTCTGCTGACATTATACCATATCCCTGACCAGCTTTCCACCGCGACAGAGTATTTTTTGCTATCGGAATTTCAGCGGAGGTACGACGCGTGACGCGGTTTACGTGCAGGCTTAGCCTGCTGCTCACCGCAGGTGCGTCAAGGCTTAGCCTTGCTTGACAAAAAAAGATGCTTCAGATACAATAAAATAAAAAGATGGCTATGAAAAAGACGGCTATGATTTTTTATACCGTGCCGTCCAAAATGTATGGGAGGATGATGGAAATGAAATTTGACTACCCTGAATCAGTAGAACAGTGGGGAATACTGGAAATAAGTCTGGAGGGACGATCCGATGGAAACCCGTTTACAGATTATTCTGTTACAGGCGATTTTTACGGGAAGAATGAGGTAAAAAGAGCAGAGGGCTTTTATGACGGGGACGGGATCTACAAGGTTCGGTTCATGCCGTCTTTCTCTGGAGAATATACCTTTGTAATCAGCGGGACAGGATTCGACGGAACAGCAGAGGGCAAATTTGAAGTGTTCCCGGCCTCAGATAAGAACCACGGCCCCGTGCGCGTTTTTAATACCTTCCACTTTGCCTATGCAGACGGCACGCCGTATTATCCGGTTGGCACAACCTGCTATGCCTGGACGCATCAGCCCGAAGAAACACAGGAAAAAACACTGCGGACACTGGAACAGGGATATTTCAACAAAATACGGTTCTGTGTGTTTCCAAAGCACTATGACTTTAATTTTGCCGATCCTGTCACCTTCCCTTATGAGGGGACGCCATGTGACAATTCCGGCATCACACAGGAGAATTTCGGATCGTATAAGCCGGATAATCCCGAAAACCATTGGGATTTCACGCGGTTTTGTCCGGAGCATTTCCGCAGTATGGAGCGCCGGATCCGGCAGTTGATGGATCTCGGGATCGAGGCGGACATCATCGTGATGCACCCCTATGATCGCTGGGGGTTCTCCGAAATGAGCGCTGAGGATGACGATCGATATGTCCATTATTTGATCGCCCGGTTCGCGGCGTTCCGGAACGTATGGTGGAGCCTCGCCAATGAATACGACCTGATGAAAAAATCAATTGCGGACTGGGAGAGGATAGCGTCCATTTTCTGCGAGTATGACCCTTATTGCCGTCTGCGTTCGATCCATAACTGCCACGCTTTCTATGATTATACCGCCCCGTGGATCACCCACTGCTGCATCCAGCGTCAGGATGACTATAAATGCGCGGAGCTGACAGGAGAATACCGCGCCCGCTACCGCAAGCCTGTCGTGCTTGACGAGATCGCTTATGAAGGGAACCTGCCGCACGGCTGGGGAAATATCAGCGGCAAAGAGCTTGTCAGGCGGTTTTGGGAATCTGCCGTCCGAGGCGGATATGCCGGACACGGCGAGACGTACTTCAGCGGCGGCGGGAATATCTGGTGGAGCCACGGCGGGGAACTGCACGGAGAAAGTCAGGAGCGGATCCGGTTCCTGCACAGCATCCTGCAAAAGACGCCGGGACTTGGCCTGAAACCCGTCGATCTGCATTGGGACGGCGCCTCCGCCGCGGCGGAAAACGGCGATTTTTATTACCTGATCTATTTCGGGTTCCACCGCCCGTCATACCGCGAATATGATTTCGGCCCGGAACCGTATACTGTAGAAGTGATAGACACATGGGAGATGACGTCCGCCGTGCTGGGGACGTTCCGCGGGAAAGTGAGGATCCCGCTGCCGGGAAAGGAATACATGGCGCTGCGGATCTGCCGTCCGGACTGATCCTGGATCGGGAAAATTGAAAAATCGAAAGGCGTTTCCTGAAATGATGAGAAGCTGGAAATAGGGATTGACATCCGGGTACGGCGTGTGTATAGTAGGGGATAGCTGAACCTGTGAGGAGGATACCTGCTTGAACAATACCGCATCACCGAAAACGGCCGGAGGGAGGCCGTCACGGTACACCTTTAAACACACCCTGCACGCCTGCTATACGGGATACATTTCCCAGGCGATTGTCAACAACCTGGCGCCGCTGCTGTTCGTGATTTTCCAGCAGCAGTACGGGCTCACCTTTGAGGAGGTCGGACGGCTGATCCTGCTCAACTTCGGCACGCAGATCATTGTCGATGTGATATCCGTCAAATTGGTCGATAAAATCGGCTACCGGGCCGCCACGGTGGCCGCCCATGTCTTTGCCGCTGCGGGACTGATCGGCCTGAGCCTTTTCCCGGAGATCTTCCCGTCCGCTTACAGCGGATTGTCGGCGGCGGTGATGATCTATGCGGCGGGCGGCGGCATGATCGAGGTGATTATCAGCCCGATTGTCGATTCCCTGCCCGGAGACGAAAAGGCCTCCGCGATGAGCCTGCTCCACTCGTTCTATTGCTGGGGGCAGATGGCTGTCGTGCTGATTTCGACGCTGTTCCTGTGGATTGCCGGGGAGGGGCTTTGGAAGCTGCTGCCGGTGGCATGGTGCATTGTTCCTGCATTCAATACGTTCCGGTTTGCCAGAGTGCCGCTGATGCCGCCTGTCCCGGAAGAAAAGCTGATGCCTGTGCGCGAGCTGCTCAAATCGAAGCTGTTTTTGACCGCACTGCTGCTGATGCTCTGCGCAGGCGCGTCGGAGCTGGCGATGTCGCAGTGGTCGTCGCTGTTTGCGGAAACGGGCCTGCACGTGCCGAAGGTGATGGGGGATCTGCTGGGACCGTGCCTGTTCGCGGCGCTGATGGGCCTGGGCCGCCTGCTGTTCGGTCTGAAAGGCCAGAATCTGAACCTGCCGAATGTGCTTTTGCTCAGCGGGATCCTGTGCATGGCCTGTTACTTTGTCACCGTCTTTTCGCCCAGCCCCATTTTGTCGCTGCTGGCGTGCGCGGTGTGCGGCCTGTCGGTATCGCTGATGTGGCCCGGCACGCTGAGCATGACGGCCGCGCGTTTTCCCGCAGGCGGGACGGCGATGTTCGGTGTGATGGCGATCTGCGGGGACATGGGCGCGTCGGCGGGACCGTGGCTGACGGGTGTGATCTCCGATTTTGCGCAGTCCACCCCGGTGATTCAGGCGCTTTCGGAACGCACCGGTGAATCGCTGACACAGCTCGGCCTGAAAAGCGGCCTGCTCGTGGGCATACTTTTCCCTGTCCTGCTGGCCGTGGGGGTTATATTATTTAAGGCGTGTTACAGGAGGCTTCAACATGATTGACGCTGTTTGGCAGAATATGATCGATGCGGCAAGGGCCTGCCGCAATCCAAGGGAGATCTCCCCGTTTATCGAAGCGGGCGGGGTCAGCGCGGCAATCCTGACGGAATCCGGTAAAATTTATACAGGCGTCTGCATTGACACCGCGTGCTCGCTGGGGATGTGCGCGGAGCGCAGCGCGATTGTCGCAATGATCACAGCCGGAGAGAGCCGCGTCGTCCGGCTGGTGTGCGTGATGCCGGACGGCCGGGCCGGGATGCCATGCGGCGCGTGCCAGGAGCTGCTGATGCAGCTGGATCGATCCAGCCCGGAGATCGAGATCCTGACGGATCTGGAAACCGGATCGATTGTCACGCTGGGAGAGCTTATGCCGGGCTGGTGGGGCGCTTCCCGCTTTTCCGGGTGCTGATCTAAAAATGGGAGCTGCATTTTCTGCGCAGCTCCCATTTTTCTTACCGGTACAGTATTTTCCGTACGTTGTTGAAAGACCGTCTTTCCGCAAAGCTCTATAGGGAAATACAGGCTCTTTCAAGCAAGGCCAGGATTATTTCTGGAATTTTGTGCCCTTAAACTCGCGGTAACCGGCAACATCGAGTTTCTTTTCCGGGAACGCCCAGGAGAAGCCCTCCTCGCTGGGAAGCTTTCCGTCGTCGAAGCAGCGCCGGAGATCGTCATAAAGCCCGTGGACAAACGTGCCCGGATTGTCGCCCTCCACGCGGTAGACAAGATCCTTCGGGAAATCGTGGATATCGTCCTGATCCAGCATCGCGTCGCAGACAATCAGGTGCGGCAGGATCGAATCGGGATCGCTGGTGAGCTGCGCCTCGCCGCGGACAGCCTTCAGCGCGGTGATCAGCTTGACGGCGGTGTAGGAATCGCCGTTGACAAGGCCGTAGTCCTTTGTGGAGCCGTCGCGGAAGGTGGCGACCAAATGGGAATCCTTCTGATTCATATCGCCGCGGACAACCGCGTTATCAAATTCGTATTCAATCACCGGATCGCGGTTGATTTCCGTGCTGTGGGAAGCCAGATAGATAAACCTTGCGCCGTTGTCAAATTCGCCGCCCGCCACGCAGGTGTCGAAGCTTTCGATATCCTTGGCGCGGTACATGGCCGTTTTTACAACGCTCGGCAGCCGGGAACCGGCGAGAGTATCGCCCATCATGAAGAAAATGTTGTGCAGGTAGTGGGCGGTGGCATTGGTGACGATGGAATCGAGCACCCAGTCGCCGTTTTTGCTGCGGATATGCGCCGACCAGCCGTTCCTGCCGTAGTAGCTGTCGAAACGCTGCCACGCGATATAGCTTTTCAGCATCTTCGGCTTTCCAAGCTTGCCGGAGAGGAAATCCTCCTTGATGGCGAGGATAGACGGGTAGAACGACCACTGGAAGCCAACCCCGAGGAAGCGTCCTGTTTCCTGCGAAACCTTTTTGAGATCGTAGACATCCTGCACCAGCGGAACGAGCGGCTTTTCGCACATCACATGGGAGCCGTGGCGCATGGCGGTGATACACTGCTGCTTGTGCAGATGGATCGGGGTGGCGATGAATACCAGCTCGGCGGTGTCGTGATCATAGAAATCCTCAAGCGTATCGTACATGGGAATATGGTTCTCCACGAACCACTGATAGCGCGGCGCAGATTTGACGAACGGATCGATCACAGCGCGCAGGTCATACAGATCGTGATCCACCTCTTTTTCCAGAAGGCCAAGCAGATAATTGCCGTATCCGCCGGTTCCGACAAAGGCGATTTTTACTTTTTCCATTTTGACTGCCTCCTCCGTAGATACGGGACTTGCAGGGAAAGAAGCCGGAAACGGTTCCCGGCTCCGCGGAAACGGGAGAGATCATCCTGGGCGCAAGATCCCGCTTTCATTGTTTATACTATTATGGAAGCTTTTCCTGCGTTTTGCAAGCGTAAAATTTGCCGGCTCAACCGTAAAATTTGCGGAATTTTCAAAGATGGACACCATGCGTGTGGGA
>DVHF01000058.1 GCA_018712265.1 Candidatus Gallacutalibacter pullicola
CCTCCGATCGCAGCGTTATATCAGGTTCGGACCTCGCGTCCGAGTCTGCGCAGGCTGGTACGCGCTGCCATAGCACGGAGCAGCGCAGCGCGGTGGGCCTGCGGCCCAATGCTTGGTTTTAGGGGATCCTCCGATCCGGAAATGCCTTCGCATTTCCGGAAGTGCGCGCCTGCGGCGCGCTCGGGGAACTCGGGGGATATTCCTCCCAACAGCAGAGTATTCAGTTCGAGAACGCCATAGGCGGATAAAAGTTTTGCTCAAGCTTTTTCAAAAGCTTGCAGGGGCGCGGGGACAGAGTCCCCGCAGACAAGGGGCGCAGGGGATGTATCCCCTGCGGAAAGAGAGAATGAAAAAGAAAAAATACGGAAAAACCATTTTTAACGGATCAATTCTGATCCTGTCGGTGGGCCTGCTTGTCTACTTCTGCGTCTCAGAGGACGGACTGGTGGATCTGGCAAGCAACATCGACGAATTTCGCAAGGAATGGCTGGTGCTCGGCTTCCTGGGAATGCTGGGCGACCTCGTCCTGGACGGGTGGCTGATCCAGCTGTTCACGAAAAACAGCGCGCCGGGCTACCGGTTCCGCGATGCGATGAAGTCCGGGATGGTGGGCCATTTTTACAGCGCGGTCACACCGTTCCAGAGCGGCGGCCAGCCCATGCAGGTGTACCTGATGGCGAAGCAGGGAGTGGATCCCGGCGTCTCCACCGCCGCAATGGTGCAGAAATTCCTCGTCTACCAGACCTGCCTCACCATTTACAGCGCCGCCGCGATCCTTCTGCGGTTCAGCTTTTTCAGCCAGAGCCTGCCGGGCGGCGTGCTGGGTCTGGCGGTTGTGGGATTTATCATCCAGGGCGCGGTGATCGGCGGACTGGTGCTGTTCTCGTTCAACCGAACGGTGACGCACCGGATCGTCTCGTGGTTCTGCGCCGTCCTGGCGAAGCTGCGCCTGCTGCACGACTATGAGGGCACGATCCGCCGCATCGAGACGCAGCTGGAATATTTTCACGAGAGCAACGCGGAGCTGTTCCGCAAAAAAAAGCTGCTGGTTTCCTCCTGCGTGCTGACCTTTTTGCAGCAGACCTCGCTGTTTTCCGTGTCCTACTGCGTCTACCGCGCGTTCGGCCTTTCCGGCGCCAGCGCGGTCGATATGATCTGCGCGCAGGCGTTCGTCACGATGGTTTCCTGCATGGTTCCGCTGCCGGGAGCTGCCGGGGCCAGCGAGGGGAGCTTTTACGTGTTCTTCTCGATGTTCTTTACCAGCGCGACCATCAAGCCGGCAACGCTGCTGTGGAGAATCATTACCTATTATTCTGTCATTTTGATCACGGCCCCGTTTTCGCGCATCACCAGAAAGATGCAGGAATCGGCCGAACTGTCTAAAGAGGGAAGTCCAGGAGAGAAGCTTTAGCAGCCTCCTTACTTGGGCGTGCCCGGAACACAAAAGCGCCGCCTCTGCGCTTGCAGAAGCTTTGGCGTTTCTGCGCTTTCCGGCAGGCCCGGAGCGAAAGGATGAAAATTATGCCTAATACGGTGAAAAATCCGGAGATCAGCATCGTGATCCCGGTGTATAATGTAGAGCGCTTCCTGCGCAAATGTCTGGAGACGCTGGAAGCCCAGACGTTCCAAAGCTTTGAGATTATCGCAGTCAACGACGGATCGCCGGACGGATGTCTGAAGATCCTTCAGGAATTTGAAGCAAAATACGACAATATAACGGTCCTCAGCCAGAAGAATCAGGGGATGTCCGCGGCGCGCAATACCGGGATGGCTGTGGCGCGCGGAAAGTACCTGTGCTTTGTGGACAGCGACGATTATGTCGCGCCCACCTATCTGGAGGAGCTGTATAACGCCATCACCCAGAACGACGCCGATATCGCCTGCTGCTACTATTATTACCACTTCGTCAATTCAGATGTGCTCTATAAATACCCGTTCCGCTGTGAGGGCGTGTATTCCCGCGGCGAGGCGCTCAATAAATTACTGCACGATACGCAGATCCAGAGCCTTGTGTGGAACAAGATCTACCGCCGCAGCATCTTCACGGAAAACAATATCACGTTCCCGTCGATGGCCTTTGAGGATATGGCCACCGCCAACCGGATCTTTGCCAACGCCGAAAAGGTGGTTGTGATCAACAAGGCGCTCTACTACTACAACCAGCAGAATACGAGCACGCTGGCGACCATCAACGCCGCGAAAATCAACGATTTTATCCGCGCGACCGCGATGGTGCGGATCAACCTCGAAAGCGCGGGGGTCTACAACGACTACCAGAAAGCGTACCATGCGCTCTCCCGCAAGACGTGCCTGTGCTGCTTCTACTACGTCGTGAAGATGCACTACCGCAAAAAGAGCATGAAGGGCGCGCTGACCAATATGAAGCGCGTGGCGCGCGCGATCCGGCACTATGCCGGGGACGATTTCACACATACGCAGGTGTTCCGGGAGCTGCCGGACGTGGTGGATACGCCGGAGGATCTGCGGGGCAATACCGTATAACCGGGAGGACGGAGGCGTCGGGATGGAAAAATATGCGGTGAGCGCCTGCCTGTGCGGGAAAAACTGCCGGTATGACGGCGGGAACAAGCTGGACGAAACAATCGCGGCCTTTGCGCGGGAGCAGGGCGCGCTGCTGATCTGCCCGGAGTGCATGGTGATGAAGCCGCCGCACCCGCCGAGCGAGAACACGGAGGACGGGCGCACCGTCAGCAAGGACGGACGCGATCTCACAGAGCTGTTCCGGGAGGGCGCGCGGCGCACGCTCGAGTTATGTCAAAAGCACGGCGTCACGCGGGCGATCCTCAAGGAGAAAAGCCCGTCCTGCGGCGTCCATACCATTTATGACGGGACCTTTACCGGAACCCTGCGGGAGGGCAGAGGAATTGCCGCCGCCCTGCTGGAGGAAAACGGAATTGAAATAATAAGCGAGGATGATTTTCTTGAAGGACGGATTTTTTAGGATCGCGTGTGCAACGCCGTCTGTCCGCGTGGCGGACTGCCAATACAATATGGAGCGGATCGCGGAGCTTATCCGGGAGGCCGCGGAGCAGGGTGCCGGGGCGGTTGTGTTCCCGGAGTTGTGCATCACGGGCTATACGTGCGGCGATCTGTTCCTGACGCTGCCGCTGCTGCGCGGCGCGGAGCGTGCGCTCGCGGAGCTTGCGCGCCGGACGGAGGATCTTGACATCGTTGCAGTCGTGGGCCTGCCGGTGGCTGCCGGGAGCAAGCTATACAACTGCGCCGCCGTCCTGTACCGGGGGGAGATCCTCGGCCTGACGGCAAAGAAGAATATCCCCAATTACAGCGAATTTTACGAAGCGCGGTACTTTACGCCGTGTCCCGATTATCTGGAACTGGATCTGTGCGGCGCCGCGCAGACGCTTGCGGGGCGGCTCCTGCTGCGCTGTGAAAGCCTGCCGGGGCTTACATTCGGCATCGAGATCTGCGAGGATCTCTGGGTGGCGGATCCGCCCTCGGTGAAGCTGGCTGAGATGGGCGCAACGGTCCTGCTGAATCTCTCCGCCAGCGACGAGACGATCGGCAAGGCGGCGTACCGCAGGTCGCTGGTGAGCGGGCAGTCCGCGCGGCTGTTCTGCGCCTATGCCTACGCCGACGCCGGGCAGGGCGAATCCTCCACGGATATGGTGTTCTCCGGACACAACATCATCGCGGAGAACGGCGCGATTCTGGCGCAGTCGAAGGCGTTTTCCACCGGCCTCATCACAGCCGACATCGACGTTCAGCGCCTCTGCCAGGAACGCCTGCGCACCACCACATGGCACAGCATCCCCACCCCGGAGGACGCGCTGGTGGTATCCTTTGATCTGCCGGAGCGGGAGCTGGATCTCCGCCGGAAGATCGAACCGATGCCATTCGTCCCGGCAGACACCGCCGATCTCGAGGAACGCTGTGAGGCGATCCTCACGATGCAGGCGCAGGGACTGCGCACGCGTCTGGCGCACACGCACTGCCGCAGCGCCGTTGTGGGGCTTTCCGGCGGACTGGATTCCACGCTCGCGCTGCTCGTGACGGTGCGCGCATTTGACCTGCTCGGTCTGGACCGCAAGGGGGTTCTGGCGGTATCGATGCCGTGCTTCGGCACGACGAGCCGCACGAAGAACAACGCGGAGGGTCTGGCGCACGCGCTGGGAGTGAGCTTCCGGGAGATCCCGATCCGCGACGCCGTGACGCAGCATTTCGCGGACATCGGGCAGGATCCCGCCGTGCACGACGTGACGTATGAAAACGCACAGGCGCGCGAACGCACGCAGGTGCTGATGGATCTGGCGAACCAGACGGGCGGCATGGTGATCGGTACGGGCGATCTGTCGGAGCTGGCGCTCGGCTGGGCGACGTACAACGGGGATCATATGTCCATGTACGGGGTGAACGCGTCGATTCCCAAGACGCTGGTGCGCCATCTGGTGCATTACGCGGCGCTCAAGGGCGACGAGGGCCTGCGCGCGCTGCTGCTTGACATTCTCGATACGCCCGTCAGCCCGGAACTTCTGCCTCCGGTGGACGGCGTGATCTCGCAGAAAACGGAGGATCTGGTGGGGCCGTATGAGCTGCACGATTTCTTCCTGTATTATATGCTGCGGTACGGGTTCGGCCCGGCGAAGATCTACCGCATGGCAAAATTGGCTTTTGACGGCCGGTATACGGACGATGTGATCAAGAAATGGCTTGTAACGTTCTGCCGCCGCTTTTTCGCGCAGCAGTTCAAGCGATCCTGCCTGCCGGACGGCCCGAAGGTGGGCAGTGTGACTCTGTCGCCGCGCGGTGATTTCCGGATGCCGAGCGATGCGTGTGCCGCGCTCTGGATGGAGGAAGCTAACGCCTTGTAAAAGGGCACGGAAAACATAAAAGTTTTGCTCAAGCTTTTTCAAAAGCTTGCGACGGGGTGTGGGGAGATTCCCCCGCAGCGCGGGGGAAATGTCGCGTAGCGACAAAGGGGGACGGCCCGCGTTGCGGGCGAGGAGCCCCCACAAGCAAACGGGACGCGGAGCGTCCCCGAAAAAGGTGAGCAAACAGTGGAGACAAACCATCCAGTGGATGGTTTGCCGGAACGAATTTGCGGGCCCCCAGGCGGTACGCGCGGATTGCGTCCGGTCTGTTCCTTATGCAACGCGGGGCCGGGAACATTCTCGGCCTTTTTCCATGCTGTTTCCAATTGATTGCAGTCATGTGAAATAAAAATTACAGAGAAGCAAATTCATAATTTGTTCAATATTTATACAACAATTCTTCCCATACAGAATCAAAAATGATCTATACTTATAATAAGGGAGAACAAAGAGATTTCGTTTTCACACAGCACCTGCGGTGGGCAGAACGCGCTCGCTCCCTCTGGTCGCCCGGCTGGGTGCGCGATTAGGCTAAAACGCCCGCGTTGCAGTCGTTCTGCGGATATTATACCACACCTGCGGTGGGCAGAACGCGCTCGCTCCCTCTGGTCGCCCGGCTGGGTGTGCGATTAGGCTAAAATGCCCGCGTTGCAGTCTTTCTGCGGATATTATACCACACCTGCGGTGGGCAGATCGCGCTCGCTCCCTCTGGTCGCCCGGCGTGGCGGTATGATCTGGCTAAAACGCCCGCGTTGCGGCCTTTCTGCGGATATTATACCACACCTGCGGTGGGCAGATCGCTAATGCGTCGTACCTCCGCTCAGCTGGGTGCGTAATTGGGCTGAGATGCCCGCGTTTATAATACTGTGCAGACATTATACCGTATCTCTACCAGCCTGCCATCGCGACAGAGTATTGAAGGTTATTGTAATTTCAGCGCCCGTAGGGAGCGCGGCGCGATCTGCTCACCGCAGATGCGCGAATTACGTCCAGACTTAGTCTGGAAAAGGAGGGAAAGTTTTGAAGACGAAAGCATCCATATTGGTTTGCGTCACCGGACAGCGGGACTGCGACAGGCTGATCCGCACCGGGAAAAAGCTTGCAGAGGAGAAATCTATACCGCTTCAAGTATTGTGCGTACAGCCTGCCTCAGCGGGCTATGACGCAAGCTGTGAGGAGTTGGAATACCTGCGCCAGACAGCGCGTGACGCGTCGGCGGAGATGACCGTTTATTTTAACGACGAGGCCCCGATTATCGCGGCCAGCTTTGCAAAGCAGATCCACGCCGTGCATATCGTGACCGGCATGGCGGGTACGCCGAGCAACGGCTTTATCGAAATGGTACACCGTTTGGTGCCGAAGATCCCGATCTCTATGGTGGCAAAGGACGAGACTGTGTACCACATCTGCCCGGAGGAAGGGGAGACGGCTGCTCCGGCTGTGACTGCGCCGGTATAAACGGCAGTTTAAAAACATAGTCAGCATTATCTATCTGCTTGGGAAAGCCTGCGGGTGCTTCCAAACGAGGGAGCGCAAAATTTTGATTTTGCAGTTTTCAATAGGCCGGGTTCCGGTCCGAGAGGGGAAATTGGGGCGCGGGTTTATCTCACATACTTTTTTCGACAGACTGCGGCGGATGGGGAAGTTCCTCCCCTCCGCCGCTTTTTAATTGGAGGAATTATATGGCGACACTGCATCGTAAAGACAGGTATTCCGGGGACGTTCCGTCCGTCCGGACAAACGGAACGGGCGGGGGCAGTCAGCCTGCGGCCGCCGGAAAATATCAGCGGGTTCTGCGGATCCTGTTCCCGGCGGCGACCGTCCTGTTTGTGCTTTTCATTTTCGGGAACTCCCTCCAGAACGGGACGGAATCCGGTTCGCGGAGTGGGTTCGTGGTGCAGCTGCTGGAAAATATGCTGGGATTTTTCGGCCTGAAAGTGGAAATTACGGAATTTTTCATCCGGAAAAGCGCGCATTTCGCGGAGTATTTTGTGCTGGGGATGCTTCTGTTCGCCACGCTGCGCGTTTATGTGCGCCAGTGGAAAGACAAGATTTTCATTCCCCTGTTTTTTGGTCTGCTGGTCCCGGTGTGCGATGAATTTTTGCAGCTGTTTGTGCCGGGACGTTCCGGGCAGGTGAGCGACGTTGTCCTCGATTTTTCGGGTGTGCTGACGGGGATCGGCGTGCTGATTGTGATTTTCACCGCTGTGAGTAAGCGCCGCCCGCAAAAAAAGCTCCCGTAACGAAACGGGAGCTTTTCACAAATTCAGAGGATATCCTGTTTTATTCCACCGAAATCAGGAAGTAATACACGGGCTGTCCGCCGTTGACCAGCGTAATTTCAATATCATCGCTTACCCTGGCTTTAATGCGGTTGTACGCTTCTTCCGCCTGGGCATCCGTAATATCCTGGCCGTAAATCAGCGTGATGAACGACGTGCCGTGCTTCGCCATGGATCTCGTCAGGCGCACAGCCGCCTGTACCGGGTCGCGCTCGATGTAGGTCAGCTTGCCGTTTTCGAGGCCGAGGATCTCGCCCTCGCGGATCTTGTGGCCGCCAAACTCCGAGTCGCGCGCCGCAAACGTCACCTGTCCGGTGGATACGTTCGCGTAGGCGTCCTTCATCGTCTCAAGGTTCGATTCGATCGAGCCGTCCGGATCGTAGGCAAGCATCGCGGAAAGCCCCTGCGGGACGGTCCGCGTCGGCAGGACAATAACGGTGCGGTCCGTGACCAGCGGGATCGCCTGCTCCGCCGCCATGATGATATTCTTGTTGTTCGGCAGGACCACCACTGTTTTTGCGGGGGTTGCCATCACCGCGGCACAGATGTCCTCCGTGCTGGGATTCATCGTCTGCCCGCCGCTGACAACGTGCGTGCAGCCCAGATCCTGGAACAGGGAGGTGAGACCATCCCCGGCGGCTACCGCGACGAACCCGATTTCGCCGTCCGGATCCACAGGAGCCAGCTTCTTCTTTTCCGCCGCCTTTTTCGCTTTTTCGTTTTCCTCAGCGGCGCGGCGGTGCTGCTCCTTCATATTTTCCACCTTTACCATCAGCAGCTGGCCGAATTCCAGTGCTTTCTGGAGCGCATTGCCGGGATTTTCCGTATGGACATGCGTCTTGATGATCTCCTCGTCGTCCACAACAACGACGCAGTCGCCGATCCCCTCAAGATAGGATCGCAGCTCTGCGGGATCCTTTTTGCAGGCGGGATCGCGTCCCACGATAAATTCCGTGCAGTAGGTAAAGCGGATATCGTGATCAAACTCCGCAGCGGCATTGCGGAAGAATTCTGCTGTTTCCTGCTCCTTTTCCTGGACGTCCTTTTTGGCCTCAATCATGACGCCATCCTTAAACACGGACAGCATCCCGTCCAGAATCAGGCACAGGCCCTTGCCGCCGGCATCGACAACACCGGCCTTTTTGAGCACCGGGAGCAGCTCGGGAGTCTGTTCCAGAGCCTCCGCGGCCCCTTTGCAGATGGCGCTCCATACATAAACGGCGTCGTCGTTGACGGCGGCGGCCTCTTTCCCCTGCTCTGCCGCAACGCGCGCGACAGTGAGGATCGTGCCCTCGGTGGGCTTCATGACGGCCTTGTAGGCGGCGTCAACACCGCGTGCGAGCGCCTCCGCGAGATTTTCGCCTGACAGCTCGTCGAGGCCTTCCACGGTCTGGGAGAAGCCGCGGAACAGCAGCGACAGGATAACGCCGGAGTTCCCGCGGGCGCCGCGGAGCATCGCGGCGGCAGTGCGGCGGGCCACCTCACCGGCAAGCGTGGTGTCGAGCTCCTCGAGATCACGCGCTGCCGCGGACATGGTCATGGACATATTGGTACCCGTATCCCCATCCGGGACAGGGAAGATATTCAGTTCATCGACAGAGGTCCGGGACCGTGCGATATTATTCGCGCCCGAAATAACTGCCTGTTTCAAATCAATTCCGTTAATCAAAATTTACACTCCTTCCCCACGCCTGCGGCGAGCAGATCGCGCCCGCTCCCTCCGGTCGCCCGGCAGGGTGCTCGATTAAGCTATTATGCCCGCGCGCCTGCGGCGAGCAGATCGCGCCCGCTCCCTCCGGTCGCCCGGCAGGATGCTCGATTGGGCTATTATGCCCGCGCTGCGGCCTTTCTGCAGGCAACAAGCTAGCCTTTCTGCTGATACCTATTATATCATATCATTTCCGTTTATTCAATCGGATATTACCCATGTAATCCATTCCCATTGCTGGATTTTCCCGTGAGATCTTTATGCAATTTGCTGTATTTTTATAGAAAGAAATCATATTTTTAAGAAAAAATCAAAAATGCCGGGAGCAGACGCTCCCGGCGGTTCTTTTGACAGGTTCCTTATTTGATGTTATCGTGATTCCACAATCAGCTTGATTGCTGTGCGTTCTTCCCCATCGATAAGCACGCTTGCAAAAGCAGGAATACAGATGAGATCAAGCCCCGCCGGCGCAAGATACCCCCTTGCAATGGCGATTGCCTTGATTGCCTGATTTGCCGCTCCTGCCCCAACAGCCTGAACTTCTACGGCGCTTACCGAGCCTTCTGCGCTGCTCTCCCTGATAACGCCAGCAATTGCACCAGCTACTGAATTGGGCGAGGATTTTGATGATACCTTTAGTACTTCCATCAGGACAGCCTCCAATCTTCAATTTTTCGGAACGAAGCCAAGAGTACCCGGTTGGCTGCGTTTCGCCGGATTAGGATGGGACGATTGGTGAGATTGTTGCGGCTGGATTAAAATGTGATCCCGGCGTTTTACACCATTCCTGTTATTATAATAAAGGTTTTGTGGTGATTTTGCAAGTATTTTTCGCGCAAAAAAGCAATAAAAATAAAAAATTTACATTATACTGTAAAAAATCAGAAACAAATGTTAATTTTTGGTAAATTAAGAAATGCTTCAGCAGATGGAAATTCGTTCCACAGCGGTTGTCAGGCCGGTTTTTTCGTCTATGGAAAAAACAGCGCCGTCCATGTGGCAGTCGCCGGAGGCCAGATCAAAGCGCACAGGCATTTTCGTCATGCTCCGGCGGATCACCAGCTCGGGCTGCACGCCCAGCACCGACTGGATCGGCCCGGTCATGCCGAGATCCGTCAGAAAGCCCGTCCCGGCGGGAAGGATCCTCGCGTCAGCCGTCTGGATATGCGTATGCGTGCCGAACACCGCCGACACGCGCCCGTCCAGATAGTAGCCGAGCGCGCCCTTTTCCCCGGTGGCCTCCGCGTGGAAATCCACCAGGACGATCTTCGGCAGATCCGGCGTTTTCAGGAGCCTGTCCATTGTGGCGAACGGGCAGTCGAGGTTATCGAGATAGACCACGCCCATCAGATTGATCACCGCGATCCGGAGCCTGCCCTTGTCCACGATGCACAGGCCGTGCCCCGGCACGCCGGACGGGAAATTCGCCGGACGCAGCAGGCAGTCCTCCTCGTCGAACAGATCATAGGCTTCCCTGCGCCGGAACGCGTGGTTGCCTGTGGTGATCACATCCACGCCGCTGGAAAACAGGTAGTCGGCGGACGCGGGGGTGATGCCGTTGCCGTCGGCGGAATTTTCGCCGTTCGCGATCACAAGATCGATATTTTTGATTTTTTTCAGATGCGGCAGATGCGCCCGCAGGAATTTGCAGCCGATGCTTCCCACTACATCGCCGATCGCCAGAATATTCATAGGACAATTCCTCGCTTTCCGGAATTTGACGGGTCTTTTCCGGTTCTTCCGTTCCGGGAGGGAAAAGGCGTCAAAACAGGATAATTTTAAGATAGCACATTCCACGCCAAAACGCAAGTAACCATTGACGCGCCGCCTTCCATGAAGTATCATAACAGGGAAAGGCTTTGGGATGCGTCTGATTTTGCTTTTCAGATGAACCCCGGGCTCCCGGTTTTCCGGAGAACCCCAAAATACGGAGGGATGGCTGTGTACTGCGGCGCAGTATTTTTCGATATGGACGGCACATTGGTGGATGGGCGTGACGGGATCCTGAGCGTCACACCGCGGACAAGGCAGGCGATCGCGCGCCTGCGGGAAAACGGATACCTGGCGGGCCTTGCCACCGGCAGGGCAAAATGCTATCTGCCGCCGGAAGCGGATCTGTTCGACTGCCTCGTCACCTCAAACGGGGCATACGCCGAGGCGGACGGCAGGACGGCCTGCGACTGCTCGGTGGATCCGCAGGTGCTCCGCGACGTGCGCGCGTATCTGGAACGCAGCGGCATAAACTACCTGCTGGAATGTCAGGAGGGCTGCTATGTCCACGATATACACGAATACTGGTACAACCAGATGATGGAACGCTTCCATTGGGACCGCTCCCGGTTTTTCCCGCTGACAGAGGATTCCCCGCTCAGGGCAAACAAGCTGATGGTCATGTACGATTCGATGGACAAGCTGTACCGGTTCCAGCGCGATTTCGGCGACCGGTTCGACATCACAGAGCAGCCGGTCAACCAGTCGGCGGACGTGGGGATCCGCGGGATCAGCAAGGGATACGGCGTCGGCAGAGTGATGGAGTTGCTGGGGATCCCCCGCGAAAGCACGTGGGCGTTCGGCGACGCCGACAACGATTTGGAGATGCTGAAAACGGTCGGCTGCGGCGTCGCGATGGGACGCCACACGGAGGCCGTCGGAAAAGCGGCGCAGTTCGTCACAGGCACCGTGCGGGAGGACGGCGTCGCCGCGGCACTGGAAAAGCTGGGGCTTATCTGAGGATCTTTATCCGCGGGGCGGAGGACACAGCGGGGAATCGGGCGTTATCTTGCCAAAAATGTAATAGTTTGTTTCGGAAAAGTTTTCATTTTGGCAGTATAATTAAAATGGAAAATAAAATGCCCGCTCTGCGGCGGGAAGAAAAAGGAGAGAACCGGAAATTGAAAAGGGAAAAAAAGAAGAAAGAGACCTGCCCCCCGGAGGAACGCGCCTACCGGAGAAGAAGAAAAATCATCAGCCTCATTTCGATTGCGGGCGTCCTGCTGGTATTCGCAATCATCACCTGCACGGTGGGACAAAATCTGCTCGATTTTGTCGCCGACCCGCAGGGTTTCCGCGAATGGGCGGACGATCAGGGGATCCTGGGCCGGCTCGTGCTTGTCGGGATCGTGATTTTGCAGGTGATTGTGGCGATCATGCCCGGCGAGGTCGTGGAGGTCGGCGCGGGATACGCGTTCGGGGCCGTGGAGGGGATGCTCCTGTGCCTGATCGGGACGGCCGCCGGCTCCAGCCTGATTTACTGGATCACCAAAAAGTTCGGCTACCATGTGGCCGAGGCGTTCATCACGCGGGAGAAAATCAACTCGCTCAGCTTCATCAAAAACGCCAAGCGGCTCAATGTGCTGATCTTCATCCTGTTTTTCATCCCCGGGACGCCCAAGGATCTCATCACATACTTTATCGGCCTGACGCCGATGCGCCTGCCTGCGTTCCTGCTCATTTCCAGTCTGGCGCGGATCCCGTCGGTGATCACCTCCACCGTCACGGGGAACGCACTCGGCACGCAGGATTACCACATAGCGATCGCCGTATTCCTGATTACAGCCGCTGTCAGCGGAATTGGGCTGCTCGTCTATTCCCGGATTTCACAGCGCGGGAATCAGGCTCCGGCCGCGGAGGAACGGAAAGCGTCCTGACTTTTTCCGATAAAAATATTGACAAAACGGCAGAAACGGAATATCATAGATAGAAGAAATCCAAATGCGTGGACAGGGACAGAATACAGAGGGAACGCTCAGAGAGCTGCCGGTTGGTGCGAGGCAGTGCCGGAACCTGTAGAAAATCGCCCTCGAGCAGGCCGCTGAACGGATGCAGAAGTAAGCGGGTCCGGAATCCCTCCGTTACAGGGGAGCGTATTGATGGATACGCCAGAGTGGCCGCGCCCGGCGGCAATTAGAGTGGTACCGCGGAAGCTTTACAGCCTTCGTCTCTAAGGGGATCGATCCCGGAGACGAAGGCTTTTTTGCTGCGCGGGGAAGGGTCGGATCCCGCCGCGCCGGGCGGAATGACTGTGTTTTATAATGGAATTTTACCGATACAGGAGGAACAGGAATGTTGCTGACAGGTGCAGAAATTATTATGGAGTGCTTGCTGGAGCAGAAGGTGGATACCGTGTTCGGGTACCCGGGCGGCGCGATGCTGAATATCTACGACGCGCTGTACCAGTACGGCGGGAAGCTCCGCCATATCGAGACGTCCCACGAGCAGAACGCCGCCCACGCCGCCGACGGCTACGCGCGCGCCACCGGGAAAACCGGCGTGTGCATCGCGACCTCCGGTCCCGGCGCGACCAATCTCGTCACGGGCATCGCCACCGCGTATATGGATTCGATCCCGATGGTAGCCATCACCGGGAACGTCAATCTGGGGCTGCTCGGCCTGGACAGCTTTCAGGAAGTCGATATCACCGGGATCACGATGCCGGTGACGAAGCATAATTTTATCGTCAAGGACGTCTCCCAGCTGGCGGACACGCTGCGCAAGGCGTTCCGGATCGCGCAGGAGGGGCGCAAAGGCCCCGTGCTGGTGGATATCCCCAAGGACATCACGGCGCAGAAATGCGAATTCACCCCGCTTGCGCAGCTGCCGGAGCCGGAACCGGAGCATTTCCCGAGCGATCAGAGCTTTGAGCGCGCGATGGAGCTCATCCGGAAAAGCGAGCGGCCGTTCCTGTACACGGGCGGCGGCGTGATCGCGTCCGAAGCGTCGGAGGAGCTGGCGGCGCTGGCCGAGAGGCTCGACGCGCCCGTCGCGTCCTCGCTGATGAGCCAGGGCGCGTTCGACCAGAGCTCCCCGCGCTACATGGGGATGCTCGGGATGCACGGCACCAAGACGGCCGCGCTCGGCGTGAAGCACTGCGATCTGTTCATCGCCGTGGGCACGCGCTTCTCCGACCGCGTCACCTGCAACGCCGATCTGTTCGGCACGCACTTCCCGATCATCCAGATCGACATCGATCCGGCGGAGTTCGATAAAAACGTCCATGTGGACGTCCGTCTGCGCGGCGACGCAAAGCAGATCCTGTCGCACCTGCTCGAGATCGCGCCGCAGATGGATCACGCGGACTGGATGCGCGATGTGGAATCGTGGAACCTGAATTATCCGCTGATGCAGCGCCCTGCGCCCGACGGCGTCACGCCGCAGGAGGTGCTTGGGACGCTCGGCAGGCTGACGGATTCGGAGGCGATCCTCACCACCGAGGTCGGCCAGCACCAGATGTGGGCGGCGCAGTTCTACACGTTCCGCCACCCGCGCCAGTTCCTCACCTCAGGCGGTCTCGGCACGATGGGGTTCGGTCTGGGCGCGGCGATGGGCGCGCAGCTTGCCCGCCCGGACAAACGGGTGATCAATATCGCCGGGGACGGCAGCTTCCACATGAACTGCTCGGAGCTTTCCACGCTTTCCAAGTATAATATCCCGGTGATTGAGCTGATTTTCAACAATACGGTGCTCGGCATGGTGCGCCAGTGGCAGAAGCTGTTCTATGAGAACCGCTTCTCGCAGACGGATCTCGAGAAAAAGACCGATTACGAGATGCTGGCGCGGGCGTTCGGCGTGAAGGCGCTGACGATCCGGGAGCAGGCGGACATCGAGCCGGTGCTCAAAGAGGCGCTTGCCACGGACGGCCCGGTGCTGATCAACTGCCTGATCAACAAGGATATCAACGTGCTGCCGATGGTGCCGGCGGGCGCTTCGGTGGAAGACCCGATTCTGACAATGTGAGCGGAGGGAAACAGATGGAGAAGGAATATATTTTGTCGGTCCTGGCGCACAACAACGCGGGCGTGCTGCTGCGGATCTCCGGGCTGTTCAGCCGCCGCTGCTACAATATCAAGAGCATTGTGGCGGCGCAGACGGTGGATCCGGAATATTCGGAGATCCTGATTGTGGTGCAGGGGGACGAGCGGATCGTCCGCCAGGTGGATAAGCAGCTGAGCAAGCTGGTGGACATCGAGGAGGTGACGATCCTCAGCTGGGAAAATTCGGTCGTGCGGGAGCACCTGCTCCTCAAGGCGCGGCGGACCCCGGAAAACAGCGAAAAGCTGGTGGAGATCGCCAACGTGTTCCACGCGGGGATCCTCAACGTGTCGCCGGAGAGCATGGTGCTCGAGCTGACGGGATCGCCCTCCGAGCTGGACAGCTTCACGGAATTATATAAGCCCTACGGGATTTTGAAGGTGCTGCGCACCGGTTCCATGGCGATGGAGAAATGATAGGATTTGGAGGATTGAAAAATGCTTACATTAGATAAAATCTATCACGCCGCGTTTGTGCTCAAAGAGGTCGTGCGCCGCACGGATGTCGTCCCCGCGCCGAAAATCAACCCGGACGGCGAGATCTTCCTCAAGCCGGAAAACCTTCAGGTGACTGGCTCGTTCAAGGTGCGCGGCGCGTACTTCAAGATCTCGCAGCTCAGCGAGGAGGAAAAGGAGCGCGGCGTTATCGCGTGCTCGGCGGGCAACCATGCGCAGGGCGTCGCGCTTGCCGCCGCGAAGAACGGGATCCGTTCGCTGATCTGCATCCCGGAGGGCGCGCCGATCTCGAAGGTGGAGGCCACGAAGTCGTACGGCGCGCAGGTCTGCCTTGTGAAGGGCGTTTACGACGATGCCTACCGCAAGGCGTGCGAGCTGCAAAAGGAGAGCGGCGCGACCTTCATCCACCCGTTCAACGACGAGGACGTGATCGCCGGGCAGGGGACCATCGGACTGGAGCTGCTTGAGCAGATCCCGGATCTCGACGCGGTTGTCGTGCCGGTGGGCGGCGGCGGGCTGATCTCCGGCGTGGCGTTCACCATCAAGTCGCTCAACCCGAAATGCAAGGTCTACGGGGTGCAGTCGTGCGGCGCGCCGTCGATGGCCAATTCCCTGCGTGACGGCCACTGCGAAACGCTCGAGTCCGTCTCGACGATCGCCGACGGCATCGCGGTGAAGCAGCCGGGCGATCTGACGTACGATCTGTGCGAGAAGTACGTCGACGAGGTCGTCACCGTGACGGACGACGAGGTGTCCACCGCGATCCTGACGCTGATGGAACAGCACAAGATGATCGCCGAGGGCGCGGGCGCCGTATCGGTCGCCGCTGTGATGTTCAACAAAATCGATGTCAAGGGGAAAAAGGTGGCGTGCCTTGTCTCCGGCGGCAATATCGATGTGAATATCCTCTCCAGGGTCATCAGCCGCGGCCTGCTCAAGGCGGGGCGTTCCGTGGAGCTCTCCATCGAATTGCAGGATAAGCCCGGCCAGCTCCGGGAGGTCTCGTCGATCATCGCCGATCAGGGCGCGAACGTCGTGGCGGTCCACTACGATCTCGGCGGCGAGGAGACGGAGATCACCGCGTGCGTGCTGAACATCTCCATGGAGACGAGGAACCACGCGCACATTGCGCAGATCCGCGACGCGCTCACGGCCGCGGGCTTCAAGGTATCGGAAAAGCACTGACGGAACACAGACCGCCGCCCGGACCCACAGCAGGACGGGCGGCGTTTTTCCATACAGGAACGCCTGTTTACGGCGCTCAAACTGAAAGCGGGAAAGTTTTTCATATAATAGGGGCGACAAGGATGTAGAGCGCCCTGATGGGAGGGAAAGCAGATGGAATATTCGCGCGAGGACAGCCTGCGGGCCTGGGAAGCAAATGCGGATTTTTGGGACAGCTACATGGGGGATCAGTCGAACCAGTTTCACAGGGAGGCGGTGCGCCCCGGTGTGACGGAGCTGCTGGATCCGCGCCCGGGGGATTTTATCCTGGACGCGGCCTGCGGCAACGGGAATTACTCGGCGTATCTGGCGGAACGCGGCGCGAGGGTGGTCGCTTTTGACTATTCGCCCAGAATGATAGAGCTGGCGAAAAAGAGGCGGTCGCAGTTTGCGGAATCGATCGAATTTTTGACGGCTGACGCGGCGGACGAACAGGATCTGATGGGATTAAGGCGGGACAGGCCGTATGATAAAGCGGTGTCGAACATGGCGGTGATGGATATTTCGGATGCCGCGCCGCTGTTCCGGTGCGTGGGCAGGCTCCTGGCCCCCGGCGGGATTTTCGTGTTTGCGACGCAGCATCCCTGCTTTGTGACGCTGACGGACCGTTACCTTACGCCGCACGCCTACTACGGGGAGGCGATCGGCGGACAGCCGCAGAAGCAGTGTTACTATCACCGTTCCATGCAGGACATTTTTGCGCTCTGCTTTCAAAACGGGTTCGTCATCGACGGATTTTACGAGAGAACCTGTGAGGAAAAGGAGATCCCCGACGTCATCATTGTCAGGGCAAGGCTGGGCGCGGGAGATGCTTCGCACTGCTGACACGCCATATCCTCATTGGACAAAGGGCCAATGCGCCGGACGGGGAATTATCGTCCGCGGGAAAGCCGCGGCAGGGGAGCGGCGTGTTTGATTTTGGCGATTTCCAAATTCATTTGTAAAGGGAGGGCAATATGAAATATTTCTCGATTTTGATAAAGCCGGCGTCGTCGCTGTGCAATATGGCGTGCCGCTACTGCTTTTATCACGACGTGGCGGAAAACCGCGAGGTAAAATCCTACGGGATTATGACGCGGGACGTCGCGGATCGGATGCTGGAAAATATTTTCCGCTATGCCGGGGATTCGACGGATCTGACGTTTCTGTTTCAGGGCGGCGAGCCGACAGTTGCCGGACTGCAATTCTTTAAAGATTTTATACAAATAGTAGATAAATATAATGAAAACCGCCTGCCTGTCCACTATGGGATCCAGACAAACGGCTATCTGATAGACGAGGATTGGTGCAGATTTTTAGCGGATCACCACTTTCTGGTGGGATTGTCGCAGGACGGACCGAGGGACATCCACGATTTCTGCCGTCCGGACGCCTCCGGCAAAGGGACATTTTCCCGCACGGTCCAGGCGATCCGTCTCTTTAATAAGTATAAAATAGATTATAATATACTTTCAGTAATTACGAAACAATTTGCGAGGCATCCGCAGGCGGTCTGGGATTACTATCGCAGGAGCGGGATCAAATATGTGCAGCTGATTCCCTGTCTGAAACCATTGAAGGACGGGCGTCCGGATCCCACAGATCTCACGCCGCGTATGTACGGCAATTTTATGAAGCAGTTTTTCCGATTGTGGTACGCGGCATTTCTGCGCGGGGAATATCTGAGCGTGCGGCAGTTTGATAATCTGGTGCTTATGCTGCGGGGACAGCCGCCGGAGCAGTGCGGGCTTTCGGGTCGGTGCACACCGCAGTTCGTGGTGGAGGCAGACGGCAGCGTATATCCGTGTGATTTCTACACGCTTGACGAGTACCGGTGCGGCAATGCGGCGCAGCAGCCTGTGGAGGAGATCGGCGCGTCGGAGGGGATGCGGCGGTTCCTGCGCGGAGAGGCGCCGGTCGGGGAGCTTTGTCCGTCCTGTGAGGTACGCGGCCTGTGCCGAGGCGGGTGCCGCCGCTATCGATCGTTTTACACGCAGGAGTCCGGGTACTGTCCGCAGCAGGATTTCCTTTATGACGCGCTCCCACAGCTCCTTGAAATCGCCCGCCAAGGCGCGCGCACAGTTTGAAGCTTTCGGTTTCACCGAGCCAGAAGTTTTCGCCCTGCCCGAGCGGGGTGGAGTTTTTGAAGCTACAGCTTTACCAAACCAAAGGCTTTGTGCCTTGCCCAGGCAGAGAAAATATTTTGAAGCCTAATGCTTCATCGTTTTTGATCTATCGGACCTTGCGTTCCGGCACACCAGATTTTTACCCTGTCCGGGTGAGGGCGGATCATTTTGAAGCATAGTGCTTCACCCTGTTGGGGGTGTCCCCCAAACCCCCGGCACGGATATTTTTTGACCCTCGCAGGTCTCGGCGTCGGGGGCTGTTCAGCCCATGCCCCCGAACCCCTAAGGGCCTTCCTTTTCTTGTTGGAAGAAAAGGAAGCAAAAGACCATTTAAGGGGACTGCTGTCCCCTTAAAAATCCCCTGCTGGGGAGCGCTCTGGCCGCGTCCCCAGACCCCACGGCCGGGATCCTTGGTGGTAGAAGTAAACATGACAAGAGAGCGGAAACGCGCTTTCAACGCCGGAAAATTCTGCTCTTTATAAAGCTTTGTTGTTATCGTACAACTGCCCGGCAGGCTGATTCGCTTGTTTCGGGCGCGAACGCTTCGGAATCCTCGCAGTGTAACCTCCCCCTGTTTCGCGCTAACTTGGCAGGGAGGTGTCCACGCTATGGCCTAACGGCCAAACGCTCACCATAGTGGATCTAAGAAAGGGCCGCGCAGAGCGCGGCCC
>DVHF01000059.1 GCA_018712265.1 Candidatus Gallacutalibacter pullicola
ATTTCCGAACCGGAGGATCCTCACAGACCAAGCGTTGGAACGTAGTTCCACAGCGCTGCGCTGCTCCGGGCACAGTTAGCGCGTGCCAGCCTGCGCAGACTCGGACGCGAGGCTCGAACCTGATATAACGCTGAGATCGGTGGGATCCGCCGGGGGTCTTTAGGGGGAGTCCACAGACTCCCCCTGAATGGTCTTTTGCATCCTTTTCTTCCATAAGAAAAGGATGGGCCGAGGGGTATAAGGGGCGCGGCCTAAGCGGCCCCTTACGCCGGAACCGCTCAGGTTCGATAGAGATCATATCCGGTGAAGCCTGCGGCTTCAAATATTCCCCCTTGTCCGGGCTGGGCGAAAAGCCAAACTGCGGCGTGGCTCCCACCGCGACACCGTGCCTGCGGCAACGGCATTTCAGCGACCGGAGGGAGCGCTCCGCGTTCTGCTCACCGCAGGTGCGTCAAGGCTTAGCCTTGGCCCGGGCTGGGCGAAAAGCTTATACGTCGAGGTTCTGGACGTACTTCGCGTTCTTTTCTATGAACTCGCGGCGCGGCTCTACCTTATCGCCCATCAGGATCGTAAAGGCTTCGTTGGCGGCGGAGGCGTCCTCCACCTGCACGCGCAGCATCGTGCGGCGTTCCGGATCCATTGTGGTCTCCCAGAGCTGCTCGGAATCCATTTCACCAAGACCCTTGTACCGCTGAATCTCATAATTTCCGCCAAGCTGCGCCATAATCTGATCGCGCTCCGGATCCGAGTACGCATAGTAATGCGTGTTCTTGCCTTTGGTGATCCGGTAAAGCGGCGGCTGCGCCAGATAAATATGCCCGTCCTCTACCAGCGGCTTCATGAACCGGTAGAAGAACGTCAGCAGCAGCGTACGGATATGCGATCCGTCCACATCAGCATCCGCCATGATGATAATCTTTCCGTAGCGGAGCTTCGACATATCAAATTCATCGCCGATGCCGCAGCCGAGCGCCGTCACAACAGGCATCAGCTTTTCATTGCTGTATACCTTATCGAGCCGCGCCTTTTCGACGTTCAGCATCTTGCCCCAAAGCGGCAGGATCGCCTGGAACCGGCGATCGCGTCCGCCCTTTGCGGAACCGCCTGCGGAATCGCCCTCTACGATGTAGATCTCCGTTTCCTCCGGGTTCCGGGACTGGCAGTCCGCCAGCTTGCCCGGCAGGGACGCCGATTCCAGCGCCGATTTCCGGCGAACCAGTTCCCTCGCGCGCTTCGCCGCCTCCCTCGCCCGGGACGCCGACATCGCTTTATCGAAAATTGTGCGCGCCGTCGCGGGATTCTCCTCCAGGTACGTCATCAGCTTATCGTTGACCATCCCGCTCACCAGCGTGCCGATCTCGCTGTTGCCCAGCTTCGCCTTTGTCTGGCCCTCAAACTGTGCCTCTTTCAGCTTCACGCTGATCACGGCCGTCAGCCCCTCACGCACGTCGTCGCCCGTGAGCTTGTCGCCTTCCTTGAGGATATTGTACTTTTTCCCGTATTCATTAAACACACGGGTCAGCGCGCGCTTGAAGCCGTCCTCGTGCGTGCCGCCGTCCGTCGTGTGGATATTATTCGCAAACGACAGGATCTGTCCGTTGTAGCTGTCGTTGTACTGCATCGCAACCTCTGCTGTGGCGGAATCATCCGGCATCACAGCCGTGAAGTGCATCACGTCGGGATGCAGCACCTCTACCGCGGCTTTCTTGTTGATGTATTCCACAAAGCTGCTGATGCCGCCGCTGTAGCAGAAATTATCCTGCACACGCTCGTCGCCGCGCTCGTCGGCAAGCTCGATGTGCACGCCTGCGTTCAGGAACGCCTGCTCGCGCAGACGCCGCTGAAGCGTCTCGTAATTATAGACCGTCGTTTCGCGGAAGATCTCCGGATCCGCCTTAAAACGCACCGACGTGCCGTGCTTATCGGTATCGCCGCGCACTTCCAGACCCGTCACGGCTTCGCCGCGCTCAAACCGCTGGAAATACACCTTGCCCTCCGAATAGACCTCGACCTCGAGCCATTCGGAAAGCGCGTTGACGACCGACGCGCCCACGCCGTGCAGGCCGCCGGATACCTTATATCCGCCGCCGCCGAACTTGCCGCCGGCATGGAGCACGGTGAATACTACTGTGACGGCCGGAAGCCCGGTCGCCTGCTGGATCCCCACCGGGATACCGCGGCCGTTATCCGTCACCGAAATGATATCGCCCGGCAGAATACAGACATCGATCTTATCGCAGAAGCCCGCAAGGGCCTCGTCGATCGAGTTGTCTACAATCTCATAGACAAGATGATGCAGGCCCCGTTCGCTGGTGGAGCCTATGTACATGCCCGGACGCTTGCGCACCGGCTCCAAACCCTCGAGAACCTGTATTTGATCACTGCTGTAATCCTGGGCTGCCTGAGTAATTTCGCTGAAATCCAATGATAAACCCTCCATTTACTGTAACCATAACGGAGCTTCCATGCCCGCAGAAAGGCTGGCGGGAAGACTATTGTCAATTTAAAGAATACGGGTTTTCCCGATATCGTCACGCGATTCCGGACGCCGCTGCTGCTGGGAATACCTGGTCGGCACGCCGTTTCGGGACGGCGGAGGCGCGGGCGCTCTCTGCTGCGGACGCTGTTGGGACGGATACCGTCCCGCATCCGGGGGATACTGCCGGTAGGGGTTCTGCTGGGCCTGACGCTGCGGCGAAGGGCGGATCTGATCCCGGGAAATCGGGCGGCGCAGGCGCACCAGGAACAGGGACAGCAGATAAAACACAATATACGGAATCAACATAAACAGGATCCCCCGGAAAGTGAGGGATCCGAGAAGAAAGCGGTAAAAAATAAATACCAGGATACTCACAAAAATAGCGATTGCGGCCAAAATCGTGACGGCAGGCGCAAGCACCACATTAGAAATCCCGCCGCATTTTGGGCATCTGTATTCCCCTTCCAGCTTCAGGGTCCACGTCCGAAGGGGATTCACCTTTTTCCCGCAATACGGGCAGACCGGTCTGCCAAATTTACTCATGAAATTCTCCTTTTCCACGCCTGCGGCGCACCTGCGGTGAGCAGATCGCGCCCGCTCCCTCCGGTCGCCCGGCTGGGTGTGCGATTATGCTTCAAAGCCCGCGTTTATAGTGTTGTTCTGACATTACACCGCGTCTGCGGTGAGCAGATCGCGCTTGCTCCCTCCGGTCGCCCGGCTGGGTGTGCGATTATCTTCAAAGCCCGCGTTTATAGAACTCTTAGGAATATGATAACATAATCCCCGACCAGTTCGCCGCCGCGACACAGTACTTGGGGCAACGGCATTCCCGCGGAGGTCACGACGCGCGACGTGGTTTACGTCAAGGCTTAGCCTTGTGCGCGTCCGCAGCTATCTGGTAATCTATTTAATATTATACCATAAAATTGGGATTTTAACAAATCTTTTCCGGGGATTTCCCGCGTTTACAGGGAGAAATCAGGAAAAAATTCACACGTTGGAAAGATTGTCCACAAACCCGGTGCGCTTGAGAAGCGTCACGGAGGAAATCTGGGAAATATACACGGTCGATTTGCCGTCCCTGCCGGTACACAGGACAAAGGATTTCGGCATTTCCATTGAGACATTCACGACATTTCCGGCTTTCTGCATATCCGCGAGATAGTCGCGGGAATGCTTGGAAATCGTCGAGGTTTCCAGATCGAAAATGCCCACGATGTCGTCCGTCTTGATTACGGTATCCTGACCCAAATGAAGGTACATAACAATCCCCTTTCTTCCGGCAGATCAGTCAGCCGGGAAACAGCTCCTGAAACGGGCGGATGCACGACTGCGCCGCCGAACGATCCAGCACGGCAAAGCAGACGGAATCAAACAGCGCGCCGAAGCCCTCCTGATACAGAAGCTCCCGCCACCACCGCGCGATCTCTTTGGGATCGTTGCGGAACACGCCGCATCCATACGCGCCGAGAATCAGGTTTTTGCAGCCCTGTTCCGCGAACAAAGCGAGACAAATCTCCATACGTTCGCGCATGACCTTTTTCGCCAGCGCGGTATCCTCACCCTTTAACACGACCTGCCCATAATTGACAGCCGGGAGCGTCAGGACAGAGGCCGTGCACGGCTCGGAAAGCAGACCGCCGCGCCCATCCCGGAAGAAAACGACGTCCGGGGAGAAAATCGCGTAATGCGTATACATCATGGTGCCGCATTTGCGGTTCACCTCGTAGTATTCCGGATTTTTTGTCAGCGTCTGATAAAGGCCGCTCGAGACGGCAAGGGCCTCCTCCTGCGCCATCGCGCCGCCCAGGAAACCGCCGCCGGGATTTTTGGCGCTCGCGAAATTCAGCACGGCAAGGCTGGGAAGATGAGCGCGCGCACCTTTGATAACCGCATCCACGGAGGAAACATTCTCCACTGTGACGCGCAACGCCGCGTCCTGATTTGGATACAGCGATCCCCTGTATTTTTCCAGAATCGACAGTCCCACCTGCGGCGTATACAAACGACTTTCCGAAACAGACTTCCTATGCTTAGCATCAATATAGACGCTCTGTCCATTCACCTGATAAGAGCCGTTTTTCATAATATCGAGGGTTTCCCTCGCCATTGCTTTTCTATCCATTTTTTCTCCTTTGAAGCTTTCAGCTTCACCGAGGAACTCGCCTGCCCGAACAAGCAAAGACTTTACAGCTTACCGTTTGAAACTCAGAAATGTACAGACATTCCCGAAAATATGCGCGCCGCAGGCGCGCATAAAGGGCCGCGCGGAGCGCGGCCCTCCCA
>DVHF01000060.1 GCA_018712265.1 Candidatus Gallacutalibacter pullicola
ATATTGACAATTTTATAATTTCGAGTAAAATACTTTTAGAAAAAGGACAGTTTGAATCCGCTTTATGTTTAATATGTTGTGCCATAGATGCCTGTGCAAATAGCAAATATAGAAATATCAAGGGTAACAGAAATCGTATTTGTAATTTTTTAAATGAGTATATGCCAATCATCACACAGTTTGGCATGCCGGTACAGTTCTATCAAAATTGCAAATTTCAATTTGGGAAAAATATCAAAGGCTTGAAAACTGATAACAATGGGTTTGCTGGAATTGAAGATATTATATATTTTTGTATAAGATGTAGTTTGGTTCATGAAACTTGCGTATCTCCATCTTTAATATTTAGCAATGATTTTATTTTTACCTATCATGATGGAATAGTGTTTCTTCCGAAAACTTTGATATTAGGTTTGATTAAGGCTGTAGAAGTATTTAGAAGAGACGAAGACGGCATCTAAAGTGTCCATCCCAAAATCCCGGCTGCGCTTGCATCCGGGATTTTTGAAAGGAAAGAGTGAATAGTTGCGGCGTGCAATTTGTATTTTTGCCTTTTCTTTTTTGGAGATAGTATCCGCATTGATAGCAGTATTTAAGCCAATTCTGTTATCAAATGCGCTGTTGCAGTATATCGTTTTTATGTTGTGTATGCTTCCAATAAGGAAAAACGTCAAAAGCCGTTATTGTGAGAGGATGAACGTAATGTATCATCAAATTGTGCGGGATGAAGAACATATCCACAGAGTGCTGTAAACGCGGGCGTCTTAGCCCAATCGCGCGCCCGGCCGGGCGACTGGAGGGAGCGGGCGCGATCTGGGTGCAGGCTCAGCCTGCCTGTCTACCGCAGGTGCGTGCAGGTTTTGCCTGTTGAGGGAGGAAGTCTGGAATGGGAAATAATAACATTGAGATTTGGAAAATCCGGGAGCATCCGGAGTTGATACCGCGCGCGGCGGAATGGTTCCATCAAAAATGGAAGATCCCGGCGGCGGCCTATCTGGAAAGCATGAACGGCTGCATCCGGCAGGGCTCCGCCGTACCGCAGTGGTACACGGCAATATGCGGCGGCGAAATCGTCGGCGGGCTTGGGGTAATCGAAAACGATTTCCATGACCGGAAAGATCTTGCGCCGAATATCTGCGCCGTGTATGTGGAAAAGGAGTACCGGTGCCGCGGCATTGCAGGCAGACTGCTGTCGTTTGCCTGCCGCGACATGAAAGAGCTGGGGATCGATACGCTGTACCTGGTTACAGAGCATATAGGATTTTATGAGCGGTACGGCTGGGAATTCTTCTGCATGGTGCAGGGGGACGGCGAGGACACACTCAGCAGGCTGTATGTTCACAGGGAACAGGAGCCCAAACAGAAAGGCTGAGCTGTCAGAGTGTATCTGAAACGGTAAAACTGTCAGAAAATTCGACGGAAAACAATGGGTGTACGGCGAGAATCCACCACAATACATATTGCAAAGGGCGGCTGGGCACAACAGCCGCCCTTTTCGATATCTCAGTTGAACTTAGGGCGTATCTGAAAAGTCAAAAGTGCTGGAAAATTCGCTGAAAAGTATCGGATGCAAGGCGCGAATCCGCCGCAATACTTTCGTATTGCAAGGACGAGCAACCACTCAGACGCCGTTTTTCAGTAGACTTTAACAGTATTGAGGACTTTTCTGATACGCCCGAACAGTGCCAGGGACTTTTCAGATAAACCTAAGGCATCCACGCCTGTTTCAGCAGAGCGGCGGCTCGCTGAAAGTCCGCGGCGGAAAATCCCGCATATCCAAGGACTACCGTGGATCGCGGGAGATCCTCCACCGGAACCATACAGTATTCGGAAAGCCCATACACACGCACGCCGCAGTCCGCCGCGCGCTGGACGAGCTCGTGTTCTGTCATCCCATTTTTGACGCGCATCGCAAAATGAACCCCCGCGTTCCCGCCGAGGATCTCAAACGGAAGTCCGATCCCTGTCAGCGACTGGATCAGCTGGCTGCGCTGTCTGCGGTAAAGCAGGCGCGTGCGGTTCAGATGGCGTCCGAAATGGCCCTCGGAGAGGAACCGCGCCAACGTCTGCTGCTCGAAGCGCGAAACCGTGGAGGAATACGCGCCGAAAACCCTGCGGTACTGGATCAGCAGATCCTGCGGCAGGACAAGGTATGCAACACGGATAGACGGCGCGATACATTTGGAGAACGTGCTCAGATAGATCACGCGGCCGTGCTGATCCAGTCCCTGAAGCGCGGGGATCGGCCGTCCGGCGTAGCGGAACTCGCTGTCGTAGTCGTCCTCAATGATGTACCGGCCCGGCGCGCGGCACGCCCACGCGAGCAGCTCCATGCGCCGCCCGATCGGCATCACAACGCCTGTGGGGAACTGGTGTGACGGCGTGATGTACGCCGCGCAGACGCCGTCCCCCGGCAGACTGTCCGCCCGAAGTCCGGCCCGATCCAGCGGCAGGCACACGGTATCCCCGCCGCAGTTGCGGATGATACGCCTGGTCCGCTCATAGCCGGGATTTTCCAGCGCGATTTTCCCCATCCCGCGCAGGAGCTGCGCCGTCAGCCCGATCAGGTACTCAAGCCCCGCGCCCACGACGATCTGATCAGCCGAGCAGTTCACGCCGCGGAATTCGTGCAGATATTTGGCAATCGCCCGGCGCAAAGGCGGATCGCCCTGTGGATCGCCGCGGTTCAGCAGGGAATCCCCGCCGGCTATCACCTCGCGGGAAAGCTTTGCCCACGTCGTATACGGGAATATGGAGGTATCGACCGTATCGGTGCGGAAATCGTAAAGGAACCTGTCCCGGCCCGGCGGGGAAGCGGGAGCGTCCTGCGCAGGCTCCGGTTCCGCACCGGCGGGCTGGACAGAAAGGCGTTCGAGCGCGCAGGCATAAAACCCGCTTTTCGGCACAGCGCGCACGTATCCCTCCGCCGCAAGCATCCCGTAGGCTGTGTCCACGGTGTTCTGGCTCACGCGCAGGTGCGCGGCGAGCGAGCGCCGCGAGGGCAGCTTCTCCCCGGCGCGCAGCCGTCCCGCCCACATTTCACCGGCAATATATTCGTAAATCTGCTCATACATCGGCTTGCCGCCATGCGGCTGTAATGTAAAGGTAAAGGAATCCATCTTTCATCTGGCCTCATAAAATAATCAAAGTCTGGCTGTTTTCATCATACCAGTATTTGATTATAATCATACTCAATCAAGCCGGATCCGTCAAGCCCGGTGAAGAAAGAAGGATTTTTATGTCACAGGAAAGAGCAGAATTAAATAAAAACCTCGCACAGATGCTCAAGGGCGGCGTCATTATGGACGTCACGACTCCGGAGCAGGCGAAAATCGCGGAGGATGCCGGGGCGGTCGCGGTGATGGCGCTGGAGCGCGTCCCGTCCGATATCCGCAAGGAGGGCGGCGTTGCCCGCATGAGCGATCCGAAGATGATCCGGGGCATCCAGCAGGCCGTTTCGATCCCGGTCATGGCAAAGGTGCGGATCGGCCATATCGTGGAGGCGCAGATCCTCCAGGCTCTCGACATCGATTATATCGACGAGAGCGAGGTGCTCACCCCAACGGACGACAGGTATCACATCGACAAGCACGCGTTCACGGTGCCGTTTGTCTGCGGCGCGCGCAATCTTGGCGAGGCTCTGCGCCGGATCGGGGAAGGCGCGTCGATGATCCGCACAAAGGGCGAGGCCGGGACCGGCAACGTTGTGGAAGCGGTGCGCCATATGCGCACGATGATGGAGGAAATCCGCCGTCTGCAAAACATGCCCCGCGAGGAATGGATGACGTTCTCCAAGGAGATCGGCGCGCCGTATGAGCTGGTGGCGCAGACCGCAGAGCTGGGACGTCTGCCCGTTGTGAATTTTGCGGCAGGCGGGATCGCGACCCCGGCGGACGCGGCGCTGATGATGCAGCTTGGCAGCGACGGCGTATTTGTGGGATCGGGGATTTTCAAGTCGGAGGATCCAGCGAAGCGCGCCCGTGCGATCGTCAAGGCGGCAGCGTTTTACAATGATCCGGAAGTCCTCGCGCAGGTCAGCGAGGGACTGGGCGAAGCGATGCGCGGTCTGGATCTGCGCGACATCCCGCAGGAGAGCCGCATGGCGGACAGAGGCTGGTAATGCGGACGAAAAAGATCGGCGTGCTCGCGCTTCAGGGCTCTGTGGAGGAACATCTGCATACCCTGTCCCAAATCGAAGACGCTGAGGGCTTCCCCGTCCGGACAAAGGAGGAGCTGTCCCACGCGGAAGCAATCATCCTCCCCGGCGGTGAAAGCACAACTCTGCGCAAGCTTCTGCGGGAATTTGATCTGGAGGATCCTCTGCGCCGCCGCATTACAGACGGGATGCCCGTATGGGGAACCTGTGCCGGAATGATCCTGCTGGCGCGCGAGGTGGAGGGCGGCGAAAGCACATTATCGGTGATGGATATTTCGGTACGCCGCAACGCGTACGGCCGCCAATCGGACAGCTTTTCCGCCGAAGCAGTCATTCCGGAGGTCTCCCCCAGCGATCCGCTCCGGCTGGTATTCATCCGTGCTCCGTGGGTGGAGCGCGTCTGGGGCGGCGCTCATATTCTCTGCGAAGTCGACGGACACATCGCAGCAGTCCGACAGCACAACATCCTAGCCACCTCCTTCCACCCCGAACTCACTAACTCCACCGCTTTCCACCGCTACTTCCTCTCCCTTCTGCCGTGACAGGGGCTCCGGCAGGGGGCGGAGCCACCTGCCCTGGCGGTGATGTCGGCCCAGGCGGGACGGAACCCGCTTTTGATGGCGTTGCGCACTGACCTGATATTCGACCACGCCGCACAGTAAAACGGGACCTTGCCGCGGGAAAGTATTTCCAGAGCCAGACGGCTGGTGAGCGCAGAAGCAATCCCCTGACGGCGGTATTCAGGCAGTACGTCGATACCGATCTGCCACATGGTGCCGCAGTCCGCAGAACAGCCAGCCAGACCGATCAGCCTGCCGCCGTCGTAAGCGCCTATTCCCAGGACGTCAAGATGACGGCGATCCGTACAAAGCGCATTCGACCATTCCGACCGGTAAAGCGGCGCAAAATCCTCCTGCGTCAGGATGCGCGTTTCATAAAGACACGGGAGCGGCCGAAGCTGCGATACATCGGGCAGGAAATATTCCGCCATAAATTTTACAGCCGCGCCGTGAGGGGCGAGAATATCATTGAGAGCATAGAGCGCGGGCGTCTCAAAGCAGTGCTCAATGGGATATTTGTCCAGATATTCCTTGATGGGGACAATGAGCTTTTCTGATACTGATGCCACAATATTATTCCCGTACGATACAAGATTGCATATGTAGGGGAGCTCCAGATATTTTCGGGCAAGGGGCGCCGGACGGGAAACTGCCACAATATTTTCCTCTTTGAGAAAATCCTCCGGACTGCAATGGCTGTCGATCGCAGACTGCCGCATCGCCGCCGCTAAAATTTCAGAATTGGAAAGCATGGGGATCTCCTTTCTCCAAAAAGGAACCGTACAGGCTGTGGAGCCGGTACGGTTCGTGACAAAGTTAAGCTTCCTGCGGCGCGGCGGGATATTCCGTGCACAAAAGACGGTACGGCGGTTCGTCTTCCTCGATTTCCGGGAACCGGCCGATCGGCTCGTAAAAACGGTTGTCGTGCTCGTCGTCGTTGCACATCGATACCTCTCCCAGCAGGACAGGGCCGGTGCCGGGCTCAAGCTCAAAGTCGTGATACAGGCGGCGATCCACAGTCAGGCTCTCGCCGGGCCGGAGCTTGATCTGCGTCCCGGCAGGCACGGTGATCCGGCGTCCGTCACAGGTGACTGTCACGTCGCTGCCGGAACGCTGATCGTTTTCATCGGCCCAGTATACGCGGATCAGTACGTTGCCGCCGCCGCGGTTGATGATGTCCTCCATTTTGCTCCAATGGAAGTGCATCGGCGCGGCCTGGCCCTCCCTGATGTACAGGAGCTTTTCCGCATACGTTTTCGGGTATTTTTCAGGCAGCTTCTGGTTTCCGTTCCGGAGCGTGATCAGGGAAAAACCGATCTTGTTGAAATTCCCCAGACCAAAATCTGTGATATCCCAGCCGAGCATATTCTCGCGGATCTCGTCGTATTCATGGCCTTTCTTCTGCCATTCCTCCGGCGTAAAGGTACAGAAGGGCGGCAGCTGGAACCCGCACTTTTGCACCATAGCCTCCATCTCGCGCAGCGCGGCGTTGATTTCCGAACGTTTCAATACAATCTCCTCCTAACAGGCAGCTTTATGCCTGTTATACTATATTTTTCAGAATCCGTCAATCCCCGGGACCGGATTTTTTGGCGATGTCGCGCGCCACCACGATCCCCGTCACGGATGCCTGCATCAGGCCGCGCGTGATGCCCGCGCCGTCGCCGATGGCGTACAGATTGCGGACCTCCGTCTCGAAGCTGCTGGTCACATCCACCTTTGACGAATAGAATTTGACCTCTACACCGTAAAGCAGCGTGTTTTTGGAATACAGACCCGGCGCGAGCTTGTCGAACGCGCGCAGCGATTCCACAATGCTCGTCAAATGCCTGTGCGGGAGCACAAACGAAAGATCGCCCGGCACCGCCGTCTTGAGCGTGGGGACCGTAGTGGATTTTTTCAGCCGCGTGGCGTCGGTGCGGCGGCCCAGCAGGAGATCGCCCAAACGCTGCACCATGATCCCGCCGCCGGTGAGCATATTGCCGAGCTGGGCGATGTAGCGCCCGTATTCGATCGGCTGGCGGAACGGCTCCGTAAAGCGCGTGGAAACCAGCATCGCGAAATTGGTGTTTTCCGTGCGCTTGTCCGCGTCCGCGTAGCTGTGGCCGTTCACCACCGCGATGCTCCCCTCGTAATGCTCCTCGCTGACGAGACCGCCGGGATTCATGCAGAAGGTGCGCACCTTGTTTTCAAACGTGTCGGAGTAGTAGACCAGCTTGGCCTCGTACAGATTTTTCGTGAGGTGATCCATCACCGCGTTCGGGACCTCCACACGCACGCCGATGTCCACCTCGTTGTTCGTCGTGGAGAGCGAGTTCTCCTGCGCGATCCGGGCGAGCCAGTCGGCGCCGCCGCGGCCCGGAGCCAGCACCACATACGGCGCGCGCAGGCAGATCCGCTCCCCCGCCCTATTGACGGCCCAAACACCGGCCGCCGCGCCGTCCTCCGTCAGGATGGAATCGGCTGTTGTGTATTCCAAAAACGTGAAATTGGGCTGGGCCGAGAGATATTCGTACATCCCGCGAAGCACCTCAAAGGAGTGCTCCGTGCCCATGTGGCGCACCGGACAGGGGATCAGCTCGATGTTATTCCGCTTGGCCTCGTAGGCCACCTTTTCCGTGAACTTATCGTTCAGGCCGAATACTTCCGTGGGCGCGCCGAACCGCAGGTAATATTCCTGATCGGCATAATGGATCAGGGACTGCACCTCGTCGGTGGGGAGATAGTCGGTCAGGTTTCCGCCCACCTCGTGAGACAGCGACAGCTTGCCGTCGGAGAACGCCCCAGCTCCCGCCCAGCCGTTCATGATCCGGCACGGCGAACAGTGCGCGCATCTGCCGAGCGTGCGCGCCGGACAGGTGCGGCTGTCAATCGCAGGACCGCTGTCTATAATTGCCACCCGCTTTTCGGGGGCCGTCTTGTTCAGCTCCAAGGCGGCAAAAATCCCGGCGGGACCCGCCCCTACAATTACCACGTCATAACGATACTCCATATTTTCCTCCTTGGTTAAAACCGCGCGAAAAGAGCCGAAAGAGCGCGGTTATGTACTCTCTTTCGGTTCCATAAACTGTTTGTTTTTCCAGGCCAGTAGAGTAGTATATCTCTGAACATTTAAAAAGTCAAGATATATTTTAAAATCCCGGGATCTAACGTCTGCGCCTATAGTAAGATCCTCAAAGCTTTTCCAAAACAGATTGGAATTGCCGCAAGACAGCCAGTCCTTCCGCACGGCAGTCTGAGCCATTCGGATTTTTATCGATTTCCGTCCTTGCAGAGCCCCCTGCGCGTGGATCCCTTTTCTGGAGGCCGTCTCAGCCCTGCCCGAAGAAAAGCACCGACAGCGCAGATCCGGCAATCAGAAGGGCCAGCACAACCGCAGTAATCCGCACCGTCAGTATCCGCCGATCAATCCGGCGCTTTTGGGGCTTTGCAGCAGCGGGCCTGCCCGCTTTTTTCTTTTTCGGCATCGTCTTCCCTCCCCCTGCCTGTCCGGGCCTAAAATCTTCTCAGCGCGGACAGCTTCTCTCATCTTACTTTATTATCCCGCACCTGCGGTGGGCAGAACACATACGACAGGCTGAACCTGGACGCGCCGCGCCCTTTCTGCTGATATTATACCGGAAATCCCTGCAAAAAATGTTACTGTACTGTAAAAATCCTACTCTCCCCAAAATATGGAAAAAATTTCCACACTCTGCCGCCTTCTTTTTAATATATACGGCGGGTTGACATCGCTGCCGTTTTGCAATAAAATGAAAAGACAGTGTCAAAGAAATTGACTTTACAGTATTTTATGGACCCTTGGGAGAGGAAAGGAGACTCTAATCATGGCGGACAGGAAGAAAAAGGGGACCCGCCGGAACGTGGAATTTGACCGCTACCATTATGTAGACAGGGACATCTACAGCAGTTCTAAACGGGACCCTGCCGGCCGGGGACATCACGCAGCGCCGCAGCAGCGGCGGCAGCCCCCAAAACGCAGGAAAAAGAAAAAGAGGATCACTTTCGGAAAGGTGCTCCTGATGCTTGTACTCATCGTACTGGCAGGCGTAACCGCTGTGGGTGCGGCGGCGCTTTCCAAGATCCAGCGCGAGGATGCCGACACGGCTCCCTATGTACAGACCCCTGCGGACGCACCGGACTGGGACGTTATTTCGAGCGATCATGTCACGAACATCCTGCTGCTGGGTACGGACAGGCCCAGCGAGGGCACCCAGCGATCGGACAGCATGATGCTTGTATCGCTGGATAACCAGTCGAAAAAAATACGGCTCGTCTCGTTCCTGCGCGATACCTATCTGGAAATCCCCACTCTGGGCAAGGACAAGCTTAATGCGTCCTTTGCGGCAGGCGGGGCTTCCCTCACGATGCAGACTATCGAGAATAATTTCCGGATCAATATCGATAAGTATGTGCAGATCGACGTGGACGGCTTCTGCGACGCAATCGACCGTATCGGCGGGATTGAGGTTGTCGTCAACCAGCAGGAGGCCGACGAGATGAACCGCGTGATGGGCTGCACGCTCAGCGCGGGAAAAAACCATATGCGCGGAACGCTTGCTGTGTATTATTCCAGAATGCGCGCCATCGACAGCGATTTCGGCCGTACCGGACGCCAGCGTCAGGTGGTGGAATGTATCGTCGATAAGCTGCGCTCCATGAATCCGCTGGAATGTGTCGCTGCTGTCAACGGGATTATAGAGGATATCAATATTGTCACGAACCTGAGCAATTCGGAGATCCTGTCGCTGACTGCACAGCTGCCGCAGATTCTCAATTATGAGATAGAAACGAAGTTCGTTCCCTACCGCGATACGTATACCAACCGCACGCTCGACAACGGCGCGGAGGTGCTTGACATTGATCTGGAACAGAACTGCACCATTCTCCGCGAATTCCTCTATCCCCCGCAAGGCTAACCAGACTAAGTCTGGACGCACCTGCGGTGAGCAGATCGCGCCGCGCTCCCTCCGGTCGCTGAAATGCCGATAGGAGCAAATACTCTGTCGCGGTGGCAGGCTGATTGGGAATGCTGTTTACAATTCGTTGTAAACACAAAAAATATCCAGATTGTATTATTGAATAATCAGAGAGAGCAGGCGCGATCTGCTCGCCGCAGACGTAGGCTAATTGCCAGCAGAATGGCTGCAACGCGGGCACCTCAGCCAAATCAGGCACCAAGCCGGGCGACCGGAGGGAGCGTGCGCGTTTTGCCCACCGCAGGTGCAACCTTTTCCGATTTTTTGCGTCTATATAGATAGAAGCAGATATTGGGAAAGGAGGCCGGTTTATGAAACGGGTAATCATAGGGATGGGTCTGGCATTGGCCTGTGCGGCCGGGATAACAGGCTGTTCTGTCGGTGAAAAGCCGTTTGCAGACATCGCTGCGTCAGAAATATCGTCCGCCGCTGTATCGCTGACACCGCCGGATAAGATGCTCGAGATCGAGGATACCGAAAAGCTCGCGGGGCTTTTGCAGGACGTCGTGATTTATGGGAAGGATGATTCCTACACGGAATATGCCGGGCAGGGCGTCACATTCACGCTGTCTATGGCGGACGGCTCCGAGACGAGCGTGACAGCGTTCAATCCGTTCCTGATCATCGACGGCACGGGCTACCGGACGGAATATGATCCCTGTGAGGCGCTTAATCACTATGCGAATGATCTGCTCAACAGCGGAGAGGCCACCGTCGTTTTGGAGGAGCCCCCGGCGCTGACAGTGGTAAGTGACGAAACTGCGCTCAGCGCACAGCTGGGCTCCTATTCGTGGCAGAGAAAGCTCAGCGACGGCACATCCGAATCCGTAATAGCCGACAGCGCGCATCCGCTGGACTGTCGGGATCTGCTCTCCCCGCTGGAAACACCGGAGCACACAGCGGTCCTGCGTTTTTCGGAAAAGCCAGATTCTATTGTAAGCGTCCGGTGCTGGAGCGACGCGCACTGGGAAGAACCTTTCGCCGACAGCGACCCCGTCGAGAGGAATGGGGACACCATCACGCTCAAGCCCGGCGGATATATTTACGAGGTGAGCGCGCAGTGGGATACCGCGGACGGCTACGGCGGCACTGCGGATTATTCTTTCTATATCAAAGCGAAATAAAGGCTTTCTGTTTATTCTCAGGCTCCCGGCAAAACGGGAACCTGTCTCTGCTCCAAAGCCCTCAAAAATGCGGCCCTGTCCAACCGGACGGGGCCGCTGTTTTATACTGTAAATCAAGGGTGCGGAGAGGCTTTCAGATAAGGATTTGTCGGATAGATTCCTGGGATTAGGGCTTGTTTGAAAAAGTTAATATGTCCAAACAGCGGGCCTTTTCCGCTGTGCTGCGTTAATTTTCCCAGCAATCCGCCAAGGATTGCTGTGTTAAATTATCTTGTCTGGCGAAAAAATCCTTCGCTGTTGGGCACATTCCGATTTTCCAACAAGGCCTAGCGTCCTGATTTGTTTGCAGAACCGGCAGGAAACTATTGAAATGTGACGTCCTTTCGCTTTGCGGGTCTGACGGAATATTCGCTGATCCTGACGACATATCCGGTGGGCTTCATATCGCCAATCGATTTTTCAAACCCCTCCGCGCGTTCCGCGTCCACCAGCTCCCCGCCGGTAGAAACTAACATGGGATAATCGTCCTTCTCTTGTTTAAAGCGTTCATATAAAATTTTGATAGCTTCCACT
>DVHF01000061.1 GCA_018712265.1 Candidatus Gallacutalibacter pullicola
GCATGTCTTGTGTTATACTTTTACTCATGAGGGACAGAGCTCCTTTTTGGGTTTGTTGGTGTCGCAACTTAACTATACCCTATAATGGCTCTGTCCTTCTACTTTTTTATTGCTTTTTTTACTCTCTGTCCAATATGTATTGTAGCTCTACAGGATTATTGCGCAGAAACCCCGCCAAATTATTGACGGGGTGGGGGAGGTGTGCTAAAATAAAATGTATACTTTGGAATAATTATGAAGAATAGAAAACCGAAATACTGCTGCGGGGAGGATATTTTTCATGAAACTTGCGTTTTCCACATTAGCGTGCCCGGAATATTCCTGGCCGGAAATTTATACAATGGCAAAGGACACCGGATTTGACGGAATTGAGATCCGAGGTCTGGGACAGGAAATTTTTGCGGTAAAAGCGCCGCCTTTTACCGACGCCGGACTTCCGGAAACATTACAGAAGCTGCACGCACTGCGTCTGGAAATTCCATGCCTTTCTTCCAACTGCTGTCTGCGCGATACGGAAAAAGCAGCCGAGAACCGCGAGGAAATTTCCCAGTACATCGATCTGGCGCAGAAGCTGGGCGCTCCCTATATCCGTATCCTGGCGGATCTGGCGCCGATGCCTGAGTGCGAGGTGGACGACGAAGCCGTTGCCGCACAGCTGCGCGATCTGGCACCGATGGCGGAAAAGGCAGGCGTCACCCTGCTGGTGGAGACAAACGGCGTTTATGCGGATACTGCCCGGCTTGGCCGTCTGCTTGAGATGGTTTCCAGCGACGCTGTCGCCGCACTTTGGGATATGCACCATCCGTACCGCTTTTTCGGGGAATCTCCGGAAAAGACGATCCAGAACCTCGGCGGATACATTCGCTACGTCCATGTCAAGGATTCCGTTATGGAGGACGGCCGCGTCAGCTACCGTATGATGGGCGAGGGGGATCTCCCGATCGACGCCATGATGCAGGCGCTGCGTTCCGTCTGCTATGACGGGTACATTTCTCTGGAATGGGTCAAACGCTGGTCCGGCGATCTCAGCGACGCAGGCATTGTATTCCCGCAGTTTGTTCATTATATGGAGAAGTATACGGGGCGCGGCGTGACGCGCAGCGTCCTGTTCAAAAACAAGGCTGGCACAGGTCAGTATATCTGGGAAAAGGATACGCTGATCGATCTCACGTTCCCGCAGGTGCTCGACCGCATGGCCGAGGAATTTCCCGATCAGCCGGCATTCCGTTTCACTACACTCGACTATTCCCGTACATACGCCCAATTCCGCGACGATGTGGATGCTTTTGCCCGCGCGCTGCTCGCCCTCGGCGTGAAAAAGGGCGATAAGGTTGCCATCTGGGCGACGAATGTCCCGCAATGGTATCTCACCTTCTGGTCGACGGTTAAGATTGGCGCGGTGCTTGTCACAGTCAATACCGCATATAAAATTCACGAGGCGGAGTACCTGCTTCGCCAGTCGGACACGCATACGCTGGTGATGATTGAGGGCTTTAAGGATTCGCCGTATGCGGAGATCATCCGGACACTGTGTCCCGAACTGGCTGACCTGACCCCGGGCGAGCCGCTTCACTCCCAGAAGCTGCCGTTCCTGCGCAACGTCATCACAGTCGGATTCCAGCAGGAGGGCTGCCTGACGTGGGAGGAGGCGCTCCAAAAGGGCGAGAGCGTCCCGCTGGAACGCGTCTATCAGCGCATGGCAATGGTGGGCCGCCACGACGTCTGCAATATCCAGTACACCTCCGGCACGACGGGGTTCCCGAAAGGCGTCATGCTCACGCATTACAATGTGGTGAATAACGGAAAAAACATCGGCGACTGCATGGATCTCTCCACTGCGGATCGCATGATGATTCACGTGCCGATGTTCCACTGTTTCGGGATGGTTCTCGCTATGACCGCCTGCATGACGCACGGCGTTACGATGTCGCCGATCCCGGCATTTTCGCCGCGGCTGTCGCTGGAATGTATCAATAAGGAAAAAATCACCTGTTTCCACGGCGTTCCCACTATGTTTATCGCCATGCTGGAGCATCCGGACTTTGAAAAGACCGATTTCAGCTATATGCGCACCGGAATTATGGCGGGCAGTCCCTGTCCTGTCAAGGTGATGCAGGATGTCGTGGACAAAATGAACATGAAAGAAATCACGATTGTGTACGGCCAGACGGAGGCTTCGCCCGGCTGCACCCAAAGCCGCGTGGACGATCCGATGGAGGTGCGCGTCAACACGGTGGGACGCAATCTGCCGGGCGTAGAGTGTAAGATCGTATCTCCGGAAACGGGCGAGGATCTGCCGGACAACGTGGACGGCGAGTTTGTGGCGCGCGGATACAACATCATGAAAGGTTACTACAAGATGCCCGCGGCAACTGCGGCGGCGATTGACGAAAACGGCTGGCTGCATACCGGCGATCTGGCACGCCGTCTGCCGGACGGGAATTTCAAAATCACGGGCCGCATCAAGGATATGATCATCCGCGGCGGCGAGAATATCTATCCGAAGGAGATCGAGGACTTCATCTACCACCATCCCAAGGTGAAGGACGTCCAGGTGATCGGCGTACCGGACCAGCAGTACGGGGAGGAAATCACAGCCTGCGTGATTTTGAAGGAAGGCGAAACGATGACAGAGGACGAGCTGAAAGATTATGTGCGCACGCATATGGCAAAGCATAAAACACCGCGGTACGTCATTTTCGTCGATGAATTCCCGATGAACGCCGCCGGAAAGATCCTGAAATATAAAATGCGCGAAATGGCCGTTGAATATCTGCATCTGCAGGCTGCAAATGCCATCGAGACCGCTTGATCCAACAGATAAAGAGAAGGGACGTGCCCCCGCGCGCCCTTTTTCTTTATAAAAGGCGGGGATCTAATCCGATCATACATCCAGCCGGGCGGGGGACAACGCATGCGCGATCTGCTCGACGCAGGCGTAGGAAAGGAACGAAAAATACATGTCGAAAATCATTGATTTTCATGCACACATCTATCCGCAGAAAATTGTAGAAAAGGCTACAGAAAGCGTCGGCAATTTCTACGGGATTTCCATGGGCCACGACGGCAGCGTGGAAACCCTCCTGAAAAGCGGAGAAAAGGCCTCTGTGGATGCCTATGTTGTCCATTCAGTGGCAACCGTGCCGCACCAGGTGGAAAGTATCAATAATTTTATCGCACAGTCGTGTACAGAGCACCCAGGAAAACTGATCGGCTTTGGCACGCTGCATCCAGAGATGGAAAATCCTGAAATGGAAATGGATCGCTGTATCAGTTTGGGGCTTCGTGGTATTAAACTGCACCCGGATTTTCAAAAGTTCAACATGGACGATCCGAAAATGGGACCAGTTTACCGCGCTGCTGCACAAAAGGGACTCCCTATTTTAATGCACTGCGGGGATTATCGATACGATTACTCCCATCCGCGCAGACTTGCCGCAGTTCTTGATAATTTCCCGGAACTTACAATCATAGCTGCTCACTTCGGCGGATGGTCTGTTTTTGACCTTGCTGTGGAATATCTGCTGCACAGGAACTGCTATTTGGATACCTCCAGCGCAATTTTTATGTTAGGCCGCCAGCGTACAAAAGAACTAATCCAGCTGTACGGCGCAGATCGTATTTTATGGGGGACAGACTTTCCGATGGGCGATCATACCGACGAGTTGGAAGCGTTCCAAAGCTTTGGGCTTAGCAAGGAGGACGCAGAAAAGATCCTTTATAAAAACGCGGAGAAAATTCTGCAAATCTCTGTTTAATCATTTGATGCTGAAGATAAAAGTCTGAAATTTCATATTGTGGATTACCGTCTGTGTATATCAAGGTATGAACGTCGATTGAATTTTTATTGACAGATAAAATAAATCGTGCTATACTAAGCAACAGTAAAATATTGTCATAAAATTGAACACAGGGGAGCTTGTAAACAGGCTGAGAGGAAGGTGTGACCTTCGACCCATAGACCTGATTTGGATAATGCCAACGTAGGGAAAAAATATTGTTTTCTTTTCGGAGATGCCAATCAGGTATCTCCGATTTTTTATTTTCTCTGAAAAGGATGTGAGGAAACGGCATTCACGGTCAGTCCGTGACGGGCAAAGGGGAGCGCCTTCTGTCTTGTATAACAGCGATGGGAAGCCGTGTTTCCGGCGTGAGAGGGAGCCAGTAAGCTTCGACCGGCCCTTCCAGGGGATATCATCTTTTAAGAGAAGCGCCGCAAATGCAGCCGTTTCTCAACGAAAAACGGAGGAGAATCTGTTATGAAAAACACAAATATTCAAAAGCTTACGATTGCCAGCGTCCTGTGTGCGGTCGCGGTTGTGGGAAGCCTGTTTTCTTTTCCCGTATTTGGCAGTAAATGCGCTCCGATCCAGCATATGGTCAACATTATCTGCGCCGTTATGCTGGGACCCGGTTATGGCGTCGCGGTTGCTTTCTGCGCAAGCCTGCTGCGCAATCTGCTGGGGCTTGGCAGTCTGATGGCCTTTCCCGGCAGTATGCTGGGGGCTCTGCTGTGCGGGATCGTATACTGGAAGTGGAAAGCGATTTTCCCCACGCTGTTGGCGGAAGTATTTGGCACATCCGTTTTAGGTGGACTGTGCGCTTATCCGGTGGCGATATTCCTGGTAGGCGAGAGTGTAGGGAGTATCGCGTTCTATGCCTACATCATCCCGTTCCTGATCTCCACAGCGGCGGGAGCTATCCTGTCCGGGATTCTTATCTATGGCTTGGAGAAAACGGGCGTTTTGTCCCAATTCCAGAATATGCTCAACAGACGGACTGCATAAGGAGGAAAAACTGTGCTGCGGGAAATGCTTGAAAATGTGAGGATCAAATCGCCGCTGATCCATAATATCACCAATTATGTAACAGTGAACGATTGTGCAAATATTCTTTTGGCGTGCGGCGGAAATCCGATCATGGCGGATGATATCGGCGAAGCGGAGGAGATTACTTCTGTCTGTGACGGTCTGAATATCAATATTGGAACGCTGAATCAGCGCACCATACCGGCAATGCTGGCCGCCGGAAAACGGGCAAATACGCTGGGACATCCCGTAGTGCTGGATCCGGTAGGGGCGGGAGCATCAAAGTTGAGAACAGAAACCGCCCTTACCCTATTAAAAGAAGTCAAATTTTCTGTGATTCGCGGCAATATGTCGGAGATCAAAACTCTGGCATCCGGCAGCGGCAGCACAAGGGGAGTCGATGCGGGAATTTTGGATCGCGTCACCAAGGAAAATCTGGGACAAGCCGTAGCCTTTGCAAAGGAATTTTCCTGTAAAACGGGTGCGGTGATCGCTATTACCGGAGCGATAGATATTGTTTCCGATCAGGAGAAAGCGTTCTGCATTTATAATGGGCATCCGGATATGAGCAGGGTTACCGGGACAGGCTGCCAGCTTTCTGCTATGACAGCCGCCTATGCGGCCGCTAATCCGGATACTGCGTTAACTGCTGCGGCTGCGTCGGTATGTGCGATGGGGCTGTGCGGAGAAATTGCGAGATCACGTATGTCCGCAGAAGACGGAAACGCAAGCTACCGGAATTACATTATCGATGCGGTTTTCCATTTGACTGGCGAGAATTTAGAAAAGGGTGCAAAATATGAAATGCGATAAACGTGCAATGCTGGTTTACGCGGTGACAGATCGCGCGTGGGTAGGAAAAATGAGCCTTTACGAGCAGGTGGAGGCGTCCTTACAGAACGGGGCCACCTGTATCCAGCTTCGGGAAAAGGAGCTGGACGACGATTCCTTTTTGAAAGAGGCAATCGAGCTGGCCGCCCTGTGCAGACGGTACGGCGTCCCTTTTATTGTCAATGACAATGTGGAAATTGCCATCGCCTGTCACGCGGACGGCGTCCATGTGGGTCAGCAGGATATGAAAGCTTCCGATGTCCGGAAAAAGGTTGGAGAGAACATGATCATCGGCGTTTCCGCCCACACCGTGGAGGAGGCAGTGGAGGCCGTAAAACAGGGCGCCGACTATCTGGGACTGGGCGCTGTATTTTCTACATCCACCAAGACAGACGCAGATACGATGTCGTATGAAACCCTGAAAGCGATCTGTGATGCGGTGGAGATTCCAACCGTGGCCATTGGAGGGATCTCTGCCGGCAATATTATGAAGCTGAAAGGGAGCGGCGTCGACGGTGTTGCTGTGGTATCCGCCATTTTTGGCGCACCGGATCCCGGCAGCGCCACTGCCCGGCTGGCAGAGCTGGCCAGACAAATGATTGCGGGATGATTTTTTATGATCCCGATTACATAATTACACAATAAAACTTTTGGAAGCTCGCTTCCGCGCTTCGGATGTCTGAAAACAGATCAAATGAAGCTAAACGGAAGCCTTCAAGCGGTAAATTGGGGGCACCATCTTTTGCCGCTATAGAAAACAATGCTGAAAGAAAGGGGAAATGCAGTACGAAAATGAAAACAGCATTGACCATTGCGGGCAGTGATTGCAGTGGAGGCGCCGGTATTCAGGCCGATCTGAAAACGATGACTATGAATGGTGTTTACGGTATGAGCGCAATTACCGCGCTGACCGCGCAGAACACCACCGGCGTAGCAGCCGTTTCGGAGGTAACTCCGGAATTTTTGAAACAGCAGATTGATATGGTTTTTACGGATATCCGTCCGGATGCTGTAAAAATCGGAATGGTACCGAGTCCAGAGCTGGCGGAAGCGATTGCGGAACGGCTTCGGATCCACAAGGCGGAAAACATTGTGGTTGATCCCGTTATGGTAGCTACCAGCGGCTCCGCGCTGATGGAAAGCGATACCGTCGCCGTATTAAAGGACAGGCTTTTTCCAATAGCCGCCGTCATCACTCCCAACATCCCGGAGGCAGAGGTGTTGTCCGGGATGGCAATTCGGGACCAGGGCGATATGGAGAAAGCGGCAGAAAAAATCGGCAAATCCTGCGGCTGTCCGGTCCTGCTCAAAGGCGGCCACAGCATTCAGGATGCCAGCGATCTGCTCTATGCAAACGATGAGACAACATGGTTCCACGGAAAGCGGATCGATAATCCCAATACCCACGGCACCGGCTGTACGCTGTCCTCCGCTATCGCGTCCAATCTGGCAAAGGGGTATCCGCTTAAAATCTCTGTACAGCGTGCCAAGGAATATATTTCCTGTGCATTGGCTGCCATGCTGGATCTGGGAAAGGGCAGCGGCCCGCTCAATCATGGTTTTGATCTCAAAGGCTTTTTTGCCGAAGAAAATTCGTGATCAGTCTGAAAGGAAGAGTAAAGATGAGAAACTACACCACGCAAATGGATGCTGCCAGACAGGGCATCATCACTCCCGAAATGAAGAAGGTTGCCGCCAGGGAATACCGTACAGAGGAGGAGATCCGGGATCTGGTGGCAAAAGGACAGGTTGTGATTTGTGCCAACAGACTGCATACCTGTATAGATCCCAACGGCGTCGGCTCGATGCTCCGCACAAAAATCAACGTAAATCTTGGGGTATCCAGAGACTGCAAGGACTATGACATTGAGATGCAGAAGGTCATGGCGGCCGTCAACATGGGGGCTGAGGCCATTATGGATCTTTCCTCCCACGGCAATACGCAGCCGTTCAGAAGAAAGCTGACAAGCGAATGTCCCGCCATGATCGGTACCGTTCCGGTTTATGACAGCGTGATCCATTACCAGCGCGATCTTGCCACTCTCACCGCTAAGGATTTCATCGATGTGATACGGCTCCACGCAGAGGACGGCGTTGACTTTGTAACGCTTCACTGCGGCATTACCCGCAAGACCATCGAACAGATCAAAAAACATAAGAGGAAAATGAACATCGTTTCCCGCGGCGGCTCCCTCGTGTTCGCCTGGATGAGCATGACCGGCGAGGAAAATCCTTTCTACGAATATTTCGACGAGATTCTGGACATCTGCCGCGAATATGACGTAACTATTTCATTGGGAGACGCCTGCCGTCCCGGCTGCCTCGCCGACGGAAGCGACGTCTGCCAGATCGAGGAGCTTGTCAGGCTTGGGGAGCTGACAAAGCGCGCATGGGAAAAGGACGTTCAGGTAATGGTGGAGGGACCCGGCCATATGCCCATGGATCAGATTGAAGCGAATATGAAGCTTCAGCAGACCATCTGTATGGGAGCTCCGTTCTATGTGCTCGGGCCTATCGTTACCGATATTGCACCCGGATACGATCATATCACCTCTGCGATTGGCGGCGCGATTGCCGCAGCCTCCGGAGCAGCTTTCCTCTGTTATGTCACCCCGGCAGAGCATTTGGCGCTTCCGAATGTTGACGATGTCAAGCAGGGCATCATTGCGTCGCGGATTGCGGCCCATGCAGCGGATATCGCCAAGAAGATCCCCCACGCGCGCGATATTGACGACGCAATGGCAGACGCCCGCAGAACCTTTGACTGGGAGAAGCAGTGGGAATGCTCCATTGATCCGGAAACGGCGAAGCGCATCCGGGAGGAACGGGCGCCCGAGCACGAGGATTCCTGTTCCATGTGCGGCAAGTTCTGTGCTGTAAGAAGTATGAACAAGGCGCTGAAAGGTGAGTATATCGACATTCTGTAAGGCATACTTTTCATCAATGCTCTTCCGGATTTTATTACCATCTGCTTTTTGCTCACCAGGAATTTATAAGAACAACAGCAGATAGAATCCTGTAACTTCATTTGAATAACCAAAATGCCCAGCAGCGGAAAAACTCCGTGCTGGGCATTCATTTTTATAAAACAGATATCCAAAAAATTTTGCTGAAATCTGTCTCGTCTGGGGGATAAGCGTTATCTGTCAAAAGACTGCGTAACCCTTATTTTACCTTGGCGAGGATTTCTTTCTGGAAAAGCTCCTCCGTGGTATCGGGGGAGAAAGAGAAAAGTGTTCCGTCAAGCCTTACACAGACGCCTTTCTCACAATTTCCCATGCAGAAAGCTCCCTCCAGCTGGACTTTATCCTCCACATGGTTTTCTTTAATCAGGCGCTGCAGAGTTTCCAATACCTGATGAGATCCCCTTACATGGCAGGCGCTTCCTAAGCATACAGTAACTGTCATTCAATGATACCTCCCTGAAAAGGAAATTCAGCGCGTCCCCTCGCGGCGTTCAATCGCGCGGTTGCGGAAGTACAGGCAGATGTCGGTGCAGACGAAGAAAAGGTTCGGGAAATAGAACCAGAATGCGAGATTATATGTCTGCGTCATGCACTTGGAAATAAGGCCGCACACATAGCCGATTGCGATAAAGATCGAAAAGAGAACACTTTTGCCCTTTGTGGATCTGGACCTCACGGAACGTACAATCGACAGGGGCCACGAGATCCCAAAGCTGATGATCATAATTGTTTCAAAAATTTCTGCAACAGAAGGCATAGCTGCTTCCTCCAGTAGAATTATTTTGTTCTCCTGTAATCCGGCAGGAGTTTCGGGGATACCATATTGCTGACAATACCCGCTTCTTTCATTTCCTTGGCGTAAGCGTCCACATGCGCCAGAGTCAGCGCGCCTGTGGAGGTTTCCTTTGCCTTGGCAGAAGCGTTGCGGCCTGCGTTGCGGCCGAATACAATAATATCCAGCAGTGAGTTGCCCATCAGACGGTTGCGGCCGTGGATACCGCCGACAGCCTCACCCGCAACGAACAGGTTTTCAATGCTGCTCTGGCCGTTGCTGGAAATGTCGATACCGCCGTTCTGATAGTGCAGCGTGGGGTAAACCAGGATCGGCTCCTTGCGGATATCGATGTCATATTTGCCAAACATCCGCATCATCGCCGGGATGCGCTTCTCGATAGTGCCCTCGCCGCCCTTGAGCTCGATCATCGGGGTGTCGAGCCATACGCCGACGCCCTCGGGGGTCTTGACGCCCTTGCCGTGATCCGAGCACTCGCGGATGATGGAGGCAGCTGAAACGTCGCGCGTCTCCAGCGGGTGCATAAAGACCTCGCCGTCTGCGTTGATCAGCTTTGCGCCGAGCGAACGCACCTTTTCAGTTACCAGCGCGCCGAAGATCTGCTCCGGATATGCCGCGCCCGTCGGATGGTACTGGAGCGTATCGGGATACAGCAGCTTTGCCCCGGCACGGTAGGCGAGAACCAGACCGTCGGCAGTTGCGCCGTAATGGTTGGAGGTGGGGAAACCCTGATAATGGAGCCGTCCTGCGCCGCCCGTTGCGATAATGACAGTCTTTGCGCGGGCGATCAGGATTTCCTGTGTCTCCATGTTCATCAGGACAGCGCCGGCTGCTTTGCCGTTTTCGTCCAGGATCAGCTCGATCGCAGCTGTGAAATCGACAACCGGAATCTCGCGGTTGAGCACCTCGTCGCGCAGGGTGCGCATGATCTCAGCGCCGGAATAGTCCTTTGCCGCGTGCATACGCTTGCGGGAAGTACCGCCGCCGTGCGTGGTGATCATTGTGCCGTCGGGTGCCTTGTCGAACTCCACGCCGAGATTGTTCAGCCACTGGATTGCCTCGGGGGCCTCCGTGACCAGCTTGTACAGAAGCTCCGGCTTCGCAGCGAAATGGCCGCCGCCGAATGCGTCAAGATAGTGGATCGCCGGGCTGTCGTTCGGCTTGTCAGCCGCCTGGATGCCGCCCTCCGCCATCATGGTGTTGGCGTCGCCGATGCGCAGCTTGGTGACGATCATGGCCTTGGCCCCGGCGTTGTCCGCCTCGATGGCAGCGGACGCACCCGCACCGCCGCCGCCGATGATCAGCACATCGACGTCATAATCCACATGGCTCAGATCGATTTCCTCCGGCCGGATGCGGCTGTTTGCCTGCAGCAGGGCAGCCAGCTCTTTCGGGACCTTCTCGCCCTTGTTCGGACCGATCGACAGAACCTCGAACTCTTCCTGTCTGTAATCGGGATGGTAGGTTTTCAGGAGGGTATCCTTTTCTTCCGCAGTCATTCTGCGGGGTTCCAGCACAGCGTTCGCCGCGCGGTTGGCCTCCACCTTTTTCATGGATTCCAGCATTTCTTTCGTGTACATGAACTGGCCCTCCTTATTGCTCAATCTCTCTGTGATTGTAAAGTTCCTGCATTTCGCTGAGCGGCTTCTGCATCAGATCCTCCAGCAGCTCCTTGAAGTCGCCGTTCTGGATCTCGCGCACACGGTTTTCCAGATGCTCCGATTTCGGGGCAAGGTACTTGCCGTTGAGGCGGCGGGCCAGCATGGCTACCTGCGGATGGGAGATCCCGGCCGGGCAGCGGGAGGAACAGACGCCGCACATCACGCAGTCGAACGATTCCTCAGCGCACTTCTCAAAATCACCGCGCTGTGCGTATGCGATATACTGCATCACGTTCAGGCCCTGCGTGCAGCTCTTGGTGCAGGCGTTGCAGCCGATGCAGGCGTAGATTTCAGGATACAGCTGCATCATGATCTGCTGGGTGGGGGATACCTTTTCGATGTCGTACACCTGCTTGATCAGCGGGAAGAAGGGGAGGGTAGCGACATACATATTATCTTCCACCTTGGTCTGGCAGGCCAGGCAGACCTTCAGCTCCCGATCGCCCTTGATGCGGTAGATCGTGGCGCAGGCGCCGCAGAAGCCGTTGCGGCAGCCGCATCCGCGGATCAGCTGGTAGCCCGCGTATTCCATCGCTTTCATAATGGTCAGGTTGGAGGGAACTTCATATTGTTTCCCCATCAGAAAAATATGAACCATTGTTTCCATTGCGCTACTCTCCTTTTTAATACTCGTTGGGAAGCTCGTCCAGCTGGTCAAAGCGGAACACCGGACCGTCCTTGCAGACGTATTTGCTGCCGATATTGCAGCGGCCGCATTTGCCGACGCCGCATTTCATGCGCAGCTCCATCGTGGTGTACACCTGCGTTTCCTGGAAACCGAGCTCCTTGAGTCCCTGCAGGGTAAACTTAATCATGACCGGGGGACCGCACAGCACAACCGTCATCCCGGTGTCGGGATTCAGCTCCTTGACGAAGTTGGGCACAAAGCCGACGTGGCCGTCCCAGCCCTCCTGTTCGCGGTCGATCGTCAGGTTGACCTCGATGCCGGGATCCGCCATCCACTCGTTCAAAATCTCCTGATAGTCCAGCAGATCGTCCTTGGAACGGGAGCCGTACACGATCCGGATCCGGCCGTAATCTGCCCGCTTGGCACGGCAGTAATTGATGACCGAATGCAACGGGGCCAGTCCGACGCCGCCCGCGACGAAGAGCAGATCCTTGCCCTTGAAATCGGTATCGACGGGGAAGCCGTTGCCGTAAGGCCCGCGGATCGTGATCTGCTGGCCGACATCCATCGCGTGGAGCCACGAGGTGAGGCAGCCGCACTTCTTGATGGAAAACTCCATATATTCCTCAAGGGTGGGGGAGGAGGTGATGGAGAACATCGCCTCGCCCACGCCGGGAATGGAAAGCATGGCGCACTGGCCGGGGATATGCTCAAACACCTTTTTGCCGTCCAGGCCGACCACCCGGAAGGTCTTGATGTCCGGGGTATCGATCCGGATGTCGGTCACTACGCCAATCTTGGGGATTAAAGTCTCAGCGTTCATTTCGTGTCTCCCTCCAATGTTTTTGCAACCTTCACAATATTCATGGAGATTGGGCATTTGGACAGGCAGCGGCCGCAGCCGACACAGCCGTACTCGCCGTTATTGTTGGCGGGGAAATATACCAGCTTGTGCATGAACCGCTGGCGGAACCGCTCGAGCTGCGTCAGGCGGGGATTGCCGCTGGCCATTCTGGTAAAATCAGAGTACATGCAGGAATCCCAGCAGCGGAAGCGGGTGATCCCGTTCCCGGTGTCGAAATCCCGGATGTCATAACACTGACAGGTGGGGCAGACGAACGTGCAGGTTCCGCAGCCCAGGCAGCTTTCCGAAAGATCCGCCCATTTCGGGGAATCGAACACCTTCATCAGCACATCGCCGCCGTAGCTCTTTGTAGAGAACTTGGCAAGCGGCAGCTTTTTCATCAGAGCGGAGACAGCCTCCTGCTGCGCCGTTACGGCTTCCTCACCGCATTCCTCCAGCAGATCCTTCGCCAAATCGGCAAATGCCTGACCTTTTTCCGTGTTGACGGAGAGGTAAAGGTTTTCTTCGTCCATCCAGCAGCTGACGTCGCCCTCCGGATGGGTGGGATCGATGCCGAAGCTTGTGCAGAAGCACGTCTCCTCGGGGCGGGTGCAGGCCATTGTCACCACGATCCCGTGTTCACGGCGCGACTGGTAGTAGGAATCCACCGGATCCGCCAGAAAGACCTTGTCGAGGATGGTGAAGCTGCGGGCATCGCAGGCGCGCACACCGAAGATCACAAAATCGTCGTGCTCTGTGCGCGGATCGATGATCTCGATCTCCTTGCCCTTCATCTTAAATCCGACGAGATTTTCCGTCTGCGGGAAGAAAAAATCCTTGGCGCTGCGCACCGTGTTGAGCGCACGGCTCAGCTTGGCGCCCTCAGTCCAGCGCTGGTACTTTGCCTGTCCGCTCGAGGCGTCGTCCACGGGCAGATAGAGCACGCGCTCCGCAGCGACAGCGGCGAACAGATCGTCCAATTTTGCAAGGGAAAGCTTCAGCATATCAGTTTCCCTCCCTTTCGTATACGATGCTGGGCTCTACGTCGCCCGTCGTGTAATTGGTCAGCGGGGCGCGGCTTTCGGTGTCGGCGCCAGCCTGATAATCGCCGTAAAATGTATCGATATCCTTGATGAACTTGCGGTTGAGCAGGTGCAGCGGGATATTCTGCGGGCAGACGCGGGAGCATTCGCCGCAGTCCGTGCAGCGTCCAGCCACATGGAACGCGCGGATAATGTGGAACATATTCTCCTCGAAGCTGTCCGCAGCAGCTTTCTGCGCAATGCCGGAGGCGTCGTTATCGAACACGCATTTCTCGCAGGAGCAGGCAGGGCAGACGTTGCGGCAGGCGTTGCAGCGGATGCAGCGGGACAGCTCGCCGCGCCAGAACTCAAAGCGTTCGTCGGGCGTCATGGCCTCCAGCTTCGCCACCATATCGAAACGGTGGCTGTCGAGCACTTCGCCCTCCTCGCCGATCAGCTCGTCGTAGGCGACGTGCTTCTTGCTCTTGCAGTTGATGCAGCGCTCCGGGAGGACGTCCTTTTTGGCGACCGTCTCATTCCCGTACAGCGTCTCCACCACAAAATTATCGCCGTCAGAGGAGATTCCGAGGATCCCCTTGATGCCCTTGGCTTTCAGGGCCTCGCCGTCCGTCTTGCCGTCGCAGGGGATACCGACCGCATACACATTTTCGCGCACGATGCGGTGCTCCTTGATCAGCTGGTTGAAGCTGTATGTATCGCACGGCTTGAGGAACACAAGCACCTTGCCCGGCTTGCGGGATTCCTTGATCAGATATTTGGAAAGGTTATTGCCGCAGAAATCGTTGGCGACAAATCCGTTTTCGAGTTCCTCCACAGTTTCAAAGACGGCCGGGGTCACGTCGTAGACAAATTCGCCGGCTTTCCAGCCCAATACGCGATTGACGGTCGAGTTCTCAAGCAGCTCTTTCGCTTTTGCAATGATTACTTCTTGCATCTCAGATCCTCCAATCTCTTATTCTCGCCCAGCTTGGTCACAGCCTCCACGAATTCGTTCATCGTGGCGGCGAACTTCGCGCCCTCCGCAGCGGAAACCCATTCCACACGGGTGCGTTCCTTTTCGATGCCGAGGTAGTCGAGCATGGAGAACAGCAGCGTCATGCGGCGGCGGGTGTAATAGTTGCCGGTCGTGTAGTGGCAGTCGCCGGGATGGCAGCCGCAGAGGATCACGCCGTCAGCCCCGCGCTGGAACGCGCGCAGGATGAACATCGGGTTGACGCGGCAGGAGCAGGGGACACGGATGATCTTGACGTCGGCGGGATAGTTGAGGCGGTTTGTTCCCGCCAGATCAGCGCCCGCATAGGAGCACCAGTTGCAGCAAAAAGCGACGATTTTCGGCTTGAATTCTTTTACTTCATGTTGCATATCGCATCTACCTCCGCCATGATTTGGCTGTTCGAGAAGCCCTTGAGATCCATCGCGCCGGACGGGCACGCCACCGTGCACGCGCCGCAGCCCTGGCAGACGGCCTCGTTGACCGAAGCGACACGGCGGATGGCCGTGGTGCGGTCAGGCATACGGAATTCCTTATCGATATAGGTAATCGCGCCGTAGGGGCAGACCTTTTCGCACGACGAGCAGCCGTTGCACATCAGCTCGTCGGAATGTGCGACACAGGGGTTGCAGGTGAGCTTGTCCTTTGCCAGCAGGCCGATTACCTTGGCCGCGGCCGCGCCCGCCTGGGAGACAGTCTCCGGAATATCCTTCGGTCCCTGACATGTGCCGGAGAGGAAGATTCCGGCTGTCGGGCTTTCTACCGGACGCAGCTTGGGATGCGCCTCCGTGAAGAAATCGTTCGTGTCCATGCTGGCGGTGAGCATTGTCGCAAGGGGACGCGCGCTCTTATCCGGCTCGATTGCAGCGGCCAGCACAACCATATCGGCGTCGATGTGGAGCTGCTCGTTGGAAATCAGGTCGGAGGCCTGCACGGACAGCTTGCCGTCGGCGCGCGGCGTCACTTTGCCGACCATGCCCTTGATGTAGTGGACGCCGTATTCCTCCACAGCACGGCGGTAGAACTCGTCAAAGTTCTTGCCGGGGGTACGCACATCAATATAGAAAACATACACGTCGGTATCCGGATATTTCTCGCGGGTGAGCATCGCGTGCTTCGCCGTGTACATGCAGCAGATCTTGGAGCAGTACGGCTTGCCGCACCCGGAAGTATCGCGAGATCCGACGCACTGTACAAACACGATCGTGTGCGGATGCTTGCCGTCTGAGGGACGCAGCAGCGTGCCGTTCGTCGGGCCGGCGGCGTTTGTCAGTCTCTCGAATTCGAGGGAGGTGACGACATCCTTACTCTGGGAGTACGCATATTCCTCAAAATTGTCCAGCTTGATCGGGTTGTAGCCGGTCGCCACAACGATGGCGCCGTATTCGCGCTCGACGATCTCATCCTGCTGCTTATAGTCGATCGCTCCGGCGGTGCACACCTTGGCGCAGACGCCGCATTTGCCGTTCTTGAGCATATTGCAGTAGTCGGGATCGATGGTGGCGATCTTCGGAACAGCCTGCGCGAACGGGATATAAATGGCGCGGCGGTTGTCCATGCCGAGGTTGAACTCGTTCGGGACCTTTTTCTGCGGGCATTTCTCGGTGCACAGGCCGCAGCCGGTGCACTTTGTCGCGTCGACGTAGCGCGCCTTCTTGCGGATTTTTACGGAGAAGTTGCCGACGAAGCCCTTGACCTCCTCGACCTCACTGTACGCGTAGATATTGATATTCTCATTCTGGGCGCAGTCCACCATTTTCGGGGTGAGGATACAGGCGGCGCAGTCCAAGGTAGGGAAGGTCTTGTCGAGCTGCGTCATCTTGCCGCCGATGGTCGGCTGCTTCTCGACGATGTCCACCTCAAAGCCAGCGTCGGCAATGTCCAGCGCCGTCTGGATGCCGGCGATACCGCCGCCGATCACAAGCGCGCGCTTTGTCACGGGGCTTTCGCCAGCAGTCAGCGGGGCGTTGAGCTGGACCTTTGCGATAGCCGCGCGGCCCAGGATGATGGCTTTTTCTGTTGCGGTGGGAATATCCTTATGTATCCAGGAGCACTGCTCACGGATGTTGGCGATCTCGACCATGTACGGGTTCAGGCCAACGGAGGCCGCAGCCTTGCGGAAGGTCGCCTCGTGCATACGCGGCGAGCAGGAGCAGATTACCACGCCTGTCAGCTTCTGATCCCGGATGGCATCCTTAATCAGGTTCTGGCCCGCTTCCGAGCACATATACTGGTAGTTGATGGAGTAAACGACGCCCGGCTCACGGCCCAGCGCCTCTGAAACCGCGTTGACGTCCACGGTAGCAGCGATATTGCTGCCGCACCAGCAGACAAACACGCCAATTCTTTGCATTTTGCTTCCTCCTTACTTGCTGTATTTGCGCAGGGCGGTCACGATAGCCTGCTGCGGCAGATCCTCGTCCAGCAGCTCCGGAATATCGTCGGCCTTCAGATGGTTCTGGCCCTGCTGGCGGATGACCAGCAGGCGCACCGCTTCCACAAGCTTTGCCGGCTCCACGCCGCGCGGGCACCGCTCAATGCAGGCATAGCAGGAAAGACACTTGTAGATCGACGGGGAAGCCATCAGCTTGTCAATCTGTCCTTTCTCCACCATATAGACAAACTCGTGGGGATGGTACTCCATCTCGTCATAGGAAGGGCAGGTAGCGGAGCACTTGCCGCAGCGCATACATTTCAGCACATCGACGCCGCTGGAACGGAGAACCTGTTCTTTATCATATTTGCTCATCCTTCATGCCCTCCTTTCAGTCCTTTACGCCCAGAGCCTCAGCCAGAAGCTCCGTGAAATACAGCACCGGCAGACGGTTTTCCTCCGGCGTATTCTTTGTCAGGTTGTACAGGCACAGCGGACACGCGGTGATCAGCAGATCTGCTTTCATTTCAGCCGCGTTTTCCATCACCGCCGCGCTCTTTTTGCGGGCGAGATCCTTGTCCTCCATCGTCACATAGCCGCCGCAGCATTCGTTCCGGCTGGCATAGATGACCGGTTCAGCACCCAGGGCGCGGATCAGATCCTCCATGATCTTCGGATTTTCCGGATTGTCCATCTGGAGCACCTTACCAGGACGGAGCAGCAGGCAGCCGTAGTAAGCGCCGATCCGCTTTCCGGTCAGAGGATTTTTGACGCGCTTTGCCACCTCGTCAAAGCCCACGACATCGCGCAGCACCTCGAGGTAATGCAGCAGCTTCGTCTCTCCCCGATAGGGCTCGTCGAGCTGCATATAATTGTTGGCTTTTTGGGAAAACTCCTCGTTTTCCTTCATATCGTGGTTGGCCTGTTTGAGCACGTTGTGGCACGCCGAGCACAGTGTGACAAGTGTCCGGTTCTGCTCCTTAGCGGCATTCAGCGCACGCACCGCCGCCAGCTTGCTGGCGATCTCGTCCTGCGCCATGGAATAAGCGCCGCCGCAGCACTGCCACTCCGGCAGCTCTTCCAGCGTAAATCCGAGAGCCTCCGCGGCGCGGCGCGCGTACCGGTCCAGATCCTGGGCCTTGTTTTTCAGCGTGCAGCCGGGATAATAACTAAACACCATACGATTCCCTTTCCTTATCGTCAAACTTCGCCGGTTCCTAATTTATAGGCCCCGGTTGTTACGCCATCTGTTCGGGGTGGAACACCTCATCGAATTTTTCAGCCGTCAGGAAGCCGAGCTGTACGCAGGCCTCCTTGAGGGAGATATTATCCTTGTATGCCTTCTTAGCCGTTTTGGCGGCGTTTTCATAACCGATGTACGGGTTCAGCGCAGTAACCAGCATCAGGGAATTGTGCAGGTTGTGGTGCATCTTTTCCCGGTTGGCAGTGATGCCCACCGCGCAGTTATTGTTGAAGGAAACGATGCACTCCGCCAGCAGTCTCGCGGACTGGAGGAAATTATAGATGCACACCGGCATGAACACATTCAGCTCAAAGTTGCCCTGCGACGCAGCCATCCCGACGGCGACGTCGTTGCCCATGACCTGCACGGCTACCATAGTGACAGCCTCGCACTGCGTGGGGTTGACCTTGCCGGGCATGATCGACGAGCCGGGCTCGTTTTCCGGAATGTGGATCTCGCCGAGACCGTCGCGCGGTCCGCTTGCCAGCCACCGCACGTCGTTGGCGATCTTCATCAGGTCGGCAGCAAGAGCTTTCAGCGCACCGTGCGCGAATACCAGCTCGTCCTTGCTCGTGAGCGCGTGGAACTTGTTCGGCGCGGTGATGAATGTTTTGCCCGTAATCGCCGAGACCTCCTCAGCCACCTTCACATCGAATCCGGCGGGAGCGTTCAGGCCGGTTCCGACAGCCGTGCCGCCGAGCGCCAGCTCTTTCAGCTCCGGAAGCGCCAGCTCCAGCAGCTTCTTGTCCTTTTCCAGAGAGGAACGCCAGCCGCTGATCTCCTGCGAGAACTGGATGGGGGTGGCATCCTGCAAATGAGTGCGGCCGCTCTTGACGATGCCGCGGTTTTCTTCCTCCAGACGGCGGAACGTGGAAACCAGCAGATCGATCGCCGGGAAGAGCTTATCCTCAATCGTAAGGACCGCCGAGATGTGCATCGCGGTGGGGAAGGTGTCGTTGGAGGACTGGCTCATATTGATATCGTCATTGGGATGGAGCAGCTTTTTGCCTGCAATTTCATTGCCCCGGTTGGCGATTACCTCATTGGCATTCATATTCGACTGCGTGCCGCTGCCGGTCTGCCAGACAACCAGAGGGAAGTGATCATTCAGCGCACCGCTGATCACCTCGTCGCACGCCTGTGTGATGGCAGCCAGCTTTTCATCCGTCATTTTTTCGGGCTTGAGCGCGTGGTTTGCCCGCGCAGCTGCTTTTTTCAGAATGCCGAATGCATGGGTGATCTCACGCGGCATGGTTTCGATCCCAACGCCGATCCGGAAATTTTCATGGCTGCGCTCGGTCTGCGCCGCCCAATACTTATCCGCGGGAACCCTGACTTCGCCCATGGAATCGTGCTCAATCCGGTACTCCTGTTTTCCGTGATCCATTTCTACCTCTCGCTTTCTTCTGTAAAATCAAATCAAAACCCGCAAACACCGGCAAAGGGACGGCAGTACACCGTCCGCTTGCCGGATGCTCGCTAAATTTATCAGATGGTAATGCTGTTCAGAACATTCTTCAGGCTGTCGGCGCTTCTGCGCAGAGATGCAAGCTCTTCGTCGGTCAGCGGAACAGGCAGTTTCCCGTCGATGCCGCCGGCGCCCACCGTGCTCAATGTGCTCAGGCAGACATCCTCGATGCCGTATTCGCCGTGCATCATGCTGGAAACGGTCATTGTGGTGTCAACGCCTGTGAAGATGCACTTGCAGATATGGCAGACGGAAACAGCCACCGCATAGAAAGTCGCGCCCTTGCGCTCGATGATCTTCGCACCGGACTTGCGGATGTAGTCCTCCACATCGCTGTGTACCAGCTTCGGAACAACAGCGCCCTTCGCCGTCAGGTAATCGCCATACTGATCGATCGGGATATTGGAGATATTGGCGAGCGACCACGGGACAAAGGAGGTATCGCCGTGCTCACCGAATACGTAAGCATGAACGTTCTGCGCGTTGATTGTAAAATACTCAGCAAGACGGGCACGCAGACGGGCGGTGTCCAGCAGGGTGCCGGAGCCGAGGATCTGCTTCTCCGGCAGGCCGGAAATCTTGGTAAATACATAGGTAAGAATATCGACAGGGTTGCTGACAATAATATAGATAGCGTTCGGCGCGTATTTTGTGATCTCAGAGATGATCGATTTTGTGATATTTACATTCGTCTGCGCCAGATCAAGACGGGACTGACCGGGCTTTCTGGCAATGCCGGAGGTCAGAATGACAATATCAGAACCTGCCGCATCCGGATAGCCGCCGGCATAGATCGAGATAGGGGGATAGAAGGAGATGCCCTGACGGATATCGAGAGCTTCGCCAAGGGACTTTGACTCATTGATATCGATCATGACAACTTCTGTGGCAATGCCGTTTACTGCCATGGTATATGCAATAGTCGAGCCGACACTGCCAGCGCCAATGATAGTTACCTTTTTACCCATTTTATTTTCCTCCAATTTCCTTTTCAGCCTGACGGCTGTTCATTTCTATTTTTCCCGAAGTGATGCTCTGCGTTTTGAGATGGTAAGAGAGCAAAGCCAGAGAAGATGCCATATTTTCCCGCTGAACCAGTACGCCGGGCGGAGCCTGCAGATGGACAGGAGCAAAATTCCAGATGGCCCGCACCCCACCGGCTACCAGAGCGCTGCAGCAGGACTGAGCCGCGGCCGCCGGAACGGTCAGCACACCGATTTGGATACCGTGCTCCCGGCAGAAAGAAGGGAGCTCCTCCACCGGCAGGATAGGCTTCTGATTCACTGTGCTTCCAACCAGCGCCGTGTTGACATCGAAAGCGGCGACGATGTGGAGCCCATACTCTGCAAAGCCGGCGTACGAAAGGAGCGCAAGCCCCAGATTTCCGACACCGACTAATACAGTGCGGTTACAGACGCCGGATCCGAGAAAGTGCTCGAGATCCTGAATCAGATCGGAGATCAGATAGCCGATTTTAGGCTTTCCGGCATCGCTGACAGAAGCAAGATCCTTACGCACCTGAACTTCCCCAAGCTCCAGCGCAGCCGCGATCGCAGCCGCGGAAATGTTCGGCGGACCGTCCTCTGGCAAGCCCTTGAGGTACGACAAATAGGTAGGAAGCCTTTGCAGCGTTAACCGGGAAATATTGCCGGAAGCCATGCACACACCCCTTTCCGGTTGCAGATTCCTGCTGCGCCAGCTTACAGCCGGCGGCCAATCCTCATTTTTTTATCGATAAAGAAATATCGATAAAAAGCAGAATACATCTTCCTGCGTTCTGCCGGAAATAACTCCCTCAAAAGGAAAAGGCTGAGCCGTCTTGTAGAAGCAAACGCGCAAAACCTTTATACGCCATTACTATAACATAGATCTTCAAG
>DVHF01000062.1 GCA_018712265.1 Candidatus Gallacutalibacter pullicola
GTGTGGTATAATGTCCACAGAGCACCACAAGCGCGGGCATATTCGCCCAATCGCGCACCCGGCCGAGCGGAGGTACGACGCCTGCGCGGTCTGGGTGCAGGCTTAGCCTGCTGCTCACCACAGGTGTGCAGGTGTGGAAAAATGATACAAATTTATGGGAAAACTATCTGTTGATTTTTGGAAAAAATCAGTTATAATGAAAGCAGACTGAGCGGCTATTGGAACGGAGTTCCAAAATTGGCCGCCGTATTTTGGACAAGGGAGGAATTTTACATGATGCAAATTGGTGCGCAGCTTTACACAGTCCGGGAACGTATGGAGAACAAAAAGGATATTCTGGAGGGTCTCAAGCGTGTCGCGGATATGGGGTACCGCTGTGTTCAGGTTTCCGGTATCGGCAAAAAACAGGCCATGCCGCCGGAGGAGCTTCGCGAGGCGTGCGACGCTCTTTCCCTGAAAATCGTCATCACCCACAACGATCCGGAGCGCCTGCTCTACGATACTGACGCGGTGATCCGTGAAAACAAGATCATGGGCAGCCAGTATCTGGGGATCGGATCCATGCCGGAACGCTACCGCAATGCCGACTGGATCGATCATTTCGCCAAAGATTACAGGGATATCGCCAAGAAAATCGCCGACAATGGGATGCTCTTCATGTACCACAACCATCAGCTTGAGTTCGAGAATCTTGACGGCCGTCTGATCATGGAACACCTGCTGGAGGATTTCCCGGCGGACGAGATGGGCATCACTTTCGATATTTTCTGGGCGCTCGTGGGCGGCTGCGACGTGTACCAGTGGATGGATATTCTCAAGGATAGAATCCACTGTGTCCATATGAAGGATATGTCCGTTCGCAACAGGGAACGCATTATGAAGCCTGTGCTCGAGGGCAATATGAATTACGGCGCGATTTTCCAGGCATTGGAGAAAACCTGCTGCCAGTATATGATGGTGGAGCAGGATATCTGTGAGGGCAGCCCGTACGACTGCCTCAAGCGCAGCTACGATAATATTGCGAAATTCGGCTACCGCTAATCTCACGGGGAGCAAAATATAAAAGTTTTGCGCAAGCTTTTTCAAAAGCTTGCGACGGGGCGTGAGAAGATTCCCCCGCAGCGTAGGGGAAATGTCGCATAGCAACAAAGGGAAGATCCCTCCACGGTGTGGGGGAATGTCACAAAGTGACAAAGGGGGACGGCTCCTGTGAGGGGACGCGCCACGTGCGGCGAGAAGTCCCCACTACATGAAGGAAATGTCGCGCGGCGACAAAAGGGGCGCGCCTGCGGCGGGCAGAACACGCACGCGTCGTTACCTCCGCCCGGCTAGATAGTTGATTGGGCTGAGATGCCCGCGTTTGTGGCACTCTGTGGATATTCATAATCTCCAACCAGCTTGCCGTCGCGACAGCGTATTTTTTCACTATTCACTTTTCGTTCTTCACTTGCGAAAAAGCCTGATCTCTCACATGGAGAGATCAGGCTTTTTCGCGTCCGTATCCTGTTCGATAAACTGCGTGGGCGTGAGGCCCGTATATTTTTTGAAAATCTGGCTGAAATACTGCGGGTTGTTGCCGCATCCGATCTGCTCGGCGACGGTGTGGACGCTTCCGGCCCCCAGCGACCGCAGCAGCGTTTTTGCACGCTCGATCCGTGTGCGGTTCAGATAGCTCGAAAACTTCTCTCCGGCCTGCCGGGTAAAGCAGCGGCTGAGATAATCCACATTCATAAAAAGATAGTTCTCCGCAATGTATTTCAGGGACAGCTCCGGATCGTCAAGATGATCGCGCACATACCGCTTCACCTCGTCGGAAAGGCTGAGATTTTCCTGCGATTCCGAAAAGATCATCGAAAGGATCTGCGCCTTGAGCGAATCGCATACGGCCTGAAGCGGCTGATTTTCAAAAAGCTGATCCAGAAATTTCAGGATGTTTCCGCTGTCCACACAGTTGAGGCGCGACCGCAGGCTCGTCACCAGCATCACCCCCTGGGAACGGCAGATCTGCACCGTGGGCGCTGACGCGAAAAATTCGTCGAGAAGCTTCTGTGCCGCCGGGCGGTCATTCTGCCGGTGCGCCTGCACAAGCTGCGCGGCAAGCCGCTCCACCGGCGGCTGGAGATCATCAAAATTCTGCTTGATCTGCTGCACCGCGTCGATGATCTGCTTCTCATTGATCGGCTTGAGCAGATAGTGCCTCACGCCGAACTGCATCGCCTTCTTCGCAAACTCGAATTCCTGATACCCCGACAGGATGATGAACTGGATCCTCTGATCGATCTGATGGATTTTGCCAATCAGCTCCAGGCCGTCCATGCCGGGCATCTTGATGTCGGTCATCACAATATCGGGGGCGGCGTCCATGATCACGTCGAGCGCCTCCAGACCGTTCCGGCACAGGCCGACGATCTGAATGTCCATGCTTTCCCAGTCGATCAGCTCCGCTACGGCTTCCCGCACAATCCTCTCGTCATCGGCAATCAGCATTTTGTACATTTACGGATTCATCTCCTTTTTTCGCTGGCGCCGGCCCTACCGGAACCAGAAAACCTACTGTTGTCATCCCGCCGTCGTTCTGGAAATAAAGGCCGCTCTTTTCCCCGAAAATGATGCGCAGGCGCGAATCAATATTCAAAAGGCCAACGCCGTTGCCCTTGGGCTTCACCGAATGATCGCGCAGATGATCCAGGATATGCACGTCGATAGGCGGGCCGTCGTTAGAAACCTCGATCCGGATCCATTCCGTCTCACGCCGGACGCGCAGAATCAGCCGGTAGGAATCGAGGATTTCCTCCTGCGAATGGAGGATTGCGTTCTCCACAAGCGGCTGGATCGTCATTTTGGGGATCGAGATGCGCAGCGCGGAGGAATCGATCTCCGTGCGGACATCGAGCGTATCGAAGCGGATCTGCTGGATGCGGATGTAGCACTGTACGATGGAAAGCTCCTTCTCGATGCTGATGAAATCCTCGCGGCTGAGCGTGTCGCGCAGAAGCTGGCCGAGCGATTCCGCGATAGTGGAGATCTCCTCCTGTCCGGCCTTTTTGGCGAGCCAGTCGATGGAATTGAGCGTATTGTAGAGAAAATGCGGGTTGATCTGCTGTTCCAGCGCCTTGAATTCCGCCTGCGTGATAAGCAGCTGTTTGACGTAGCTGTCGTCGATCAGCTTTTTCAGCTCGACGGTCATCTGGTCGAAATACTCGTTGAGCTGTCCGAACTCGTCGCGCGCGGCCGTCACAGGGGTGGGGCTCACGGCAAAATTTCCCAGCTTCACGCGCTCAATTTTGCCCACCAGCGTGTGGAACTGCGAGAAGATCCCGCGCACCAGCACACTGGACGCGATCACCGCCAGCAGGACCGCCGCGATAATGGATATAATATACACCGTATTATTGGTGAGAACCGACTCAAAAATCCGGTTATAGGAGAAGGATACGGTCATCTGCCAGTCCTGATCCGGAATATCCAGATGGGAGAAGGTGAGGAACCGCGATCCGACCCCTGTACGGCGGATATCGTAGGTCTCCTGATCGCTGCGGAATTCCTCCGGCAGCACGTCGGGGAATCCCTCCGCGGGATAGAGGAACCGATCCGGAGTGGTGATCGCCAGCGAAAAGTTCTGCATACTCACCGTGCGCGAGACGCTCTGCGCAATCCGCGCCAGATTCACCCGGAACACCAGATATCCCAGCTTGCGCAGGCGCGTCTCATTGACGGAGAGGATCTGCCGCGCAACAAGGACACTGCCGTCATCGCGGCCGGAATCGAGCCATACGGCCTTGCCGGGAGCTTCGTCGCAGAGCCCGAACAGGCGGGCGAGCATATCCTCACTTTCCGGGGTGGAATCAGAACCCCAAAAGACCGATCTCTGTCCGCTGGGACTGTCGTAGTAAAGGCCCATATAGATCAGGTCGTTGGAAAAGTAGCGGTTCATCACATCCTTTACCTGATTTAACGCCAGCAGCGCGTTGTAGGAATACGTTTCGGAGGAAATCAGCACCTTCAACGCCTCCTGAAAGGAGCCGTCAACAACAACATACTGCGAGGTTTCATCCATATCCTCCAGCCGCCCATTCATGGAATCGGAGAATTGGGAGAGCATATTGGCCGTCTGCGCATACAGCAGCTCATCGTAGCTGGATACAAGATTCCGGAAGCTCAGCAGCGAAATCGAAGTAAAGATCGTGATAATTACCGCTACAATCAGGATCAGCTTTCCCTTGAGCTTCATATCCTGGAACCATCGCGGCGGACGCGGCATAAAAAGCACCTCCCCAGACAGAAATGACATGATACAAATCGGGCGGATTTTGTCTTTTATATATAATTTTACAGGTTACATCATAGCACAAAAAATAATTTTGAGAAGCCGTTTTTTGTAAAATGTCTGTTTTTTATACGCAGGAAATCGGTTTTTTAGATTCATAAACGAAATGTGTCCTGCTATAATGAAGCCCGTAAATGAAAGACACAGACAATAGAGCCTGTGGAAAGTTTGAAACGGAAATTGTTTTAGGAGGTTACCATAATGAAAAATTATTCCTCTGCAAAAAGGATCCTGAGCCTGATCCTCTCCTGCGCCATGGCGATGGGCGTCATGACCGCGTGCAGCGGCGGCACAGAAAGCTCCTCCAGCGCGGCGGAGGGTTCGTCCTCAGCTGCGTCGGAATCCGGCAGCGAGGCAGAAGGCTCCGAAAGCCAGGCGGCTGACGGGGAAGAAAAAGTTATCCGTGTATGCTGGTGGGGCAACCAGACCAGAAACGACGTGACTACAGCCGCGCTCGATCTTTATACCGAGCAGAACCCGAACGTCACCTTCGAGGTGGAATTCTCCGATTGGAGCGGTTACTGGGATAAGCTCGCCACGCAGGCCGCGGGCGGCAACATGGCCGATATCATCCAGATGGATTACGCTTACTTAAAGCAGTATCAGGAGCAGAACCTTCTCGAGGGCCTGAACAAATATATTGACGATGGCACCATCGATACGACGAACATCGTGGACAGCATCATTCAGAGCGGCGCAATCGACGGCGAGGTTTATGCGATCTCCCTCGGCACAAACGCCAAGGCTATCCTGGTGAACAATGCGGCTCTGGAAGCGGCCGGCGTCGAGATGCCGGAGCAGCCCACCTACAATGAATTCTTTGAGATCGCCAAAAAGGTGACGGACGCCACTGGCATGAAGTTCGGTATCCCGTCGAACGACGAGCAATCCATGCTGTTCATCGCGCGTGACCGCGGCCTCGACTTCTTCAACGAGGACGGCACCGCTCTCGGTATGCCTGACGATTCCGTCGCGCTCACCTACTTCACCATGCTCAAGGATACGCTGGATCAGGGCATCCATACGGAGCCGGAAATCCTGGCGGAATCCTCCACCAACCAGCTCAGCCTGTTTGCTTCCGGCGATTCCTGGTGTGAGTGGACAAACTCCAACATGATTGTGAACACCATCTCCCAGTGCCCGGATGACATCGATTATTCCATCGTGATGTATCCGACAGAGGAGGATGCTGTACAGCAGCCGATCTTCATGAAGCCGTCTCAGTTCTTCAGCATCACCACCACCTCTGAGAACAAGGACGAAGCCGCAAAGGTAGTCGACTTCTTCACCAACTCCATTGAAGCGAATGAGATTCTCCTCGGCGAACGCGGCGTGCCGATTTCCACCGAGGTTTCCAATGCGATTAAGGATAAGCTGGATCCGGTTTCCGCAGCCATTACCGAGTATATAGAAAAGGTATCCGAGGTTGCGTCGGAGAACGATCCTCCGTTCCCGGCTGCTGCTGGTGAAGTTGGAAGCCTGATCAGCGACCTGGCTGACATGGTCCGTTATGGTGAAATCACCCCGGAGCAGGCCGCCAGCGACTTCTATGAGCAGGCCAACGAAATCCTCGCCCGCGGCGCTGAGGCCTAAGCAGGCTGGTCAGGGATTATGAATATTCGCAGGATGACTGCAATACAAACATATTAGTTCAATCACACAACCAAGTCGGACGACCGGAGGGAGCCGTGCGCGATCTGCTCACCGCAGGTGTGCGCCGTGCTCCCTCCGGTCGCTGACAAGGCTAAGCCTGGACGTAAAACGCGCCACGCGTCGTTGCCTCCGCTGAAACTCTGGTAACTTTGAATACTCTGTCGCGGTGGCAGGCTGGTCAGGGATCTGGTATGTATCATATCTGTAGACCGGCTGCAGCGCGGGCATTATAGCCCAATCGCGCACCTAGCCGGGCGACCGGAGGGAGCGGGCGCGATCTGCTGACCGCAGGTCCGCGGCGGCAGGCTGGTCAGGGATATGCTGCACAGCAGACAGGCCGCAGCGCGGGCATTATAGCCCAATCGCGCACCTAGCTGGGCGACCGGAGGGAGCGGGCGCGATCTGCTCGCCGCAGGCGCGCGATCTACGTGCAGGCTTAGCCTGCCTTTTTGTCTCTCATACACGCCCCACTTGTCCCGCCATTTAATAAGGAGAATATGCTATGAAAACAAAAAAACAGCTCAGCCTCAAGCAGCGGCTGAACGAGGAGCATACTGCCGGATTTATCTTCGTCCTCCCCTTTATCATCGGCTTTCTTGCTTTCTCCGCTATTCCGATTATCATCTCGTTCTGCCTGTCGTTCACGCGCTACGATATTCTCGGCTCCCCGACGTTCATCGGCGTCGAGAACTTTGTGCGTATGTTTACCGACGACGATAAATTCTGGAAATCTTTCGGCACCACCTTTTTCTACGCTGTCGTTTCCGTGCCGCTCAAGCTGATTATGGCACTTTTCGTCGCGATGCTTTTCGTCAAGACAACGCGCTTCACCAGCGTGATGCGCGCCGTATATTACCTGCCCTCCATCATGGGCGGCAGTATCGCTGTGGCGGTGCTGTGGCGCAGGCTGTTCGCGAGCGACGGCGTCATCAACGCGATCCTCGGCACGGATATCGCCTGGCTCGGACGCAAGGACACCGCTATCTGGACGCTGATTATCCTGTCGGTGTGGCAGTTCGGCTCCTCGATGCTGATCTTCCTGGCAGGTCTCAAGCAGGTGCCGGTCTCCCTCTACGAGGCCGCCACTGTGGACGGGTGCTCCAAGGTGGGCCAGTTCTTCAAAATCACCCTGCCGATGCTCACCCCGGTCATTTTCTTCAATCTCGTCCAGCAAACCATCAACGCGTTTATGGCGTTCACTCAAAGCTTTGTCATCACCGGCGGCGGCCCGCGCGATTCCACACTGTTCTACTGCGTATACCAGTACCAGCGCGCGTTTGAGTTCCATGAGATGGGCTACGGCAGCGCGATGGCGTGGTTCATGCTGCTGGTGATCGGACTGCTGACGGCGCTGATCTTCAAATCCTCCACCAAATGGGTGTACAACGAGTCCAAGGAGGGTTAAACAATGGAACATAAAAAAATCAAAACAAAGAGCGTCATTTATACAGTCCTTGTGCTTTTGGGCGGGTTTATCATGATCTATCCGCTGATCTGGATGGTGATGAGCTCGTTCAAGGAGAACAACGAGATTTTCTCAGACGCATCCAGCCTGATCCCGTCCCACTTCAAGTTTGAGAACTATTCCAACGGCTGGGCGGGCTTCGCCGGCATCAGCTTCTCCGTATTCTTCCGCAATTCGTTCATCATCTCGATCATCGGCACCATCGGCGCGGTGTTCTCGTCGGCGGTGGTTGCGTTCGGGTTCGCGCGCACACGGTTCCGCAGCCGCGCGTTCTGGTTCGTGTGTATGCTGATCACCATGATGCTCCCGTTCCAGATCATCATGATCCCGCAGTACATCATCTTCAATCAGCTCGGCTGGGTGGGCACCTTCCTGCCGCTGATTGTGCCGAGCTACTTTGGCGGCGCGTTCTTCATCTTCCTGATTGTGCAGTTCATCTACGGAATCCCGCGCGATCTCGATGAGGCCGCGAAAATTGACGGATGCAGCTATTACGGCATTTTTGCCCGGATCATCCTGCCGCTGATCGTCCCCGCGCTGGTGACGTGCGCCATCTTCTCGTTTATGTGGAAATGGGATGATTTCCTCGGCTCGCTGCTGTACCTCAACAAACCGTCCACGTACCCGGTATCGCTGGCACTGAAGATGTTCGCAGATCCCACCTCGATTTCGGACTGGGGCGCGATGTTCGCAATGGCGACCCTTTCCGTTGTGCCGATCTTCGTGATTTTCATTTTCTTCCAGAAGTATCTGGTGGAGGGCATCAGCACCGAGGGCCTCAAGGGCTGATTTTCTCCAAACAAAAGACTTTCAGACGGGAGGTTCCCCAGCGTGGGAATCCCCCGTTTCTGCGATCTTAGAGCGTATCTGAAACGTCAAAATGCAGGAAAATCCGCTGAAAAACTGCGGATACAAGGGACGAATCCCCCGGTAACACTTTTTCGTATTGCAAGGGAACGGCGGGTACGGCAGACGCCGCTTGTCAGGCAATATAACAGCACTGAGTATTTTTCAAATACACCCCAGTCTGTCCTTTTTCAAAAGGGCTTGACATAAAATTTTTATTCCGCTATGCTGTTCCCATAGGCCGCCGGCGGCTCTTTATTTCAGAAAATAAGGAGCGAATATCATGTATCATATAACTTTGCGCGGGACGCACTACGAAGCAGGCTTCCAGTGGGGATCCCTTCTGCGGGAGCACGGAAATATAATTTCCGACGCCATTCCGTTTGCGATCACCGGCGATCGGCTGTCCTATGCGGAAGCCTGCCTGCCGGTATACGAGCGGTATTACCCGGAGATTGCGGAGGAGATCCGCGGCATGGCGGACGGCCAGCAGTGCGATCCCAAAATTTTGCAGGCGGTGCTGTTCAGTATGTACGCCATGCCGCCGTCGTGCTGCTGTTCGTGTCTGGCCGTCACGGCGGGGGACGAGATCCTGTTCGGGCGCAGCAGCGATTTCCTGACGGCGCTCGAGGAACAGAACTGCAATGTGCTTTACGCGCTCTCCGACGGCGCATACGCCCTGACGGGAAACACCACCGCCTTTATCGAGCTGGAGGACGGCGTCAACGAGCACGGTCTGGCGATCGGGCTGACGTCGGTGTACAGCACGCGGAGAAAGCCCGGATTTACTGCGGGACTTCTGCTGCGGTACCTGCTGGAAAAATGCCGGACCGTTGACGAAGCGATCAGGTGCGCCGCGCGTCTGCCGATCGGATCGGCGCAGACGCTCACGCTGGCGGATCCGTCCGGGGATATCGCTGTGATCGAATGCAACTGCGAGCGGTTCGAGTTCGCACGCCCCACAGAACCGCGCGATCCCTTTGTCTGCGCGGTGAACGAGTTCCATCTCCCGCCGATGGGACCGTGTAATACGCCGGGAATCGACAACTGGCGCGCTTCGGAACGGTACCGGACGATGGAATCGGCGCTGCTCGGCAGCGGGGAGCGGGGCTTTTCCGTGGACGAGGCAAAAAAGCTGCTCTCGGGCGGATACGGCTTTTTGTGCCAATACGACCGCGCCGAGGGACGTGACACCGTGTGGTCGGTGATATACGATCTGCGCCGCCGCCGGATTTTCCGCAGCGAGGGGAACCCGATGCGGTGCGGCTATCAGGAGGACACGCGGTTCCGGTTCTGACAGAACTTTCCCCGCTTTGCGACAATTCCATGGAACAGAATAAGAATGGCCGGGGCGGGATCCCTTTTCAGGATCCCAGTCCCCGGCCCTTTTCTATCCCTGCGCCTGCCCTTTTATCTGGCCTTCTGCTTCGCCGCCAGCGCGATCCAGCCCTTTTCCTCGCGGCGATCCAGAATATCGAATTTCTTTTCCACCACGGACAGCACGTCCTGCTCGCGCGTATCGATGATGCCGCTCATCAGATACACCGTATCGGGACGCATAAACTGCTCGATGCTGGCGGTCAGCTCGATGATGATGTCCGCGACAATATTCGCCGCCACCACATCAAAGGTTCCGGATACCTTGTCGGTGAGATTGCCGCAGATCCCGGTGAAGCGATCCGCCACGCCGTTGAGCTCCGCGTTCTGTACGGCGGTTTTCACGGCAAGCTCGTCGATGTCCACGCCGACGGCCGACTGCGCGCCGAGCAGCAGTCCCGCCACCGACAGGATCCCGCTGCCGCAGCCCACGTCCAGCAGTCTGCATCCGGGACGCACGTATTTTTCAAGAAGCTCCAGGCACAGGCGCGTCGTCTCGTGCGTGCCTGTACCGAACGCGATTCCGGGCTCCAGATTCAGCACAGCCCGCCCCTGCGGATCGTACTCCTGCTCCCAGATGGGGCGGATCAGCAGCTTTTCCCCCACGGGGATCGGCTTGAAATATTTTTTCCAGTTATTGATCCAGTCCTCCTCCGCACAGGACGCTGTAGAGATCTCATGCGCGATCCCCTCCGCGTTGTACCGCTCGCTCAGGAATGCGATCGCCTCCGCCGGGTTCTCCTCCGGGCTGATGTACACGTGCACGAACGCCTTGGAGCGATCCTTTTTGAGCAGCTCCTCATCGATCAGATCGATGTGCGCGATCTCCCGAGCCTCCTGCTCCAGGTTGGAATAATCCTCGATGTAGATCCCGTAGGGGACCACCATCTGGGCGATATCGCCCGCCTTATCGATGTCTGCCGCGTTGACGGCGACCGTTACTTCTGTCCAATCCATTTCTATTCCTCCATGGGAGCCGGACGCGGCCCCCTAAAATTTTATATGAAATCCCGCGCGCCTGCGGCGCACCTGCGGTGAGCAGAACGCGCAGGCGTCGTACCTCCGCTTGGCCGGGTAGTATGATTGAGCTAATATGCCCGCGTTTATAGTACTCTGCGGATATTATACCACACCTGCGGTGAGCAGAACGCGCAGGCGTCGTACCTCCGCTTAGCTGGGTGGCTGATTGGGCTATCATGCCCGCGTTTATAGTACTCTGTGGACATTATACCATATCCCCGACCAGCTTTCCACCGCGACAGAGTATTTTTTGTTACCGGAAATTCAGCGACCGTAGGGAGCGATCCGCGGTTTGCTCACCGCAGGTGCGTCAAGATTTAACCTGAACATAATTGGGAGGCGGGGGAGCATATATTTGGAAAGCGGGAAAATCCCGCGCCCCTGTGGTATGACTGCCATATCGGGAAGGTCTGAGGGAAAAGGTGCCGGTGGAATGAAGAAACGAGAATTTCTCCTGAACGCGCTGGTGATGGCGGCATCCTCGCTGATCCTGCGCACCGCAAATATCGCTTACCGCGTTTACATTACCGATAAAGTCGGTGCGGCTGGGATGGGGCTGTATCAGCTCATCTCCTCGGTGTTCCTGCTGGCGGTGACAGTGTGTACCTCGGGGATCAGTCTGGCTGTGACCCGGCTCGTCGCGGAAGCCACCGGATCCGGCAGGCCCTCCCGCGGACGGAACGCCGTCCTGAAATGCGTCCTGTGGAGCGGCACGCTCAGTCTTGTTTCCGGCGGCGCGCTGTGGATGGGCGCTGATTTTATCGCCGCGGAGCTGCTCGGCAGTGAGGCCGCCGCTGCGCCGCTGCGGATCCTCGTCCCCGGCCTGCCGTTCATGGCGGTATCCTCCTGTATGCGCGGCTATTTCGTCGCGCTGCGCAGTGCGGTCAAGGCCTCGGCGGGAGAATTTCTGGAACAGTTCTCCACTATGGGAACCGTCGCGGCGATCTTCCTGTATTTTGCCCCCTCCGGACTGGAAAACGCCTGCTGCGCCATCATGCTGGGCGCAACGGCGGGCGAAATCCTTTCCTGTCTGTTCAATCTCGCGCTCTATCTGCACAGCGTCCGGAAAAACAGGGTTCCCGCCGGCGCAGAAAAAACCTCCTTCCGCAGCGTGGCGCATATCGCACTGCCGTCCATGGCGGGATATACCGCCCGCAATATCCTCAGCACCATCGAGAACGTGCTCATCCCGCGCGGCCTGAAAAAGAACGGCGCCAGCGCGGACGCGTCCCTCGCGCAGTACGGCATGATTCACGGAATGGTGATGCCGATGCTGTATTTCCCGTCGGCGTTCCTGTCGGCGTTTTCGTCGCTGCTCGTCCCGGAGGTGGCGGAGGCCTGCGCCGCCGGATACAAGCGGAGCATCGAACGTCTGACGTGCCGGTCCATCCAGCTCACCCTGCTGTTCTCCTTTTTCGTGATGTCTGTATTCTGGGCCTTTTCCGGGGAGCTCGGCCTCGCCTTTTACAAAAACAGCGACACCGGAAACATCCTGCGCATCCTGTGCCCGCTGGTGCCCCTGATGTACCTGGACAGCATCGTGGACAGCATTTTGAAGGGGCTTGATCAGCAGGTCAGCTCCCTGAAATATAACTTTTCAGATTCCTGTATCCGGGTCGCGCTGGTCTATTTTCTTGTCCCGCAGTTCGGCGTGAAAGGATACCTGTGCGTCCTGTTTTTCAGCACGATTTTCAATGCGACGCTCAGCATCCACCGTCTGATTGTCGTCAGCCGCGTGGAGATACGGGTGCTCGACTGGATCGTCAAGCCGCTTGTCAGCGCGGCGCTGGCCGTCAGTCTTGTCATCCTTCTGGAAAACCTGATCCCGGGCATCTTTGCGTTCGGCACATGGGGCACGGCCGCCGCCCACGCTGGCGTGTCGCTGATCCTCTACTGCTCTTTCCTGTGGATGACCGGCGCTTTTACCAAACCAGATCTGCAATGGCTTGTGGGAATCTTCCGGGCCGTCCCCCGCACGGAAAGCCCAAGTTACAGAAAACCTCTTGAATCCCGCAGATAATTCGGCTAAAATAAAAGTAGTCAGACAAATTTCAGTCAGGTTTTGGGAAAAGAGGATTGTTGTATCATGCCGGAAAAGAATAAATCGCTGGGAGAACAGGTCTCCGAGCAGATTACAAAGCTGATTATTGAAAACCACTGGGACGTTGGCGACAGGCTGCCGAGCGAGTACGAGCTGGCCCGGATGCTGGGCGTGGGGCGGAGCACTGTCCGTGAAGCGATCCGCGCGCTGGTATCGCGGAACGTGCTGGAGGTCCGGCGCGGGGCCGGGACCTTTATCTCGAAGAAATGCGGCGTTGCGGATGATCCGCTGGGTCTTGCCTTTATTCGTGACAAGCTCAAGCTTGCGCAGGATCTTATGGAAATCCGTCTGATGATTGAGCCGCAGATCGCGGAAATTGCGGCCACAAAAGCCGATCACGACGGCATTGAAGCCCTGCGGCTGGCCTGTATTGAGACGGAAAACAAAATCCTTGCCGGACAGCCCCACATGGACGCGGATATCCGGTTCCACACAGCGATCGCGTCGTGCAGCAATAATCTTGTCATGCCGAACCTGATCCCGATTATCAGCCGGTCGATTGAGGTATTCATCGGGCTGACGGTCAAGACCCTGCTTCAGGAAACCATCGAGACGCACCGGGAGATCGTCAGCGCGATCGCCGAGCACGACGCCCACCGCGCCCACGATGCGATGCTGCTGCATCTGGTATACAACCGCCGCACCATCGACGACATCGTCCGCCGCCAAGGCTAAGCAGAGTATTTGAAGCCGGAGGCTTCACCGAATATGATCGAACCTGAGCGGTTCCAGTGTTGGGGATTTTTCGCCCAGCCCGGGCGGGACGTACAATTTTGAAGCTTACAGCTTCACTGACTGCGGGGCGCTCAAGCCGCCCCCGCCCCCCGGCTCATCCTTTTCTTCTGGAAGAAAAGGATGCAAAAGACCATTTAGGGGGAGTCTGTGGACTCCCCCT
>DVHF01000063.1 GCA_018712265.1 Candidatus Gallacutalibacter pullicola
CCCCTGTCATGATCTTTATGCTGCGGCTGACAAAAAGCGTGGATATATCCGCGTTTGTCAGCATCATGGCCGGGATGCCCGTCCTGATGTGCGGATTTGTAAAGAAGGACGGCCAGTACCTTGAAAAAATCATTCTGTATAAGCTGCGGTGGCGGTTTCAATATCCCACCAAAAGGCCCTTTAGAATGAAGAATCTGTATTCCACCATTGAGCAGGAGGTAAAAGAGCTTGAAGCGATGGAACAAATGGAACAGGAATCCCAGAAAGAAGAAAAAGACCGGAAGAACCCCCGCCGTATGGGGAAAAAGAAAAACCGCGCAGGATAGCATCCCGTATGAGGTGATGTACGACGATGGGATCTGCTATCTGGGGGACGGAAAATACAGCCTGACGTTCTCTGTTCAGGATACCAATTACTGCAATGTTACAGAGGATTTGCAGGTCGGCATTGTCGAGAGGTACTGTAAATTTTTTATGGCTCTCGATGAAAGCGTACAAGTACAGATTCATATTCAGAGCAAGCCCCTTTCCCGTTCCACCATCGCGCTGAAAATGACCGTTCCCGATACGGCTACGGACGATCAGAAGCAATGCTTGTCCGATTACAACAACATGATCGACGAACGGCTGACCGGAGCCGATGCCTATATCCAGGAAAAGTATGTGACCTTTACCATAAAGGAACCGGATTACATACAGGCACGGCGGCACTTCGATCGGATCAACCTCGATATTCTGTCCATTCTGCGCAGTATCGGGTGCCAGACGGCGCAGCTTGAGAAGATCCAGCTTCTTTATCTTCTCCGAGAATGTTACCGACCGGACGATCTCTCCGAAATAAGCTGGCTGGAAATGGCCCGTACCGGGATTTATGACAAAGACCTGATAGCGCCCTACGGCATCGATACGGCGGTGCAGGGGGAGAACTATATCAAACTGGGAGATTACTATACGCAGACTCTTTTCTTTTCCGATTTTGCGCGGGAAATGAGCGATACTATCATCCAGCAGATTATGGGGCTTGATGAAGATATTCTCATTACCATCAATGTACAGCCGCAGGATCCTTTCTATGCGGCAGAGCAGCTAAAACGGCGGCTCAGAATGCTGGATATTGAAAAGGGAAACAGCATATCCCGACAGTCAAAGGCGGGCATCCTGATTCCGGAGCCGCCGCGCGAGCTGCAAGCTACGTTGCAGGCAGCTGAAAAGATTCTTAAAAGCTTACAGGCACGTGACGAAAAGCTGGTTCTGGTTAATATTTTGGTTTTCGTGCGCGGTAAGACGATCGAAGATGTGGACGCCATAGCGAAATCAGTCCGGGATCGCGTCGCTATGAGCTGCGCCGTCAGGCCGTTCCGCTTCGACCACGAAAACGGGATGAACTCCGCCCTGCCCCTGGGCCGGAATGATACCTTTGTCAGCCGCACCTTTACCACCACGGCAGCGGCGGCGTTCGTGCCTTTCAACGTTGTGGAGATTGTCGAGAAAAACGGATTTTCCTATGGACGCAATATGCGCTCCAACAACATCATCAGTCTAAACCGCAAAAACTACGAAAACGCCCACGGCTTCTATTTCGGCACGTCCGGATCTGGCAAATCAATGGGCGCGAAAGCTGAAATCTGGGAATGTTACTGGCGGACGAAAGACGATATTCTCATTATCGATCCCGACGGGGAGTTTCTTCCTCTGGTGGAACTGCTGGGCGGCGAAGTAATCGACGTTTCCAATACGTCTACCATGCGTTTCAACCCATTCGATTTCAACGAATTTTATGGTGCAGAAGAAGAAAATCCATTAGCTGTTAAATCCGATTTCATCATTTCTTTGCTGGAAGTTATGCTCAATATGCGCGACGGCATGGATCCCGTAACAAAATCCATTGTCGATAAGTGCGTCAGGGAAATCTACCAGCCGTATATGGCAAAGCCGCGCGACGAGAATATTCCCACCTTTGAAGATTTTTACCACAAACTTCTTCAACAGGAGGACGTCCCGGAAGCGAAAATATTGGCGGTATCGCTGGAAATTTATGTGCATGGAAGTCTGAATCTTTTCAACGGGCGCACAAACATCGATACAAGCAACCGTATTTTATGTTTCCGCACGAAAAATCTCGGAAAACAGCTGCGCACTATGGCTATGGCAATTATCCAGGACTTTTGCTGGAACCGGATTTCCAAAAATCAGGAATTGAAAAAAACGACATGGCTCTGGAACGACGAGATCCATCACAGCCTGCGCCATCCAACAACTGCTGAATGGCTCTATGGCATTTGGAAACGCGGACGCAAATATGGTTTGATTGCCACCGGGATTACGCAGGAGGTACGCGACGTATGTGCATCTCAGGAATACAAGACGCTGATTGCAAATAGTGAATTTATCATGCTCTACCGCCAAAAACCGGATATGATAGACGATCTTGAGCAGGTTGTCCCTCTTTCCGGGCAGCAGATCGAATTTCTCCTGCAATGCGATTCCGGAACAGGACTTTACAAGGCCAAAAACGCCGTTGTCGAGTTTTCCAATACATTCAAGAAAGGGACAAAGCTGTACGAGATACTGTCCACAACCGTAGGCAGGGATAGGTAATGAATGAAAAAAAGATAATCCGCCACACCCGTGACGGGATGCAGCGTGTGAATCTTGTGACTGGGAAAAAGGAGCAGCTGACGCATACGGGGGAACACAGGTTTTCCCCCACATCCCAGCGCCGGTTCGGAGAAAAAAAAACGGCTGCATCTGGAATCTACGGGACAGCCGCAAAGGCGTCCGCCATCCGCAGGCAGCGTTCCGGATCAGGCGTTCAAGGCTCTGAAAAGACGGGCGCAGCCCTGCGGTTCAAACTGGCCGGGAACAGCAAATTCCGGCTGGAAAAGGGAAAAGGTGCGCTGGCGCGGCCCGTTAAATCTGCTGTGCTCCTTCAACATGGCTGGAAGATCCGCAGCGAAAAAGAAAAACTGCGCGCAAAATATGGTTTGGCAGCGAAGAAAAAGGAAAAATTCAAAAGCGATACCCAGAAGAAAAATCTGGCGGCGGATCGGAAAGATACGGATCGGAAGAAAAAATACGCGGCGGCGCGGTTTTCAGTAGATGGGAAAAGCCGTGTCTACCATGTACGCGCGGCGCGGTTCCGCAGGGAAAATACGGCCGCATCTGTGGTGCGGGGCACGCGGTTTCGCGGCACACAGAGCAGCGACAGACTTGCTATCCCCTCTGCCCTGTCCCGGTTCCGCAGCTCGTCTGCCGGGCTTATTCCATTGAGATCCTCCGCACGGTTCCAAGGCGGCACGTCCGGAGGAAAAACACGTTTTTCCTCCCCGATGAGCAAAAAAGGGCTGGTACTCCAGTATCTTCTGCGCAAGGGCAGCTCCGCCGCAGGCCGGGCAGGAAAGGATGATGAAGATAAGGAGGATAACTTTGCACTGTCCGCCCTGGCAGGCGGGAAGCGCAGTCTAAGTGCGGTAGAAAGAAATCTCAGGCTGTACCAGAAATATCGCGGCAGAGCGAGCGTGCAGGCCGCAAACCGCGCGGTACTCAGGAGAGCCGCCATTCGTCGCGCCGTGATGCAGAAAGCGACCCAGAAAGCCGTCGAGCATGGCATAAAAAGCGTGATTAAGGCTGCGGCGTCCAAGGCCGTTGCTCTCCTGTTCCCGAAGATCGCTATTGCAGTCGTGATTGCTTTTGTCGTGGCTTTTGTTATCCTCTATATCGCGTCCCTGGTGCAGATGATCGCCAGCATCGGATCTACGGCGGCAACGCTGCACAACCCGCCGCTGGAAAGCTATGTCGAAGAACTCGATGAGGGATTCCGGGATGAAATCCAGCAGGTAAGAAATGATACGGGCGGTGATGATGATGTAGTGCGCACTGTGGGGCTGGATAAGACAGATACGGATCCGTATGCCCTTGCGCTCATTTCTCTGGGATCATGGGAAAATGTAGATGTAAACGACGATACGAAGCTGGCGCTGGAAAGCGTACACGACGCTATCTATGGATATACCGTTACCCACCAGCAGAAAACGGAGGAAATTGACGAGGGGAACGGCTGGCACACGAATCATTATACAGAGTATACGATCCGCATTAACGTCATGGCCCCCGAGGACTATATCTCAGCAAACTATCCGCCGGATACGGCTGCTGTACTTCTGGATAATCTGGAAGTTCTCCGGGAAATTGAAGCGGAGGTAGGCGATCTGGAGATCGACGTCCCGACCGAAATTATCCCATCCGAGGGCGAATTTGCGTGGCCCGTTCCCGGCCATACAACGCTTTCCTCTTACTGGGGTGATGGACGGAACCATAAAGGCATCGATATTGCCGACGCCGGGATCAACGGCCAGCCCGTTGTCGCTATGGCGGACGGCAAGGTTACACGAGCCATTGACGGCTATGGCGTAGGTTATCCTGGCAGTCCGGACGGCGGTGGCTATGGCAATCATGTCTATCTCGATCACGGAAACGGACTGACGTCGCGCTACGGCCACATGAGCCGCGTCGTTGTCAGCGTCGGTGATACTGTGAAAAAGGGACAGATCATAGGCTATGTCGGCAGCTCCGGCGATTCCTCCGGCCCGCATCTTCACTTTGAAATCCGCGAAAACGGTACGCCGAAGGATCCCATGCTCTGGTATCAGGATGATGCCTGAATCTTTTATGTTGGAGGTTAGTTTTATGGATGGTTTTCTTGAAATTCCAATAATGACCTTATACGAAATAATCCTTAATGGTGGACTTTCTGTTTTTGATATTCCTTTTGAAACCCGGATCAGGGATACAGGTCTATATTCGATAGAATTGCGCCGGGTAAGACACGACAGAAAAGAGCTTGATACTTTTCTGAAACAGCTAAAAGAAGATATGGAAAAACTTACGGATGCAGCGAGAGAAGATTTTCAGGAAATCTTCTCTCCTTATTTTCCTGGGGGATATAACGAATTTTTCCCGGAAATTGAGGGCATCAATGCAAAGATCACGGAAAAAGAATTATCGGTATTTGATTTTCCTTTTCATTTTAGGATGAAATATCCGATGTTCTATTCCACGGAGCTGTACACCGTGCGCAGCGACCGCAGGCAGCTCAACGCATTTCTGAAAAGGGCACAGCTGGATCTTTTAGACTTTCCGGAGGGAGTGCAAAAATCCGATTTAGAATCCCGCCTTGCTCCATATCTGCCAGGTGGGAAACGGGAATTTTACCCGGAATTTGGAGAACTGTGCGATAGGTAAATAAAATTCATATTTTGAGTAAGGCAGGAGGATCTTCCCCCTGCCTTTTATTTTTTGAAAAGAGGTGCTTTACATGAGCGAGAAAATCCAGAAGCTAAAGGCTTCCATCGAAAATGACAAGGCTAAGCTGGAAGCTTTGAAAAAGGATATTGCCGATAAGGAAAAACGTCTGAAGGATCTGGAAATGGCCGAAATGATGGGAAAACTCAATGTCATTTGCGCTGGAAATACGGATATGATGGGGATTTTGGATGCTATCCAGAATAAAGACCTTGATAAACTGATGGAATTACTGGAAGGAGCCGGGACAAATGAGCGTACTAACTGATACTTTGACAAGGGCCGGATACGAGCTTATCAGCATCGGATCGGAAGTGTTCCCCTGCACGATTATGCACGATGGAGAACCAATCGGATTTCTCAAGCAAGATGGAGTTGTTTCCCTCCTGCCGGAGTATGAGCAGTCGCGCGGGGAACTGGAATCCGTTGCCGCATACGCGCAGGAGTTTAAGGATCTGGAACAAAGCGGACAAGGGCTTGTTATGACGCGGTATCGTGATACGTTTCTGACCGTCGATTACAGCCTGGACACGCATGAGCCAGTCTATCACATTTACAGGAATCAGGAAAACGGAGAGCCGCAAAGGCTTGAGACTACGGCGGACAGGGACGCCGCCGTTTCTTACTTTATGGGTCTATCCGGCCTTGCAAGGAGACAAACTGCTGAGCCGCAAAAAGATACGCCCCAGTCAAAAGAACGCGCTGTAAAGCCAAAACAGCAAAAATACAGCATCACAAACCCGGACGGAAAAGAGGTCGGATATATCGGCAAAAACGGTATGGCCGTGATGTATGGCGGCAAGCCTGCGCACGCTCAGCCTCCGCAGCCGTCGTTCTTCGATAAGCTCCGGGAAAAGCTTGCGGAAATCGGGCTTGCTATCCGCGTTCATTTCCGGCGCGGCGGCGCACACTACGCTATCCATGACAAGGCACATGATATTGCGTATATTTCCCCTGATCGCAAGATCTCCTATACATCATATGCGACGCCGGAGCAGACACAAAAAATTGACGCTCTGGTTGCTGAAATCATGGCGGAACGGGCGGCTCCAGCACAGGAACAGGCTGCGCCGTCTCAGGAGCAGGAAAAAGAGCAGACAGTGCAGCTGCAAACGCCGCCTGTGCAGGAAACCGTGCAGCATAACGCACCTTCTGTTCCGTCTGAGGAAACCATTTCTGAGGTCGCACAAAGCATCCAGCATCCGGTACAGGAGCAGGAAATCGATGCCGCAGATCTGATGCAGGCCGTTACTGTACCGAATTCCCCTGCACAGGAAGCTGTTCAGGAAACCCAGCAGCCCGCCCCTGCGGTGCAGGAAACGGCGCAGGAGAATAACGCACCTGCCGTATCGGCACAGGAAACAAAAGACGATCAGCAGAAGCAGGCGCGGGAAGCTGCGCTCATGGCGGCTCCCGATGAAAAAATGAGAAATACGCGTGAAATGGTGCTGCATGATTTTGAACGCGGAAAGGAAGAAATGAAGCTTTTAGGCACCTTTAATCCGGAAACTGACGAACGAAAAAAAGATGCTTTTGTCAAACTCTATGGCACTGAGGATGAAACTAGGTTTTTGGCAGATCTGGGGGCCGGAAAGTACGATAAGCCGGATTTGCTGACGTCTCTGGATCGGATCGCGCTGCAAAATATTCTGTTTGACAGGAAAACGGACGATGTATCGCAGGAGAAGGGGGAGAAAAACCATGCTATCGGATAACACGACGCAGTACATGGAGAAACTGGGCTATGAGGTAATCGATCAGGGGAACGAAAAATTCCGTGTAATCTGCAAAAATCATATCCCTATCGGCTTTCTGAAAGACGATCAATCCCTGCAAGTGGTTGAAGCCGGGAAATCAGAGGAACAGGTCTTGCAGGGAATAACAGACTTTGTGAAAGAGTATGGAGATTTGCACAAGGTTGGAAACAGCGAGTTTGAGATAGGGAAATACAAAAATGTGACGATCACATCATTTTACGATATAGACAAACGCGCGGTGCAGTATGCCGTATACGATAACGGGGAAGGAGAACTGTTTAATTCTCTGAAGGATGCACAAAACGCCTTTGCAGTTGCCGCAGGGCTTATACAGAAGCAGCCGGGAATTCAGATCCCATTTCGTGTCCGAATCGCGCTGAAAATTTTAGAAAGGTGGAAAAGTCATGGCTGACTATAATTTTTTCACAAAGGATGAAATGGAACGTGCGCAAAAAAATAACAATGCACTCCAATAT
>DVHF01000064.1 GCA_018712265.1 Candidatus Gallacutalibacter pullicola
TTGCGAATTATTTTGCAAAGAAACTGGGGTTTTCTTTAAATTTTGCGGGGTTTTCTCTGAATTTATCGATTGAAAGACAAGCTTATTAAGAATACTGGCGGGGACGTCCTTGCGGTTGTCCAAATCCAGAAGCCAGTATTCTTCAAAAATCTGTATTTGCTCGCGGGTTGATACGCCTCGTAAAAACCTGCGCTGGATACCCGCCGATGTCAAAACGCCGAACATCTGAAAGACTTCCTTATTGAAAAGGGAGCGTCGCAGACACCCATGCACCACCTGCGTTATGTTCTCGGGGCCGACCCCACAACCGACAGCATCCGCCATCAGGAGGCAGGTATCATTGTCCCACACTTTGTAGTATCCATGATCCCGATAAATTTCACATAACAGCGCAATCAGAATCGTGATTCCTTTCGCGCCGAATTCCGCTTTCAGCAGTCTGACCTTATCGTCGCTGAAAAAATCGACATCCAGAGAAAAGTATAAAACCCCGTCCTTTGGCGGACGAGCCAAATAGTCACCCCCTAAAAAACTGTAACCGGGATTCCAGTGAGCTGGCGGATTTCCTTTTCAAAAAGCCGTTTATCCCCGTTGCGGCCGGATACATGGATAAGGTAGATCCGCCGCGTCCGGCTCAAATCATTGGCAAGCAGAAAATCCTTAACGTTTTGCAGTCCGAAATGGCTCTGCAAAAGGCGCGGACGCTGGCTCTCCGGGACAAGCCCCGACGCGATATTTTCCCGCAAAATTTCGGGACTGTAGTTGCACTCGACCATGATCACGTTCAGTTCCCGGAACCGGTTCGGGATGTAGTATGTATCCGTCGCAAACAGTAGCTTTTCCCTTGCGGCTGTGCTATACAGCAGAAATCCGAGCGGCTCCGCCGCGTCGTGCTTCGTCTCGAACGGGAGAACGACCCAGCTTCCAAGCTGAACCTGTTCCCCCACCCGGACGGTATTGCACCGATACGGATGACGGATGCTGCTTCGGAGCGCTTCAAACGTCCCCTCGCTGGCATACAGATCGACGCCGTACCCCGCCAGCTCTCCCGCACCGCAGGCGTGATCCCCATGCTCATGGGAGATCAGGCACCCGGCAACACGGGAGAGCACCGGAGAAAAGCCGGCAACGATTCTTTTTGCTTTTACCCCCGCTTCGAGCAGCAGGACGCTTTTGCCGTCGTCCACGGCATAGCTGTTCCCACTGCTCCCAGAGGCAAGGCATCTTACCTTTATCATCAGAACGGAGCTTTCGCGGTGGTCTTTTCGCTGGGTTCTGCGGACGGATCCGGTTCGCGTCCTGATTCTTCGTCAGGCTCGCCGTCTTCGATGACCTCCCCGGTTTCCTCGTCCACTGTAATGTCAATCATCGTTTTATTGGCATTTTCCTTGATTTCCTGCTGCGGTGTCGAGCCGTGATCCTCCGTTTCAAACACGCGCTGAAGCTCTGCGGACATAGGGCCGTATGCGCCGATCAGGCGGCGAAGAACGGTTTTCATCGCCATCTTGTCGAACTCCGTGCGCCACGGGGAATAGCTGCTGTTGTAGCTGGGACTGTATCTTTCGCCCCACGCGGCAACATCGTCCTTTGTCATGTAGAGGATTTTCTCGAAGCCGTTGAGAAGCTTGAAGTATGCAAAATATCCGACCGCCGTATCGCTCGTGCGTGTGCCGGAGAGGTCGAGCATCCCGCTGAGCTTGTCCACGCCGCACAGCTCGCCCTCGTATACCACATCGGCGTTGATGGTCTTGTACAGTCCCGTGCGCTGTGCCAGCTGGATAAGCCCCTTGTAGCCGACTATAAAGGTCGGAACCTTTTTATACGGCACGACGTATGCAAAGCCCAGAGACTTTACAAGTGGCAGATTCAGCGCGGCAGCCTTGACGCACTCCAGAGCGACCTTTTCCGGATCACACTCCTGAAGCGTCCTGTCGCTGGAATACAGGTCGATCATGCTGGACATGAACGCGCCCGCGTTCTCCTTGAGACTGTTGCGCAGCTGTGCACGGATGGTCTGGGAATTGAGAATCCCTTTGAATTGGTCCATTTTTGCCATTTGATTTGTGCTCATTTAGATTTCCTCCTCCATTGGAATAATGCTTTCATAGTAAGCAGCGCGCCTCTGCTCGATAGGGATATCCTCGGGATAGTAATGGCCGCGGTTTTGCCAATCCTCGAAGCATCGCGGACACATATAGTGATTAAGCACGGGAACGAGAAACCCGGTTTCCGAAAATTCCCCGCAGTCGTCGCAGACTCCTATCCCGCCGAGCAGCGTCGTTTCTGACGCGGTACACTGATACGCGATATACCCCTGCCGGGTGCGAAATTTAAGCATAGTGTTTTCCTCCGTCCTCACAACTTCCACATAGCGAGGCACAAAGCCCCGCCATGTTGTCATCTTCATCCACCTGGATCCCCATGCATTTTCTGGGGCAGTCAAAGCGGACGCATCCATCATGCTGGATTCCCTCTACATAGTCGCCGCAAAGGCCATAAAATCCGTATGTCATTCGCTTTGCACCTCCACCCGCAGGCTTTCATCCCGCGCTTTCGCGTATAGACGGACGATCTGTTCCGGCAGCGGCGCGTTATAGTCTGTGACCTCGCCCGCCCGGTCGATCCAGACAGGGCAGGAAAAACTGCGTTTTTTCGACAGTGCCGAAATGACGTCCAGTCCGGCATTGACCCTCGCGCCGTCGTTGAGGTTGGCGCCGTACTCAATGTACTGCCCGTCGCCGTTCTGGACGGATGCCTCGCAGCATGGGCGGCTCTCCCCGTTTTGCAGTGTGTCAAACAGCTTCCAGCGCACCAGCGTAAAATTCCCGTTGATCTGTTCCTCGATATCGGCGGCCTGCGCCAGCTTATACAGTCCCGCAAGAAAAAGCCCGCGTTCCGTCTCGGCAAGCTCCTGCCCGAGACGCTTCTGCTCGTCTTTGAGGGCGGCAATCGTCTTGTCACACTTTTCCGACTGCTCCGCGCCCGCCAGCCGCGTCCGGACAACGTTCATTTCAGATTCCAGCTGTGTGAGCTGCGTTTCCAGCCCCTCCGCGGACTGTGCGGCGGTCTGACTGACAGAAGAAAGTCTCTCCTGCGCCGCGGCCAGTTTCCCGGAAAGCATCCTGTATTCCCCACTTTCCTCGAACGGCGGCGGGGCGATATGCGAGCGCATCAGGGAATCCAGCCGCTTTTTGGCGTCCCCGCAGGATTTTTCCAAGCCCTCCATCACGCTCTGCTCTGTCTGCAAGCGGGCCTTTGTGTCGGCGGAAAGCTCCGCCAATTCTTTCCCCTTTTTCTCGATTTCCTCGAGGCTGTCCGCCCGCTGGGCGTTGAACCGCGCCCTTGCCTCCTGCATCTGCTCGGGGGGATAGGCTTGTCCGCACGTCGGGCAGATAGTATCGGATTCGTCAAAAACCTTTCCGCTTTCCTCCGCCCACTGGCCGCGCAGATCGGCAAGATCCTGATCGCATTTCTGAATAAAGTCCGACCAGTCCGCGATTTTACGGCGGAATCCGGAAATATCACTTTCCAGATCTGCAATCTCTCGGCGGATCTGCGCTGATTCCGATTCCAAAAGATTATTCGCATTCGCAAATTTTTTGCTGTACTGCATCCGGGCGGCGGCAAGCTGCTCCTGCAACTCTGCGATTTCCCGCCGGATTTCCAGATCCGCGCCGCCTGCGCGCACATCAGCAATTTTCTTTTCGAGCATAATTTTCTGCTTTTGCAGCTTTGCCAGCAGCGGACCATCCCCGGGCTGGGGACTGGACGCTGGCCGTGCCTGTTCTGTCGCATCGATGCGCTCCGGGATGGCTTTCAGACGCTTTGCGATCTCTGATTTCTTCTCTTTCGCCCATGCGGAAAAGTCCTCGACGGAGCGTCCATCCAGATACCGGATAAGCTCCGCAAATTCGCTGTGCCGCGCGGCAAAGTCCTCTATATCATCTTCCTGCGGCGCAAAATACTGGAAAAGAAGCTTCCGCCGTTCCTCCGGTTTCATTCTGCCGGGGAGGTAATCCGGATCGGACAAAGCCAGGAAAAGCGGATCCGGGCAAATCCCGGCTATGTACTGGTTATACTCTGTCTTTGATTTTGAAATACCGTCGATAAAAAACTTTGTCGTATTCCCTGTTTTGCGCGGCTCGGATTCTCCTGCCGCCCGGGAAAACTGCTCGAGATACACCCGCCGGAGCGTGATTTTCCGGCCATCATCAAGCAGAAAATCCCCCTCGACGCTGTATTCCAGACCGCTCCCGGACGTGCCGCGCGTCACGACGTCGAAGCCGCCCACGCCCGAATCGGTACGTCCTGCGCTGTCCTTACCGAACAAAAGCCAAAAATAAGCATCCTTGAGCGTCGTCTTGCCGAGGCCGTTGCGCCCGTAGACGCTTGCACTCCTGCCGTCCAGATCCAGCGTGAAATCGCGGATCCCCTTGAAATTTTGCAGAGTCAATTTCAAAAGCTTCACGCGATCGCCCCCTTTCTGGACAGGATGCGGGACTTGACATTTCCCGAAAATTCTTCTAAACTGAAAATAGAGACATTGGCAAAATTCTCTGTTCTGCCGCTTTCGGTGTTCGCAGCACCGGAGGCGGCTTCCTTTTTATACAGCTTCATGCGATTTTTTCCTTTCTTTTAAGATCCGGATCACGTCACGGCGCATATCGATGCTGCAACGCGCGGATTTTATTCCGCCGGACACCACATAGTCGTAGTAGCTGATGCAGATATTTCCGCTCGTCTGGAACTTCATCCGGCATCCCCTGCACGGGTACGGCTGCTTCACGACGCTTTCCTCCTTTCCCCGCCGCGGATCACACCACACGCCACCAGATACTTTTTGACTTCCTGCGAGATCCCCTCCGGCCGGCCGATTGTGATATGTACCGCTCCGGAATGCGGAGATTCCTGCTTTTTGGGATATGCCATATAATCACCTCAAATCTGAATTTTTGATTTTCCTGCTTATGAAAGCTTGCGCGCCAGATGTATCAGCACCGCTGCCAGCGCGACGCCTGCAAGGTAAAACCACGGGCTGAGAGGCTCTATCAAGCGGAATCACCTCTGTATGCGATAAGATCTTCTTTGGCGATCCGCCACGATGATCCTAGCTTAAAGCCCTTGAGCTTTCCTTCCTTGAGCCACTTATTCACCATCACCTGTGAGCACCGAAGATAAAGCGCGGCGATGTCCACCGTACAGCGGGCGGGCAGTTCGTTGTCGTCGCAGATGGCCTTTGTCCAAATGGGCTTGGGTGCCCTTGTCTTTTTCATCTTTTACTTCCCTCCTTGAATTTCTTTTCCCATTCCGCCAGCTTTGCCAGCTCACAAAACTGGCGGAAGGTGAGGTTTTTCTCGCTTGCCGCCAGGTTGATGATGTATCCGATCATGTCCGGATCACTGTCGAGAATGGCTTGACGGTAGTAGGCGTAGTCGTGACTTATCTTGTCTCCCATAGCGCCCTCACCGCCTGCCCGGCCAGCAGATACGACTTTGCAAAAGCTGAATCTCCGTGTGTTTCTTTTACCTTGCTTTCCCACTCCTCAAGCGTCCCAGCAAAGCATCCACACCGCACGGATACGCCGCCATCATTCAGCAGGAAGAAGTACGTTGTGCGGGATTCACTGCCAAATCCGCCGACCGTCGCTAGCTTCTGGAATTTCCCAAATTCGCAGCTGCACCCCTTGCCGAAGCGGCACCTCTCACCGAAGCTGCACCACTCACCGAAGCTGCACCCCTTACCGAAGCTGCACCTCTCACCGAAGCTGCACCTCTCACCGAAGCTGCACCTCTCACCGAAGCTGCACCCCTTACCGAAGCTGCACCTCTCACCGAAGCTGCACCCCTCACCGAAGCTGCACCTCTCACCGAAGCTGCACCCCTCACCGAAGCTGCACCACTCACCGAAACTTTTTATGAGAGAGTAGTCCCCCATAGGACACAGTTTCCAGCCATCTACGACGGGGAACGCGTCAAATTCCTCCTGTGTGTACTTTTTAAGTTCCATTTTGTTCTCCTTTCCGCCCCCTTATGGGGGCTTTTTAATTTGCCGTAGCGTTCCTCATGGACTGCATCTCGCGCTCGAGCGCCATCCCTGTGAAAACGGCCTTGAGATATTTCTTATCATCCGGGGACAGCGGGCTTTCCGCCAGCGGTGATAAAATCTGCGCGATCTCTTTTGCTTCTCTCAACGCTTTGGACTCTTTCATGTGCTCACTTCCTTTGTATTTATGATGATTCCCCCGGCCCGCCTTTCGGCGGGCTTTTTCTATTTCCCAGAAAGTTTTCTCAGGTACTTTTTTATCGCTTCTCTTTCCTCGTCCGTAAGCTCCAGATACGCATGGATAATCTCTTTGTCTATGTCATCCAGCTTATACTGTATAGCCAATTCATCAATCAGGGCTTCCGGAAGCTCCTCGAACATTTCTCCTTGACCAGTCATAAGCCAATCATACGATACATTGAATTTTTGACATATCAGTTTATATATAGGCTCTTTTTGCTCCGGGCGTTTCAGACGATTTCCTTCAATGTTATTGATTACATCGCCACTAACGCCCAAAACCTCTCCGAAAGCTTTCCTTGATAGTTTAAGAGAAGAACGCACCTGCTGGATTCTTTCACTGATGTTCACTGTGCTCCCTCCTTTCTTCTGTTTGAATTCATTATAGCATATTTTTTTTGGTTAGTCAACAAAAATATTTTAAAAATTTCGAATTAAATTGCAGGATAAAACGGAAAAAGAAATTCAAGCGATTGCGGCGGCGCTGAACTGCACTTACACTGCCACACTCACTATGAACGACACCGGAGAAAGCGTCTGAAAATAAAAAAATCCCCCTGCCGGAGTGCGGGCAGGGGGCACAGGAAAGGAGTAAAAAATGAAAAAAATTTAGAAAGGAGAAAATCAAAATGAAAACCCATCTGAAACTATATATAGTATAGCACATCTGATTGCGCTTGTCAAACACACGACATATGCAAAATAAAAACATCCCCTCTGCGCCAACAGAGAGGACGTTAAAATAAAGCAAGCTTACCCGAAACGGATAATCAAGCTGAGGTTGTGGGTTCGATTCCCATCATCCGCTCCAATTAAAAAATCCTGAAAATGCCGATATAATCGGTGTTTTCGGGGTTTTTCTATTTTTTGGAAATTCATAAAAATGGGGTAAAAATAAGCAAAAAAAGTGAATTATGCCTGTCAAAATGCCTGTCAAAAAACAGCCCTTCTGTAGATTTGAAAATTTTTTTCAAAACCTCTTGACAATACCACGATATCGTGGTATAATATAGACACAGAAAAGGAAAGGGGATATAAAAAATGAAAGAAAGAATAGTTGATTTTCAAAGCAGTGCTGCAGCTCTTTATGATGGTGGATGGCGTGCGGCAGATAAGGAAGATCTCATTCTCGAATATGATTTGTACGAGGATGATGCTGAAAAAATCTGCGAGTTACTTGCAGAGTATGAGCAGGGAGAAAATTGAATGCTGATAAGCTTAGCGGAATACGCAAAAAGGAATCATAAGGATTCGTCGAGTGCTAGACAAATGGCCCTCAGAGGAGGTTTTAAAACGGCACATAAAATTGGTCGAAACTGGGTTATCGACGATTCAGAAATTTGGCCTGACAGAAGGGTAAGATCGGGAAAATATAAAAACATAGAAAAAAATACCCCTCTGACATAAGAACGTCAGAGGGGATTTGCTTACTTTTGTACTCGCTTGATGGCCTCAAAACCACCATTCGCGGACAAGGACACCACAACGGCATTGAGCGGCACAAGCGCCCAGCCTGCCCAGTCGGATGCCCCGCCGGTGGCTGCTGTCGCAAGCCCGAGGATCACCACTGCGATCACATAGGACACAATCTGCGTCGGAATTTTCTGAAAAATCCCCTTGACTGCCTGCGTCACAATCCCGGTCGCCGCGGCAGCTCCGGCGAATGTGCCGAGCATCCCCCAGTCGAAAAAGTTATCCATCACCTTTTACCTCTCTTTCCCGCGGTTCAAAGGGAAGTCCCTGCACCGCGTTATATAGTCTTTCGCCCGTCCCGTTGCCGCCCAGTGCGTGGTAGGGCCTGTACATATACTCAATATTTTTTCGGTCCTCAAGCGGGCAGTGCCCCGCTTCTATCCAGTGCGTACACTCGACATAGATCCTGTCATGCAGCAGCGCCTTTACGCCCTCACATACGGCCTCATCCTCCGCGTGCTGTGCGATTACCTTTTTTCTAAGGAAATGATAGGCCCCGCCTAAAAAGGCTAGCACAGCGGCGTACAGGGCTTCCAGCGCGTGTTCTTGAATCCACTCCACGGCTACACCTCCACATAGACGGGGAAAGACGCGCTGTCCTGCCCGTCAAGGCTTGCGATGACGCGGGCTTCACCCGGCGCAATCGCGGTGATGGTGTACAGGTCTCCCACAAGGCCGGAACGGGCCGTATAGTCCGGCCCCATGCGCTCAATCGCGCAGATTTCCGGCTTGTCCACGCGGACAGATGCGCGCTCATCGGTATTGCGCACCGTACAAAGGGCCGCGTAGGACGCGCCCACCTTGAGGCGCTTTTCTTTCGTGTCCCAGCTGACATCAGGGGCGGCGTTGCTTTTTGGGTAGTTATTCCACCCGCCCGCGCGGATGATGGACGGATAATCGCGGTAGCATTCGTTGATATCACAGTTGCCCGTGCCGCCGCGCACGCCGGGGACTTTGCCTGTACTCGTATACTGCCATATCCCAATATTCCCCGGCCCGGTGTAGGTGATCCTGTCATTATACTGTGCCAGCCAAATATCAAAATCCAGCAGGCGCGTCATGTCGATGTAGTTCACAAGCCAGTTTTTATTGGCATACAAGATAGGGTAATATCCGGCCGCTTTTACGCCGTCAAGCCACTGCTTGATGTATGTGGTAAGTTCCGCCTTATCAAGCTGCAAAAGTTCCGGCTGCTCCACATCAAGCGCGACGGGCATCTCCATTTTGCAGCCGCGTATGGTCTTTAAAAAGAAGTCGATTTCCTGTTGTGTCTCCGTGCCGGAGCGGCCCCAGAACCAGTGGAATACCCCAGTATGCAGCCCTGCGGTGGCCGCGTTCGTCAGATTGCGGGAAAGGGACTTATCGGCAAGAGTGTGTCCCTCGCTTGCTTTTATCATCACGAAGTCATACCCGGCATTTTTGACAGCCTGAAAATCGATCGTCCCTGTGCCGTTGTAGATGTCAATTCCCCGCATCCGCTGCACCTCCCACAATCGCCTGATACTCATCCTCCGTCAGCCTGCCAGCGTCTACAAGCTGTCGGAGCCTATCCTCGTCCCACAAACGCGGATAATATTTTTTTGCCATTTCAAACACTGTCATAAATCCACCCCCTGCATAGCGGCCAAGAAATCAACGTCCGCCCTTAGCTGCTCCTGTACTGTCGGCAGCGGGGCAGGGATAGCTGCCCGGTCTGCCGCGATTTCTTCCTCTGTGCGCTCCTGCACTTTGCCGTCTACCAGCTTATAACGTGGGATGCCATCCTCTGTATATAAGCCACCCTCAAAATAATGGCTTTGGCAAAGATTATAGCGGTCACCGTTGCCCTCATCAATCAGCGTCCAGCCGGAAAAATCTTTGATATTTTCGATGGTATAGCCACCCTCACAGCGGGTAATCCGACCTTTTTCATCTGTATATATGTACACTTTGCTTTTTATTTCTTCGTTCATGGCGTCCCTCACAAATTAGCATCAAAAATGATTACTGATGGAGTGCTTGATTTAGCGCTTGCATATAGCACATAAAATGTTTGTACCGGATCTGAATTTGTTGGTAGCGTAAAAGTTATCTCGACTGCGTTTTCAAAGTCACTCACCAAATTGACGGTAGCGCTTGTAGGAGAAATTTGAGAACCATCAGATTTTAGCAACAACATATTAGAAATATTGCTAATTGTAGCAGTCGGGCATGTTCTGAATGGTACAGGTGTGGGAATATTTATAACAGCGTTTTCAAAACTATTTTTGTATCCATAGCCCAGCAGTTTCCAATATGGCCTAAGTACTACCTGATACCTCTGGCACTTTGCCAGCTCCTGCTGAAAATTCGGCGGCGGGTCGTTTAAAACCCAGTTACCTTCCGCGTCTTGGTGTGCCAGCGTTTGAACGGGGCCGAGTTCAAATTTCATAGCAATGATTGTGGAAGTTTGCCCCAAAGTAAAATTGTTTTGCCCTACGCGAATTTGGAAAACACCTTCGTTATTAAATTCGGCCATGAAATTTCCCACACTGTCTGTTGGAGAAACCCCACTATTCCAGTAAGTCCCTGGTGTAAGATTTGGAACGGTAAATGTACGATATTCTAACCCGTGCTCAGTCGTTAAAAGGGATAAGGTCATGGCTTTTTTTTCAAAAAAGTCATATCTTTCAAATTTATATACCCATGACAGGGAGCCAGGGGTTGGAACTGTACTAAGCACTATCCCGGATGATGTAATATCTACTTTTGTGTTTGTGCCCCCCCTCCACCTATCGATTCCATAAACTTCCCCTGTATAGCTCGTCTGCCCCCGCTGATTGATGGGAAACTGCCCGCCGCCCTGCTGACTGCCGCCGCCGACGAAGTACCAGTTGTCAAGCAGATTGGGGTTGCTGGCAGGCGTCAGCACCTGAAAGGTGATAGATCCACCGCTCGCGGAGTTGGGGACAAGCGCGATAACGTCCGAGCCGGTGACAAACGTCTTGTCGGGGAGAGGAAGGCCGCGCAGATCAGTCGCTTTCAGCGTGATGCCGTTTACCGCGACCAGATCGCCGCTTGCGTAGTCCGCAGTAGCGACAAACTGGATCACCTTTGCACCCGCGGGGCCGGTCAGATTATGTGTGGCGCCGCTTTTGGTGTGGGTGTACTGCTGGACAATCTTTTCCGGATCTGCTTCCGGCCCTGTCGGGCCAGCGGGGCCCGTTTCACCCTGGATTCCCTGTGGGCCCTGCGGCCCTGGATCGCCCTGCGGCCCCTGCGGGCCTGTATCGCCTTTAGGCCCCTGTTCGCCCTGCGGGCCTTGTGGGCCTGTCGTGCCCTGCGGGCCCTGCGCGCCTACTACGTGTCCAAGATTTAATTCTGCCATTTTTGCGCCTCCTATGCTGTCGTGTAGATTAAATCCCCGTTTTCATTGATGGAAAGCGGGGGCGGGTTTGTCGTGTCTGCGTACTGTGCGATAAGATCGCCGTCATCATTGATATAAAGGGTAAAAAATCCGTCCACGGAAGCGGACAGTCCGCTTTCGCCGCGGTCGCCTTTGGGACCCTGGATTCCCTGCGGCCCTTGCGGCCCCTGTTCGCCCTGTGGTCCAGCCGGACCGGTTTCACCCGCCGGACCTCGCGGGCCTGCCGGGCCTTGTATGCCCTGCGGGCCTGTGTCGCCTTTTGGCCCCTGCTCGCCCTGCGGACCCTGCGGGCCTGTATCGCCCTTGAAGTATCCTGAATCCCGTTTTTCCTCCAAATCCTCCGCGACTGCGTTTGCATTGTCCACGGCGGCATTGGCTTTCTGATACAGGGCTTCGATGTTTTCCGGCGTGATCGGCTGAATCGCGTCGTAAATACGATCTTCAAGGTCGTTCATATTCTCCGCGTTGATCGGGTCACCCGGATTCGTTACCGCTCCTTCCGCGCGCACGATATCGTACACGTTGGGTTCCGATGTCACCACCAGACGGCGCCGAAGCGGGTACTGCGTTTGTCTGTCCTCCCATTCGCGCTTTTCAAACAAAAGGCGTCACCTCCGAATCTAAATTGCGCCTAAAATGATATAGCTGCCGCTTATCCCCAGCAGGAGCACCCGATCCCCCACATCTGGGGTATAGCTTTTTAAGGATTTATAGTACTTCGTGCCTGCTGTCGATTCTCCTGCAAACTGTACGGCAGCCCCCGTAGAATCCACCGCGGACACCTCTGCCAGTTTCACAGAAAAAGAAGAACCCCCAGCCGTTTTTTGGGGGTCGAAAATGCTGTTTTCGATGATGCTCATAGTGTAATCGTCCTTTTCAGCGTGTGGCTCATCGTCAGGGAAGAAGAATCGATTTGCCACGATATTTCTTCAAAAATCCCGGATACTGCCTGCGTAGACAGCGCAATCACGTCCCGCACGCCGTGCTGCGAGATCGCCGTCTGGATTTCCACAGTTTCCTCACCTTGCATCTGCTCATAGGCGATTTTCCGCACGTATGTCTCAAGGTCGGCCTGCGACGCGATGTTGTCTACCTCCAGCACCATCACTTTGTTGCAGCCTGTATAGATGGTGCTTGTCTTGCTGGCGGGGTCCTCATTCACATACTGATAGGTAAACGCGGAATCCAGATCCGGATTGCTCACGATTCCCAGAAAAATATTGGGAATTTCGTAGGCGTTGTTTGTCGAGGACACTTCCGGCAGGAGGACGCTTGCTGTCCCATCGTCATACTGCTGCTTGATGTTCTCCGGGGACGGCTCCTGATATGGGGTGAGCACTACCGTTCCATAAGAGTCCGTCGTCATTTCTGCATAGCCGATTTCCTGCAAAAGTTGGTTCACAATCTGGATTTTCGGCGTCCCTATGTCCCAGTCGTCGCGCGCCGTAAGAAAAACGGCGTCGCTGGCGACTGCATCCACATTCTGCACGCCGGCCGACACAAGCAATTCCTGGATGATGTCCATGTACTTTTCGCCCTGGGCGATGCTCAGCCGCGAGGTGATGCAGTCCATCTGCACGAGGATGGAGAGATCATAGGCTTCTACGCTCAAAAGTCCGCGGTTGCTCGTATACTGGCGCGAGACGTACTGCGGAAGGAACGTCCCGAGGACGTACTCCGCGCCGCTGTCTATCATCGTGATTTTTATACGGTTTTTCTGCCAGTCCATATTGGGGTTATCTGCCACGGTCAGCGATGCAGAAAATTTGATCTCCGCGGTGGAATCCATTGAAATGCTGAAGCTTTCCGTCTCAAGTTCCCCTTTGGAGACGAATCCGTCAAGCATCTCCACACGGAAAGATAGATTTCTCGTCCCGCTCTGGTATAGATCAGTCATACGGGATCACCTCAGTCGCGTCGTTTCCGGCCACAGAAAAGGTCAATTCCCGGAACTGCCGCCGGAACGTGAGATTGTGGGACTGTATCAGCCCGATCGCACGTTCCCCTTTCGGATCGCGTACAATCACGGTTTTCTGCTGTGCAAAAAACGGCGCGGCCCCGTCGAGATTGTGCAGGAGCGTATACGCAAAATCCCACTGGATGCTTTTCTGCCCGGTCGCGTCGTAGACGGGGAGATCGCGTCCCAAAAACGCATGGGAAACAAGCGTTTCGGAAATTTGCTTTTCTGTCGTGGGGCGCGCGTCCCGCTGGTATTTCAGAACAAAAAGCGTCCCCGGATCATCCAGAAACGCGATCGTCGCATAGGGCAGGATAGGCGCGGCTGTGACGGGCAGGCTGTCGTAGTAGGTGCCGTCCGCATAGGTGACGCGCAGGCGGTATTCGTGCGGGCCTACGCTTGTATAGTCGATAAAGGAGTTTCCGTCAAGCTTTGCAATCGGCTCCCCGTCGCGCAGGATGTAATGCGTGCCCTCCGGCGTCGTCTCCGTCGTGCCTATTTTGTCTGTGAGATACTTCCCGGGAGATTGCAGCACCGTTTCGCCCACATACGCGCCATAGTCCGCGGGCGGCGGCCCTGTACGTAGGGATACGCCGTTGCGGATAGGTGTCGCCTGAATTTCATCCACGCCTACGGGGTTGTTTTGGATATTTACACCGCTTGTGACAGCGTTTGACCATTCGCCCTGCGCGTTCTGGATTTTCAGAGATACGATATAGCCTCCGTCTGGGAGGTATGTTCCGATTTCATACTCCTTCTGCACGCCGTAGACGTTTCCGCTGTTGAGCACGGTATTTCCCGACGTGTCTGTGATGGTGACATTAAAAGCTTCCTGCCCTGTGGCCTGCCACGATACAGACAGCCGCGGCACAGCGTTAATAGACCGGATCACCGGCGGCTGCGGCGGCACTTCCACGATATTCCGCTCGCTTGTCGCATACGGACCCGCGACATTTGACGTATTATATGTCCGTACACGCCACTGGAAATTCCCTGCCACAAGCGTGTTCGCGGGGATGGTGTACGTCTGCACAGAGGATACCGCGTGATTGACGAGGTTCGTCCAGCTTCCGGTTTGCAGGTAGTCTATATCATAGGCGTACTGCGTGGAACCGGTGGAGATGTTATGCTGCCATTGCAGGATAATCGGTTGTTCTCCATCCAAATACTGCGACTGCGGAGAAATAATCCTCGGCGCGGACGGCGTAGCGTCAATAGTATTAAATTCTCCTGTATCCCCGTTGGAAGGGATTATTCCTATTTCAGTCGTGATGCTTGCTGTCCATTTGTAATTTTTGTTTCCTGCAAAAGTGTTTTTAGGAACGGAGAAATCTATAGTAACACGTGGGGCAAACCATGATTTGTCTGCCCATGTAAGGAATTGATTTTGAATAGGAATTTGGATAGTTTGAGATGAAGAGTCGGTTAAGTTCTGCATAGTAAAAGATGCAGATTGTACGGCAACAGGATCCAAAAAATTATAGTTAAATTCTCCTGCCGAATTCGGATCGTCTAAATACACCGAAAATTTGTTATCCAGAATAGGATTGATAAAAATATTGTTACTAGGATTGTCAGGGCTCACCACAAATCTATCAAAATCTTCAAAATTTACAATCAAGTAAAGATTTTGACTATTTATCCCGTTGAAGGTAATACTGTCTCTTGCTACTGATAACGCAATTCCTTCTTTGATTGAGTTTAAAAATTCCGAATAATTGTGTTCATCATAGTAAAAAGAAACATTTCCTCTTTTAATATAATCTTCATCGGAAGTGAGCGATTCATCTTGCGGATAAAATTCCTCATAGGTTTGTAATAGTGACGGTAAAGTGTTATATGTAATACTGTTATAATTGATAGGCACAGAAAACAGAAAAATGGGTAAACTTACAAACACATTAGATTTAGTGTTGTATCCATGAAATTCGATTGATGTAATATTTTTCTTCCGATAAGAGTTAAGAGGTGAAAGATCAAATTTTATGATGCTTGTACAATATTCTGATATAACTATCTGATCCGCCCCGGAATAGTGGGTATTTGGATTGCGGGAATCTACGTAGGCAGCCTGTACGGCGGGACACTTGATGTTATATTTCATACTTTACCCCTCCCAAATTTACCCCTCCTAAACTGCACATTGCGGCGGCGCTGTTCCTGCGCTATCTTCACAATGTCGTTAAATTCTTTCACGTTTTTGGCGTCGATGGTGATATAGTACGTATTTGCCCCGCCGGGCGTTTGCCCGCTCGGGTACACCTGAGACCCCCTCGGCAGGCTGACAATCTCCGGGCCATTTTTACCTACGACGGCAAGCCCGCCGGGGTGGAAAGACGTCCCTCGCGCATACCGGGGAATCTGGCTGTAGCTGTTTTGGGCTGTCTGCACCTGCCCTTGTATCCCTCCGATGGTATCCCCGATACTGCTCATCGTGGCGTTCAGTTCGCCTGACTTCCCCATAATAACGGCGATAATCGCGGCCAGTGCAATCAAAGCGGCCACCACGCCCAAAATGATCGCTGTCGTTTTCAGCGAGGACTTATCAAACGTACTGAAAAAGCCTTTGATAGTGCTGGCCGTGCTTGTCATCTCCTTAATGGATTTGACTACCAGTACAATAGTGGTCACAATTCCCGCTAGTGTGATGATCATTTGCAGGACAGGGGTAGGAATATTGGAAATCGTCTCGAAAAGCAACGTTAAGACAGGGAGCAGAGCCACCGCAAAGGAATTTTTCACGGCCTCGCTTTGCTTTTCAAGCTGCCCCAGAGAATCCTGAAGGTCTGAAAATTTGGATACTGTCTCCGTATCCATCACATAGCCGAGGTTATTCGCCTCCTGTGCAAGTCCGCCGAGAGTATCAATCCCCGCTTCAATCAGCGGATTCAGTTTTTGCGCTTCCTCACCGAAAATTTGCATCGCGAGGGCGTCGCGCTCCGTCTCGTTGCGCACCCGCCCTAACGCGTCGATTACCTCAAAATACACTTCGTTTGCGCTGCGCAGATCACCGTTATTTTTCGATACCTTGACACCCAGCGTATCAAATGCCGCCTGCATATCCTCAGAGCCGCCGCGGGCATCGCGCATAGCGGAGGTGAGGTCTTTCATGCTGTCAGTGATCTGGTCGCTTTCTACGCCGAGAGCGGTCCCGGCATAGTCAAGCTCCTGCAAGGCTTCCACGGAGAACCCCGTCACGGACGACAGCGTTTCCAGCTCTTTTGACGTTTCTGCTGTGGAAAGCGTCGCTTTTGCCAGCCCGGTGACGATTCCTCCCAGCACGCCGACAAGAGCAAGCCCGGATTTATTGACGCCATCCAGCCCGTCTATTGCGGAGCTGAGCGCAGGCGGCAGGTCTACGCCGAGTTTTTCAGCCAAATCAGAAAATGATGTACTGCTTTCATCTGTATTGTCTTTTACATTTTCAAGCGCGTCGGAGGTTTCGGAAAGCGTATATCTGGTTTTATCCAGCGCAGCCTGCGCCTTTAAAAGCTGCTCCTGATAACGCAGCGTGCGGCGGTCTGCCTCGCCGTACTTGTTGGCAGATTCAGAAAGAGCGGTTTCCAGCACGCGGACCTTATCCGTCTGTGTCAGGATACTGCGGTCCAGCGCGTCCTGTTTCGCCGTCAGCGCATCGATGGAATTTTCGTTTCCCTTATATGCAGCTGATACGGCCTCCAACTCCGCATTATTCACACGCAGTGCGGCGTTGATTTCCTGTAGGGACTGTTTAAACGGCTTTTCCCCTTGTACAGATACTTTCAGACCGATATCTTCACTCACCATCCCGATCACCTGCCTTTACTCCGCGTGTCAGTTCGATATACTCATCCATTTCAGAAAAAAATTGATGCAGTGTCAAGAATCGGTATTCCCGCCAGGAGTACCCAAGATACTGCATCGCCATCACTTTGATCCGGTAAAAATTCAGCTTTCCGCTGTTTCCAGCATTTTCAAAGCCTGTTGTTCCAAATCCGTCCGGGTCAATTTTTTTTTATCACTGCCGAGACTTTCGTTGAGCGCATCCAGCAGCGCGGAGACGATCTTCCCGTCCTGAAAATCCGCGAACGTCGTCAGCACGCCGAGCTTGTCCTCCGGCATCTCCCGGTGCGGCGCGCCGTCCATGTACTCCTCGTACTTGAACCCCTCGTTGATAGCCTGCGCCAGAAGCCATTTCGCCTCGGAGTACCGCATCATTTTGCGGGTGATTTCCCGCACGTCCCCGTATCTATCCTGAATTTTTTCCTGAAGATTGAGGGAGAAAAGGAGCGGATACTCCGTGCCGCGCAGATTGATAGTCACCATAGATTACACCCCCGCCGCTGTGGTAAAGGAAACAATCGTATCCTCAAGCGTCTGGTTATAAGCATCCGTCACACCTGTCAGCACCAGCAGATATTTTGTGCTGGCAAGCAGATTTTCATCTGGCTTGACGGTGATGATTTTCTTCGTCGCATCAAAGATGATGGAAGCCGGGACGCTGTCATAGCTTGTTGCGTTAAAGAGCGACGCGTCGCCGTGGTCGATGACATTGGAAAAAGTCACTGTGATACTGGACGCGATAGGGACGTCCGTCGCGTCGTTTGTCGGATCGCTTGTGAAAGTCAGTTCGGGCGTCTCGCCGCCCATGTTCAGCCACTGATTGAGATACTGCACCGCCTGATTCAGCGTCGGAAAATCCTTGTGCCGCTCAAAATTTCCATCCTTGTCCAGCATGATAGTCCCGTTCAGCGTCACAGACCCGAAAGTGATGCTTTCGCCCTTCGTTTGCAGTTCCTTGCTGGGCGGGGAGTATTTCACGCGCGTGTAAATCTGCCCGATATAGCTGCGCTTGCCGTTAAGCATCCGGGATTCTATCCAGCCTACGCGGCAGTACGGGGGAGAATCGTCGCCGCCGGAAATGACTTCGCCGTCCTCCGTGAGCGTCTTTCCGAGAAGGTCCGCCTCCACGCTTGCGACAAGATCGTTATTTTCATTCGCGATGGTCCCGGAGTTAAATTCCGCCACGACCTCCGCAGGGCCGTCGTCCGCGTACTGCGTGACGGCATTCGCATTGATAGTCACGTTGACGGACATCGCTTTTCCCATGACCTTACCCACGCCAAGGACTTCCGTCTCTGTGCCGTCGTCCTGCACGTTGATGGTGTAAGGGCAGTATCTGGGATATCTTACGCCTATACTCGCCAATCAAATCACCCTTTCATTTGAGATAGCTTTCTATGATGATTTCGGCCTCGTTGTTCATTTTTTCTTCCGCTATCTTGCGGTACTTTTTGACAGCAGGCGCGAGAAAAGGCCGTTTCCTCTGCTTGCTGCTTCCGGATTCCAGAATCCGCGCTTTCATGGGATTTGCCACGCCCTTGCGGTCATATCCGGAAAACCCGATTTTTGTCCCCCAGTTTCCCTGTTTATCAAGCTGGATAGGGGCGATGCCGAGAGAGTTTTCCAGATCTCCCGTCGCATTCTCAGACACGACGCTGCGCAAACTCTCCTTGATGCGTTCTGCCATGTATCCCGCGCCGACATAGACCGCGCGTTTGGCGGCTTCGTCCGCGCCTTTCCCGGAAATTGCGGAAAGCTTTTTCATGAGCTCTTTTGAAGTCTTTACCGATGTGCCCGCCACTATATCACATCCGTTTCATACTCATAGTGGATAAGCCCTGTATCTTCTTCATACTGTACACTTTTTAGATAGAATGAAATGTAGTTATCATTCAAAGCATCGTAGACCTGTTTAAAAAGCGGTTCTTTTCCCTTTTTGGAAAAAATATCCACCGTGACGGTCAGACTGTATCCGTCCTGCTGGTCGTCCGCGGAAAGGATTTCGCCCTGTCCCTGCTCACCATATACAATATATGGCGGAACGGCGTTAGGCGGCGCGGTGTGGTGGTAAAGTTTATCCGTCAGTGCTTTCAGCAGGGAGATCAGTTCCTCCATCACCGTCACCGCCTTTCTCGTCGTCTATCGCGTGGATCCGCTCCAATGTGAGATCTGTCACAGGCTGCCCGTCCTCGTCTAAAAGATGCTGCACCTGAATGATTTTGTACATCCCAGCGGATTCTATATCAAGAACGGGGGAGATCTCACAGCGATCCGCCGTGGAAATCCCGGAATTGCGCTGGATTTCCACAAGCAGATCCGCCCGGTCGTCGTGTGCAAGCGCCGTCCAGTACCGATTGATTCCTACCGTTTTATCCCCGTAGTAGCTTTGAAAAAACTGAATGGTGTATTCTATCACCGGCATATCTCCGGCGGGAGCAGTATTTGTCCCCCGCCAGATAGTGGCAATTCCAGAATCAAGGAGCATCAGAGATCGCCGCCTTTTCACTGAAAATCCTGTTATTGAGCGCCCAGCGGAGCATTCGGGGCATAGGCTCCGCCGTGGCGCGCTTGCGGAAAAGATACGCCGCGTACATGATGATAAGCTGGCCATCCTCCGCGCTGTACGGCTCTGTCAGCGTTGCGCCCTCGCGCACAATCAGCTGGATCGCCGTGGCGATCAGGTGCTGGAGCTGCGCGAGCCGCGTCGCGTCGGGGGAAAGGATATTCAAATCAGCTTGAAGAAGCGTTAAAAGATCGGCCTGCGTCAACTCCAATCACCTCCGAGACTCAGCCGCCCGCGGCCTTTGTGACGTTTACAGTATACACGCGGGTTTTGTTGCCCTGCGTCACGGTGACGGTCAGCGGATACACCTTACTGTCCGCCGTCCATGTCACAGTACCGCCGTTGCGGACGTTTGCGCCGTTATAAGCGATAGCGATTTTCGCGCCTGCCTGAGACGCGGTAGCTTCGATCTTGTCGCTTGCATTTGCCGCTGCCGCGATGGTGTAGCTGTAAGTTGTGGAGGAGAAAGAGGGAGAGAGAGATTCCGTCCCCACGGACAGCGCGGTCAGCTGCGCATCATTGGCGGTATCCGCCGGGAAATCCATCGCAGTAGTTGGCGAGGCATTATTGATATTGATAGCGACGAACGCGCCCGGCACTACCGGCATACCGTCCGCGCGCTGCTTGCCGCGGAACACGGTGTTATCCTGAATGAACTGCACTTCACGGCTGGATTCAATCACCATTCCGGAGCGCAGCGCAAGCAGATACAGATCACCATAGCCGCCGATAATGTCGCCGTCCGGGATAAACTCAAGGATGTCCACGTCGCCGTCAACAAACGGCATTACGCCGGGCAGGTTCGTGACCGGATACCCCTCGTAGTTAAACTGGATCAGCTTCGAACGCAGCGTCCAGTATGTACGGGAGTTCATCGCCCAGAACATACGGCCGCGGCTGTACAGCGTCGTTGTGTTCGCGGCGGCGGCCATAAAGGCGGTCCAAAATTCCTGAATCGTCCCGGTCGTGCCGTTGATGGTGATGATATTGGAATCGGACAGATCCACCCATGCGGGTGCGTTTGCCGGGTATCCCTCCGGTGCGGAGGACTGCGCAAGGCGCGTCACGATGCCAAGCGGCATATGGCTGGCCGCGCCCTTGCCGTACAGGATAGCCTTATCCATTGCAAGACCTCTGGATTCGGAAAGCGTCTCCACAAGTGCGCTCGCAAGCTCAATGTCGCTGTCCTCTAGCATGGAGTTGCAGATAACGACGAGTCCGGCTACCTTATAGCCGTCAAGCACGACCTGATTAAATGAAAATGTCAGCTCGTTGATTGCGCCGCACATCTCTGTCCAGATAGCCTCCGGTACGGTGCCCGCGATCGTCTGCCGCGCCTCACCGCGTACATTGCGCACGCGCACGCGGTTGAGCAGTTTCGAGTAGCGGTACATATTCTCAGAGATCAGGTCAAGGAACACGATGGGAATCGTCAGTTCTGCGCCGGTAATATCGCGCGCCTGCCCCTTAAAGCTGCGCATACGTGCCAGAAATTCCTTTACATCCGGCTGCTGTACGATCTCCTGCCGTCTCTCCATCGAGAGCGCGTCAAATGCCCTGCGGCCCATAGGCAGGGAGCGAATATCCGTCGTTACCGTCATCATGTGATGTACTTCCGTCCTTTCTTTTTTTCTTGTGCCCTGCGGCAGGTCAGAACGCTTCGGATCGTCCTTTTCCATCTCTGCAAGCTCCGCCTCAAGCCCATCGATTTCAGAGGAAAGCGCGTTTTTTGCGTCCTCATGCTCTTTTTTCTCGGCTTCGTACTTTTCGACTTCCTCCGTGACGGCCTGCTGCTGTTCGTCCGTCTCCGCCTCGGAGATCGCCGTCTCCAGCTCCGCCTCACGGGTGGAAAATTCCGCGTCCTTTTCACGGAGCGCGTCAAGTTCTGTTTTTTTTCTGTCGATGCTCCTCCGGAGCATCATTGCCTTTAGTGCCATACTCTGCTAGTCTCCTTTCAAGCGGCGGCGCATTTCCGCACGCCACGTCTCGGATTTTTCTTTTTTAGCCTTATCAAACCGCGCCTTGGCGCTGTCCAGTTCGTCCCGCGCCCGTGCCTGGATGGATGTCTGTGTGTAGGCCGGGAAGCTGCACGGGCTGACCTCGTAAAGCTCCACATCGGTGAGCCGTGTCCGGTACGTCCCGTCGTCGTCCCATGATTCTTCCATGCCGCGGATCTCAAAGCCGAAACTGCACCCGCGCACATCGCCGCGGCTGACACGCGCATACCCGTTTTTTGCGTCCTGGTCGTTTTCGTTGATTTCCACAGGACCGTAAAGCCCGCGTTCATCCTCGGCAAGGCTCGCTGTCCGGTTTGCTGTGCTCCCAAGTACGATATCAAGGTTGTGGTTCCAAAGCACTTTCACGTCGCGCCCCTCGCGCAGTGTGCGGGAAAAGGCCCCGGGTGCGATCGTCTCAATCCACCCCGGGTACACCTCGTATTCCTGGTTGAATACGGCGTAGTACCCGTCAAGATACCGTTTTCCGTTTTCCTCGCGCGTCTGGAACGGCGTGGTCTGTAAAATTCTGCGTTCTATGATTGCTCACCTCCGTTTAATTTATTTTGGTCGCCTATCATCCCGCGGGGGATGTAGTTTTCAAGAATGACAAGCTCGTCCAGCCCAGCCTTGGGCGAAAGACTGAGCCAATCGCGCACCTCATTCCCGGTCATGATGCCGCGTACAAACTGGTCGTCCGCGATCTGCGACAGGTCGCGCAGATCATAGTTGTACAGGCTCCGCGCGTTGAACCGGAAAAACCATGCCGGGTTGTAAAGCAGCTTTTTTGTCATTTCCTGTTCGATGGAGCGGGCGAGCGGCATCACACACGAGTTAATGAAATTATTCCACGCGTCACGGTGAAAATCTCCCACGCCCAGCACGAACGGCGGCACGCCGAGGATTGACGCTACTGTCCGCTTATCCAGCGTCACCATATCGGAGAGAGCCAGATCGGAGAGCGTCAGCGGCCGCACCTGCTCCACGGAAAACTGTTCCGCCGGGATAAGCCACGGTTCCCCGGCTCGAGATGTATTGATGTAAGCATCAAGCAGTTTTTGCCGCCCTGCCGGGTCGGAAAATTCATCCACAAGCCCGTCCACCTTGACGATGATTGAGGGCTTCCATTTGCTCTGCATAAAGCCCTTCTGCGTCTCGGCGGCCTGATTGAGATTGTCCGCCACCTCCGCAAGCGGGACGCGGTAACCCTCGCCCATCCACGGGTAATAGGAGCCGGGATTGAGCACAAAATGAAGGACGTCCTCCGGGTCGTACTCGCGCCCGGCGATAAAGACCTTATACCCCCAATCGCCGTCCGGCATAAATGACGTGAGCGACGCGGGGATCGGGATTAAATCACGCAGGATTCCGCGCCGCGTCTGCGGGTAAACAACGGCGTTTCCGTTCCCATCGAGCATCAGTGTCCGGATGATCCATTGGATGAACGCGCTCCGTGTCATGTTGCTGTTAGGGTAGATATCCACCTTGCGGCTCAGTTCGTTTCTTACACGGATATCTCCGTCATCCGTGTTTTCCATCAGATGGATCGTCATGGAGCCGATCAGCCTCGCGATGGTGTCCACCGCCGCGCTGATTTCCGGGTTCTGTGCCAGCGACGTGTATCCCTCGCAGATAAGCGAATCCCACGCGGCGGAGCTGCACACCCATGCCGCGCTGCGCTTCTGCGCTTTCTCTTTCTTTTTCGGCTCAGCCCTCACTTTGGGCTTATCTTTTTTACCCATAGTTATTCACCTATCATTTTCAGACATTCGTTTTTGGCATTTTGAAAAATTTGTTCAACAAACTCTTTAAGCCTTTTTTCGCGCGGCTCTAAAAACCATTTTGCTTTAAACTCTTCGACGGTTTTTAAGTATGTCTCCTCTGAAATATCCGCACTATGCATCCACTCTGCATCATGTAAAACCTTGCAAAAATCCTCTAAAAGGCTGTCCATTTCCGGATCACATAAATAACCTTTGTATTCTATAAGTGTGTTATAAATATAACCCATGCTCCCACCACTCATTGTTCACCCCACCATTCTTTGGCTTTTTTAGATCTTTCCATGTTTTCTAAATACCTAACACACGCAAAAACGGCAGCGTCGAACAAATCGATCCGCTGTTCCGGCTGTGTTTTTTCGTACTGTATCATATCATCTGTTTTTTCGATTGCCGCCACATTCTGCACGCAGTATTCAAACGCCTCCGAATGGAGATAGTACAGATTCCCATTTTTGGCGCTTGTCTCGATATGGCGGAATCCCTCCGATTTTTTATAGTAGTACTGCGGCTGGTCTATGATTTTGAATCCTGCGCTTTTCATGCCGATAAAATATTCCCTGCAGAATTTTCGGTCGTGCCCCACCTGACGGATTTTGAATCCCACCTTCCGCATGGCGATAAACCAGTTTACGACGTCGGTGTGATTGACAGTTGGAGAATTACAAAGAGTAAGATTACCATCGTCCGCCCATCCGAAAAGCGGGATGTTATCCTGGTCTGCTTTCAGATGTGCCGCCACGACAGGGAAAAATGCGTGCGTGATGATGATGTCAGTCCCTTTGTAGTGCCCAAACAGTGCAGCCGCTGTGAGGTCGTGCAGCTTGGAAAGATCCGCGCCGCCGTACCAGTCAATGGGAAGCTTTGCAAGCTGTCCCAGAGTCCAGCTGTATTTCTTATCGCTGTTCCGGAATTCATCGATGTTGAAATAGGCTTTTATCGCCGTGCTGTACACGTTGAGCGACTTTGCAAAAAAGTCCTTGCGCTGCTGCGGGTCGTTCTGCGCCTGCAAGCTGTCGTTGAGAATTTCCTCCGGGCGGATGCTCACGCCATAAGCCGGATTTGCCATTTCATGAATTTTCGGATCCGTGAAATCTACGGAGCCATCCCGCACGCCGTCGGGCGCACAGCACATAAAGATAAAATACTGTTCGTCACTGACAGTCCCGTCGAGAATCTTTCGGCAATATTTCAGGCGCTGCCCTAAAAACGCCTGCTCATTATCTCCCGCAGTAGAAATGCCTATCAGCAGTTTGTTTGTGTAAGCTTTCATAGCTTCTTTAAAAAGATTATATTGCTTTGGCTGCTTAAACGCGTGTATCTCATCACAAATTGCGATGTTGCAGTTGAGCGAATCCTGTGCGTCCGGGTTTGCGGCCAGTGCGCGGATAAAAAATGAACCGTCTGGGAGATTTGCAGACAGAGTATGTTCGGTGTAGTTATCTACTACCTTTATGCTGCCTCCGATTTTCGCGTTTTCTCCCATACGGTCCACGTTATACCGTAGAAAATTAAAGCTTTCGAGCGACTGCATCAGCGCCGCCGATGCAATATACATTTTAGAGCCGGATTTCCGGAAAAGGAGTGACAGAGCCCATGAAAGCGCAGCGGCAAACGTTGTCTTGATGTTTTTACGAGGGACATAAATAAGGGCTTCATGAAATCTCAAGATATCTGTACCGGCCAGCCGAAACCCTACCAGGTTGTATATGATAAATTTGTGATACGGTTCCAGCAGAAAAGGAGTGCCGCGGAGTGGCGTCCCATCCAGTTTTTCTCCCTGCTGGTGGCATAAAGTCTTTTCGATAATGCCTATACAAAATTCCGGCCATTTGGGATCTAGCGTATATGCTGGATTGTCAAGATCTTTAAAAAAACGATCTATCGTCTGTTTAAGTTCGTCGCAAGCTATTTTTTGCCCGCTCCGGATACTTTTGGCGTACTCTAAAACGATATCCCAATTCCTAGCTTTCAAGCGATTTTAATGCGGCCGCGAGACCGCTGATCCTTTCTTTTTTAGGCGCATCCCCAGTCAGTTTGCGAAATGCACTAGGAGTCAAGCCTAAATCCCGCCAGTACGCCAGAGCGGAGGTATTCAGATCGTTCCACATGACTAAAGCCGGATTTTTGGTAGGGTTCGCAGCCCCCGCTTTGTTAGTATGTATGATGATCGGCAGGCTTTTCAGCTGTATATACTGCGTCTCGGCGGCATCACGCTTCTCTAAAATAGCTGCCAGCGTGTCGATAATGCTGTCGCACCATTCGGCATAAGTACCCGCCTGGACGCAATCGTTTTTTATTTTCTTTTTCCAAGCGGCTTTTTTCATTATCAAACACCCCGTCTGCTTAAAATTTTATCTAGTCCTTTCATCGCCGCCGCTGTATTTCCAGATAAAATCTGACCTTTCAGCGTCCGCACTTCCTGCCGGGTCAGCCGCTCCCGGTTTTCTTTCAACTTGAGCATAGCTTTTCTGGTATCATCCATTTTAGATCGCCTCCTCTTTCCGCCTTCGTCTTTCCTGTCTCAAGATTTCTTTTTTCTTTGAAAACAACTGTTGCGCTTTTGGGTATGCCATAAGCCGCACAAATTCATCCTTGTCTTTTCCAAGCCAAAATTCAAAATCCTTTATATCATCAAAACTAAAAGTGCCGCCGATAGAATAGTGATTTAATGCGCTCATGAAATTTTTTCGTGCTTGTTCCGTCCAGTGTTTCCCGATATACTTTCTATCTTCGTCTATCGTATCAAGCGGCTGATACCTCATAGGAAAGACCGAAAGGGACACGCCCAAAGAAATTCCTAGTTCTACAAGCTCTCTCATACGTGTATACGCAAAATCTATAGTATCAGTGAAATTGTATAGCATATATATGACAAACTGCTTTTTGCCATTTTCTGCCATGAGAGAGATCGCCTTTTGAATGTGTCCGCTTTCTTGAGGGCCGTCATAAGAAAACCGGACAGGTGAAATCGGCATTTGTCCAAGGATACGCGCCATTTCCGGCGTTATAAGTCTCGCGTCTATCGCCTGATTAAAGTCGATGAACCGGTTATGAGTATTTTTTACTAGCCCCGAAAAATATTCGGCATCCTTTTCCATGAGATCTAAAGGCCGGGCCGTGTAGTTATTGTCAGATAAAACCACATATTTGGTGGTAGGAAGGATATCTTCTTTCCATCGGGGCCGCTCTATATACTGAGGCTCCAGGCGATGCACCGCACAAAACCCGCACTTTCTTATACATCCGTCGGTGATTTTTGCCATGCTATATTCGGGAGGTTCTCCAAGCAAACTATAATCCAAAGGATATCTTTCGGCATCTGCCATTTTCCCTAAAGAAAGCTCGCAAGGCTCTCCGTTGAAAGCTTCTGGCATGAGCGTAGGCGATATACCGCCGACGCGCACTTTTCCTTTTTTAGCCAACATCCTGATAAGCTTTTTCACGTGCGTTATTTCAAAAGTGAAAATCGCGCTGATCCAATACTCATCAAAGTCGTCTGTCTCTTTTGGCATATCTTTATAGAAAAGCTTTACATCGTGGCCATGGTCTCTAAGCATTGCGCCGATCCTCAAAAGGCCCACCGGGTAATACGTATGCTTTTTAGTCCCAT
>DVHF01000065.1 GCA_018712265.1 Candidatus Gallacutalibacter pullicola
GTACAAATCCTATCCATCCTATCCTTAACGGCGCCGCCGCGCCGTTTGGCTGGACAGGTTGGCGCGTCTTTTTATTTTCCACGCTGTGGAATGTCTAAAATTCTTGCTGAAAACTTCGACAGGGGACATCAGACATCTTTCTATATAAAATCACAGATTCTTTCCCTGAAACGAGTCAGGGGCCAGCCTGCTTTTGATACAAACGATCATTTGATCGTAAAATCCGATCGCACATATTGTGGTGTGTAATTTCAGGTTTCTGAGAAATCACACAAAATGTGCTATGCTACTATGTTATCCTCCCGCCGGAAGCGGCGGATGGAAGGAAAGAAGGACTTTTCATGAAAATTACTTGTAATCGGCAGCAGCTTGTTGAGGCTGTCAGTAATGTACAAAGGGCTGTATCAACGAAATCCTCTGTCCCGGCGCTGGAGGGCATCCTGCTCAAGGCCGAGGACAACACCGTCATGCTGTGCGGCTACGATCTGGAGCTGGGCATGACGACGGTGATTCCCGCCAGCATTGAGGAGGAAGGCAGCATCGTGCTGAGCGCCCGCCTGTTCGGGGATATCGTGCGCCGTATGCCGGCCGATACGGTATTTATCGGCGCGGACGAGAAGTTTATGACGACGATCACAAGCGGCGCGAGTGAATATTCTATCGTAGGGATTCCGTCGCAGGAATTTCCCGAGCTGCCGTCTGTCACGGCGGAAACGCCTGTTACGATCAGCCAGGCGGTTCTGAAAAGCATGATCCGCCAGACAATTTTCGCCGTAGCCGATACGGATGCCAAGCCGATCCATACAGGGACGCTGTTCGAGATCGGCGGCGGCCGGATCCGTCTCGTTTCGGTGGACGGCTATCGGCTGGCGCTGCGTGAGGAGCCTGTCTCCTGCGGCGAGGAGGTCAGCTTCGTTGTGCCCGGAAAGACGCTTTCCGAAGTGCTCAAGCTGATCAAGGACGACGACAGCGATCTCACCATGCAGGTGGGGCGGCGTCATATCCTGTTTAATATTGGAAGCTATACGGTGATCTCCCGCCTGCTGGAAGGGGAATTCCTCGATTACAACGCGGCGATCCCGAAGGCCAGCTCCACGGAAATCTTTGTGTGGACGCGTTCGTTTATTGAAAGCGTCGAGCGTGTTTCTCTTCTGATCACGGACCGCCTGAAAAGCCCGGTGCGCTGCATCTTTTCTGGGAATGAGATCCGCGTATCTTGTTCCACCTCGATCGGCCGCGCGAATGATCAGATTGAGGCGAAGATCACAGGAAACGACGTGGAAATGGGCTTCAATAACCGCTATCTGCTCGACGCCCTGCGCAATACGGAGGGCGATGAGGTGAGGATCGAACTGAATGGACCTCTCAGCCCGATGAAGATCCTGCCGAAAGAGGGGGATTCGTTCCTGTTCCTCGTTCTGCCGGTGCGGCTGAAAAATGAATGAGCAGAGGGCCGGCCATGAAAAAGAAATTTGCGTTTTTCCTGATGGGGAAAGAATTTGATCCGGCAAGCGATCGCGCCGTGTTTGAAACAGGCTCCTGTATCTCCTATGTGTATACGGTCAGGGATCTGGAACACGCAAAGGAGCTGGCGGCGCAGTGTGCGCAGGATGGCGTCGGCGTGATTGAGCTGTGCGGTGCGTTCGGCAGCGAGGGCGCGGCGCAGATCCGCGAATCTGCCGGGGCGGGCGTGGGGATCGGTTATGTGATCCACGATGATGATCAGGACGATCTGTTCCGCGCGTTTTTCGCATGACGGAGGTTATCATAATTGTGAGGGGAAAGCCATGAAGGTTGAAATTGATACAGAATTTATCCGGCTGGATAATTTATTGAAATTCGGGGGCGCGGTCGATACCGGAGGACAGGCGAAGTTTGCCATCCAGAACGGCGAGGTGCTTGTCAACGGCGAGGTATGCACCATGCGCGGGAAGAAGATGCGTCCCGGCGATCGGGCGGAGTTCCAAGGCGAGGTCTATGAGGTGACGGCGGGATGAACGTCCTGCAAATGGAATATCGCGGGTACCGTAATTTACAGGAGGGCGGTTTTTCGCCGTCGGACGGGATCAACGTCATTTACGGGAAGAACGCCAACGGAAAGACGAACCTGCTCGAGGCCATGTGGCTGTTTACGGGCGGGAGATCGTTCCGCGGCTCCCGGGACAGCGATCTCTGCGCGATCGGCGGCGATTCCGCACAGCTGTGTATGCGCTTTTTCAGCGAGGATCGCGAGCAGAAAGCTGAAATCACTGTGCGCAGCGGCAGGAGATCCGCGGTGCTCAACGGTGTGGAGAAGCGGTCCGCGTCGGCGCTGGTGGGGAAATTCTGCGCGGTGATCTTCTCTCCGGATCATCTCTCCCTTGTCAAGGAGGGGCCGGTGTTCCGGCGGAATTTTCTGGACGGCGCGCTGTGCCAGCTGCGTCCGGCCTATGCCCGGCTGCTGGGGCAGTATAACCGCACGCTGTCCCAGAGGAACGCGCTGCTCAAGGACATCCCGCGTCACGGCGAGCTGATGGACACCCTTGAAATTTGGGACGATCGTCTGGCGGCGCTGGGAGCGTCGATCATGGCGGAGCGGCTTGCTTATACGGAAAAAATTTCCGGATTTGCGTCCGGCGTTTATGCGGAGATCTCGCAGGAGGAACAGCCGCTGTCCGTATCCTACCAGACGCAGATTCAGGCGGATCCGGGCGTGCAGGCGCAGGATCTGGCGCGTCTGCTTTTTGAGAGGCTGTCGAAGTCGCATCGGGCCGACGTTGCCGCCGGATTTACCACAATCGGGCCGCATCGGGATGATTTGGAACTGGAGCTTGGCGGGAAATCGGCGCGTGTGTTTGGGTCGCAGGGACAGCAGAGATCGGTGGTGCTGTCGCTGAAGCTGGCGGAAGCGCAGATGATTTCAGACAGGACGGGCGAACGACCCGTGATTTTTCTTGATGATGTGATGAGCGAGCTGGACGCACAGCGGCAGGATTACCTGCTCAACCGGCTGGAGGAAAAACAGGTTTTCATCACCTGCTGTGATCCCGACAGCGTGAAGCGGCTGCGCTCCGGCAGGCTCTTTGAGATGAAGGACGGCGTCCTTCACGCAGCAGACTAAGGCTTTTTCGCCCTGTCCGGGCACGCGCACGGCTTGAAGCTTTCGGCTTCACCGAGCCAGAAGTTTTCGCCCTGTCCGGGTGGAGCGGGAATATTTGAAGCCGCAGGCTTCACCAAACCAAAGAATTTGTGCCTTGCCTAGGCAGAGAAAGTATTTTGAAGCCTAACGCTTCATCATTTTTGATCTATCGAACCTTGCAGGTCCCGGCGAAAGGGGCCGCTCAGGCCGCGCGCACGCGCGCCGTCCCCCTTTGTCGCGTCGCGACATTTCCCCCGCCCCGCGGGGGAATCGTCCCTAACACCCCCTGGCCCTTCCTTTTCTTGTTAGAAGAAAAGGAAGCAAAAGACTATTTAGGGGGTGCCCCCCTAAAGACCCCCAGGGGGAGCGCTCTGGCCGCGTCCCCCTTACACCCCCACGGCCGGGATCCTTTGTGGTAGCAGTAGGCGTATTGAGAGCCAGTACGCGCGCTCCTGTTGCCGGAAAAATTCTGCTCTTTGTAAAGCTTTTTTGTAATCGTGCAACTGTACGGCAAGCTGTTTTGCTTGTTTTGGGTGCGATCGGTTCGGAATCCTCGGAGTGTAACCTCTCCCTGCTTCGCCCTAACCGGGCAGGGTAGGATTCGTCGCGTGTGGACCTGCGGCCCACCATGCTCACCAGGGTGGATCCCTGGGAGGGCCGCGCTCCGCGCGGCCCTTTATACGCGCCT
>DVHF01000066.1 GCA_018712265.1 Candidatus Gallacutalibacter pullicola
CGGCCCTTCCTTTTCTTGTTGGAAGAAAAGGAAGCAAAAGACCATTCAAGGGGGCTCCTGCCCCCTTGAAAATCCCCCGCTGGGGAGCCCTCTGGCCGTGTCCCCAGACCCCACGGCCGGGATCCTCAGTGGTAAGAACAGGAATATCGAGAGCCAATAAGCGCGCACTTTGTTACTTGAACGGCCGCCCATTATCAGACTGTTCCAGAATTGAGCAACTTTTCGGCAACCTATTTCGCCCATTTCAGGCGTGGGATGTCCGAAATCCTCGGAGTGTAACCTCTCCCTGTTTCGCGCTAACTTGGCAGGGTGTTGCCACGCTATGGCCTAACGGCCAAACGCTTGCCATATTGGATCCTTTATTGGGCCGCACTTCGGGGAGCGGTTGCATGATTAGCTGCTTGAGTACTTTTCTGCGCGTCTGCCACCGCGGCAGAGTATTTAAGGTTATCGGCGTATCAGCGGAGGTCACGACGCGTGACGCGTATTACGTCAAGGCTTAGCCTTGGGAGGTGGAGATTTTGAGTTCTGTTTTACTCGAAAATGACAGGAATGAACATGGTGCATGGAAGGCGTTCGGGCTGGGCCTTTTTCTCGCCCTGATCGTCTTTCTTCCGTTCATCATCTTTGACGACGGCTACTTCCTGTTCTACGGCGATTACAACGTCCAGCAGGTGCCGTTCTATCAGATGTGTCACGACGCCATCCGTTCCGGAAACTGGCGCTGGAACTGGACAACCGATCTCGGCGCGAATTTTATCGGCTCCTACTCGTTTTATCTGCTGGGCAGTCCGTTCTTCTGGCTGACTATCCCGTTTTCCAGCGAGATGGTCCCCCACCTGATGGGCCCGCTGCTGATCCTCAAATTTGCCTGCGCTTCCCTCACGGGGTACATCTACCTCAAACGGTACACGCGCGCGCAGGGCTACGCGGTGATCGGCGGCCTGCTGTACGCCTTTTCCGGGTTTTCCGTATACAATATCTTTTTCAACCACTTCCATGAGGCGATCGTGTTTTTCCCGCTGCTGCTGGCGGCGCTCGACGAGTTCATGTACCATCGCCGCCGCGGGATTTTCATTTTCGCTGTGGCCATGTGCTGCTTTGTCAATTATTACTTTTTTGTCGGACAGGTTGTTTTCTGTATTATTTACTGGTTTGTGCGCATTTTATGCAGGAGCTGGCGGTTCAGCCTGCGCGATCTGGCGATTCTCCTGCTGGAATCGGTGCTCGGTTTGCTGCTGACAAGCGTCCTCCTGCTGCCGACGATCCTCGCTGTGGTGCAGAATCCGCGCGTCAACAACCCGCCCAACGGCTGGAACGCGCTGATCTACGGCTGGAGCCAGCGGTATTTCCACATCCTGCAATGCCTGTTCTTCCCGCCGGATCTCCCGGCCCGGCCCAACTTCACGCCGGATTCCGGGTCAAAATGGTCGTCGCTCGGAGCTTGGCTGCCGCTGTTCAGCATGACGGGCGTCATCGGCTTTTTGCAGAGCCGCCGCCGTCACTGGCTCAAGAAAATGCTCGGCATCCTCTTTTTGATGGCCGGGGTGCCGATCCTCAATTCGGCGTTCCAGCTGTTCAATTCGTCCTATTACGCGCGCTGGTTCTATATGCTCACGCTGATGATGTCCCTCGCAACGATCCTCGCCATGCAGAACTCCGGGATCGACTGGGCGCGCGCCCTCCGCTGGACGGCTGGGATCACCATCGGTATGGCCGTGGCGATCGGCCTGATGCCCTCCACCGAGACGGTCGACGGTGTGGAAATCACCACCATCGGACTGGAGGATTACCCCACGCGGTTCTGGACATATGTTGCCATTGCGCTGATGAGCCTGCTTCTGCTGAGCATCGTGCTGCGGTACTATAAAAGGAATACGAAAAAATTCCTGCGGTATACGACGGTTGGCGTGTCGGTGATTGCCGTCATCTATTCGGCGTTCTTCATCGCACTGGGCAAAACACAGACCGAGAACGTGCGCGATCAGCTCCTGCCAAACGCCATGAACGGACGCAGCAAGATCGATCTGCCGGATCTCGAAAACTGCCGCTCTGATTTCTACGAGGCGATGGACAACCAGGCCATGTACTGGCAGATCCCGTCCATCCAGGCGTTCCACAGCATCGTGCCGGGATCCATCATGGAGTTCTATCCCTCCATCGGTGTCACGCGCGACGTCGGCTCCCGCCCCGACACAAGCACCTACGGCCTGCGCGGCCTGACCTCCTGCCGCTGGCTTTTCGACTTCACCGGCGATTCCGAACGCTTTGGCGGCGATGAAAATCCCCACAGCGATCCAAAAATGCCGGGCTGGACGTATTATGACACGCAAAATTCCTATGATATTTGGGAAAATAAATACTATATCCCGATGGGCTTCAGCTACGACTATTACGTCACCGAGGAGCAGTACGAGGAGACGCCCGTGGCGAACCGCCATCTGCTGCTGCTCAAGGCGCTTGTGCTTTCCGACGAGCAGATTCAGGAGTACAGCGGGATGCTGTACCCGCTCAGCACGGAGGGCCTGCTCTATACCAACGAGGAATATTACCGCGACTGCCGCGCGCGCCGTTCGATGTCCTCGACGTCGTTCTCGCACGATAACACGGGATTTTCCGCCACCTTTGAGAGCGACAAGCCCCGCCTCGTCTTTTTCAGCGTTCCCTACGAAAGCGGTTGGAGCGCAGAGGTGAACGGGCAGGAGGTGCAGATCGAAAAGGTCAGCGTCGGTTTCATGGCCGTGCGCGTCCCCGCCGGGACAAGCGAGATCCGCTTCACCTACCGCACACCCGGCCTGCTCGCGGGTATCGGGATTTCCGCTGTATCGCTGCTGGCTATCCTGATCTACCTGCTGATCATCCATGGCCGCGACCGCTTCTGGAACCGCGAATACGGCCGCCACATCTACCGCGTCCGCCAGCCGCTCCCGGATCCGCACAAGTACCAGTCGATCCTTTGGGAGCGCATCCGTCAAAACTACTGCCTGCCCGTGCCGGAACCCGCGCCGCCGGAGCCGGAGTATCCTCCCGCTGTGGATCCCGATCCCGCGCCGGACGCACAGATCTCCGCGCCGGATGGAGAAGCTGAGCCCTCTGCGCCGGATCCCGCCTGGGACGATGGGACCATCCCGGATGCCCCGGAACCGTCCGGAGCTGAATCCCGGAATTTCCCGCCGCCTCCCGCGCCGGACGGGGAAGCTGAGCCATCTGTGCTGGATCCCGCCTGGGACGATGGGAGCATCCCGGATGCCCCGGAACCGTCCGGAGCTGAATCCCAGAATTTTCCGCCGCCTCCCGTGCTGGACGGGGAAGCTGAGTCCTCTGCGCGGGAGACGGGGCCTGACGATGCCCCCGGGCAAAAGGAGGAATAATCTTGCCTGCAAAAATTTATCTGGTTGTGCCATGCTATAACGAGGAGGAGGTCCTCCCGGAAACGACGCGCCGTCTGACGGAAAAGCTGGAGGAAATGATCGCCTCCGGACGCGCGTCGGCGGACAGCCGCATCCTGTATGTGGACGACGGCAGCGCCGACCGAACCTGGGAGATCATCTCCCGGCAGCATGAGGAAAACCCGATGGTGCTCGGCCTGAAGCTGGCGCACAACCGGGGCCACCAAAACGCGCTGCTGGCCGGGCTGATGGCCGCGAAGGACGAGGCCGACTGCGCCGTGAGCATGGACGCCGATCTTCAGGACGATGTGGACGCGCTCGACGAATTCGCTGATAAATTCGCGCAGGGCTGCGATATTGTCTACGGCGTGCGCAACAAGCGCGATACCGATACATTTTTCAAGCGGGCAAGTGCGCTCGCGTTCTACCGACTGATGCAGATCCTTGGCGTCGATATGGTATACAACCACGCCGATTACCGCCTGATGAGCCGCCGCGCACTCGACGCGCTCTCCGAATACCGCGAGGTGAACCTGTTCCTGCGCGGGCTTGTGCCGCTCATCGGCTACCGCTGTGACTATGTGTACTACGATCGCCATGAACGTTTTGCCGGGGAATCAAAGTACCCGCTGAAAAAGATGATCTCCTTTGCGATCGACGGGATCACATCGTTCAGCGTGAAGCCGCTGAAAATCATCTCGAACCTGGGACTGATCGTCTCGGCGCTGAGCGTGCTGGGGCTTTTGTACGCGCTGATCTCCTGGGCCACCGGGAACGTCGTAGCGGGCTGGACGGCAACTGTCTCGTCGATCTGGTTACTGGGCGGGCTTCAGATGCTCTGTCTCGGCGTGGTCGGCGGATATATCGGGAAGATTTACAGCGAGGTCAAGGCGCGGCCGCGCTTCCGCATCGAGGAGTACCTCCGCCCGGAGGACGAGGACGAAGAAAAGAAACGAAAAAAATAGTTTTTCTGTCCGTTCGGACAGGGCATATAATTTAAGGATAACTCGCCATTTTTACTCTATCGAATCTGCGCGCCTTTGGCGCGCACAGAGGGCCGCGCGGAGCGCGGCCCTTTCAGGGATC
>DVHF01000067.1 GCA_018712265.1 Candidatus Gallacutalibacter pullicola
TCTTCATTGTGTAACATAACTTTCACCTCTACCTTAATCATAGGGCCTTTGTCAAGTTTGTGCGTCATTTATCTGGGGTGCTATAGTACAGACTATAATGAAAAACGGACATGGCAATGAAGAGGGAAAGCACCTGAAAGATGGACCACGTACACTGCGCTTTTGAGAGCCGGCGAATCGGGGATAAAAGTGAATTTTAAGAACCTCTTGGATTTGTCAAACAGCTTCTCAAAGAATAAAAAGGAGGTGTTGGAGAAGAAAGATAAATCAGAGCGGTTTCTAAAAAGTAAATAATTAAGAGAGTTTTATCCCTTTCCCTGTCCTTCCTTGCTTGTACTAACAGCGTAAAACGACTAATGAAATCCATGTAAAACAGCAGTACGAAAATAGTCTCCTGAATGAACGATATATAATATTCATTTTACAAGAAAGGTGGCCGCACAACTTCGCAATTCTACAATTATTAGTGATGATGCGGTCAGAATGGTGATAAAAATGAAGAAGGTATTCAGCCTTTTGCTGGCCTCGTTAATGGTTGTTTCCGCTCTTGGCGGATGCAGCAGTTCCAACAGTTCTTCCGCTTCCGGCAATTCTGCATCGGAAACCTCTACGGCGGGAGAAAGCACGGCGCAGTCCGCAAGTACAGCCGAAAATTCAGCGGATGCCGGAGAAGTACAGATCGACTTCTGGCATTCCTTCAGCTCGGGAACCAATTTGGATTGTATCGAGAAAATTATCTCCGATTTTAACGCGGCCCACGAAGGGGAGTACGAAGTGGTTGGAACCTATCAGGGCGGGTATGCCGATATCCTTTCCAAGCTCACCGTAGGCTTTGCGGCAGGCGAATGCCCGGCTGTTTCGTTCTGTGACTCGGTCGATACACCGCAGCTGATTATGAACGATATGCTCGTTGACCTGAGTACATATGCGGAAGAAAACGATCCTTCTTTCGATTTTGGACAATATATTCCCGGCCTGATGAATTACGGCACCGGTCCTGACGGCGACTACTACGCATTGCCGTGCGGCCGTTCTACACCGCTGATGTATCTCAACCTTGATATCGTGGAGGATGCCACCGGTTCCAAAACGATTCCGGATACACGCGATCAGCTCGTCTCCCTGCTGGAATCTGTCCGCGACAACACGGAGGCCACGCCTTTCATGGCTGATATGGTGTGCTGGTATTTTGGCAATTTCCTGACCAGCTCCGGAGGACATTTCCTCAGCGCCGACGGCAATACCTCTTATCTTGCTGTTGACAACGCCGCTCTCAACGCTTTCACCTTCTGGAACGATTTGAAAGAACAGGGTCTGTACAAGGCTGCTACGGTCGACGGCCTGAATGCGACGGATCAATTCATCAACGGCGATGTGGCTGTGATTTACCAGTCCACAGGCAGCATGACTCAGATTTACGACAATGCCCAGTTCGATATTGGAGTTGGTTTCCTGGTGGCCGATGAGTGCTACTCTGTTGCAACCGGCGGCAATAATCTCATCATTATGAATACGGCGAGCGACGAAGAAATCGCTGGCGGATGGGAATTCATCAAGTATGCCACAAGCCTCGAAGTCAACGCCTATATCAACGAGGAAACCGGATATATGCTTAACAATGTCAATTCCGGCTCCCTGGAGTCTGTCCAGAAGCTGTGGGAAGAAAAGCCGCAGTACAAGGTGGCTTATGACCAGCTTCAGTATGTGGACGACCAGTATGTCTCCCCGTACTTTGCTTCCCTGAACCAGGAAATCGTTGCCCTGCTCACCCAGATGCTTCAGGACGGCAGCCTCACTCCGGAACAGGCCACAGAACAGCTTCTGCTTATCTGTGACGAGCTCCTGCCCGGCGGCAACGCAGAAACCTATCCGTAACGCAGGGGATTATCAGCCCAATCATTTCCGATATGTTTTTTGAGAAAGGCGCTGCCGCAGGCTTATCCTGCTGCACAAATGCAAAATGGCAGTCAAAAGAATTTCTTTTGACTGCCTGTCATTTTTTAAGGTCGGGAACGGAAAGCGCCTTTCTGTGATTTACACTCCAGAATGGGAACGGAGAGAAAGAAGAAGATGGCAAAAATAGAATTAAGGAACGTATCGAAGCGCTTCGGTAATACAACTGTTGTGGAAAACTTAAATCTTACGATTGAAGATGGCGAGTTTGCGGTTCTGATCGGTGCGTCCGGATGCGGGAAAACGACACTTTTGAGAATGATTGCCGGCATTGGTCCGCAGAGTTCCGGACAGGTGCTGATGGACGGCCAGGATATTTCCGATTTGCCGCCGGGAAAACGCGATCTGGCGATGGTTTTCCAGAACTACGCAATTTATCCGACGATGTCTGTGCGCGGAAATATCGAGTATGGCCTGAAGAATAAAAAGGTTCCGGCCGCGGAGCGAAACAGGCTGATTGAGGAAATCAGCGGGATTCTGGGGATCACGGAATATCTCGACCGCAGGCCCTCTCAGCTGTCCGGCGGCCAGCGCCAGCGCGTTGCCCTGGCGCGCGCGATGGTCAAAAAGCCAAAGGTGTTTTTGATGGATGAGCCGCTCTCGAATCTGGACGCAAAGCTGCGCAGCCATATGCGCGTCGAACTCATTGAGCTGCACAAGAAGCTCAAAACCACGTTTGTGTATGTTACGCACGATCAGGTGGAGGCCATGTCTATGGCCGACAGGATCATCTTGATGGACAAGGGCACCATTCAGCAGGAGGACTGCCCGGCTGAGATTTACAACAATCCCTGCAACCGCTTTACCGCACAGTTTATCGGTTCGCCTCAGATGAATATTCTGGAGATTCCGGGTTCGGAGTTCTCCTTTGGCTTCCGTCCGGAAAAAATTGTGCTGTCTGAAACAGAGCTCCCCGATAAATTCCTGCAAACGAAGGGCTCCATCATTACCAAGGAGATGCTGGGCAGCGAGACGCTGTATCAGCTTGGCTTTGACGGGATCTCCATCATGGCGAAGAGCCTGACGGATCGGTTTGACGACAATGTCTATTTCTCGTTAAACCGGGAGGATATCCTGATTTTTGACAAGGACGGCAAGCGTGTTTACAGCAGCGACAGCCGTTTTGACAGCGTACTGGAAAAGGTAGGAGGGATGAAAAAATGAAGTCCGACAGACTCCGTGAAAAATGTATCCCTTATCTTTTCGTGATTCCGGCCATGCTGTTCCTCGTTGTCTTTACGCTGTACCCGCTCATTTACATGATTTACCTGTCCTTTACGGACTGGACGCTCGTATCCAAAACGAAAAACTTTGTCGGGTTTGACAATTTTGAATATATCTGGCAGCGTGCGGACTTCCTCAACGCATTGGGAAATACCTTTTTTTACACCTTCTGGACCGTTCTGACACTGATGATCGCTTCGATCCTTTTTGCCGTGTGGCTGCATAAGGATACGCGTCTGAACAGCTTCACGCGCACGGCGATGTTTACGCCCCATGTCATCGCGCTGCTCTCTGTTTCCATGGTCTGGTCCTGGCTGATGAACGAGGATACCGGCCTTTTAAATATGCTTCTTCAGTCCGTGGGGCTGCCCACCTCCCGCTGGCTGAATTCCAGTGATACGGCTATGGGCTCCATTGTCCTCGTCTCGTGGTGGCAGTCGGTGGGGTATTACACGCTGATCATTTTCGCTGCGCTTCAGGGGATCCCCTCAGAAATTTATGAAGCGGCCGATCTCGACAGCGCCGACCCGATAAATCGCTTTTTCAGGATCACCCTCCCGATGATTTCACCGCAGGTGTTTTTGTGCCTGATCACCATGACGATCGGCTCGTTCAAGGTTTTTGAGACGATCAAGGTCATGACAGCCGGCGGTCCGGGAAAATCCACACAGGTACTGGTCTACTATATCTACATTACTGCGTTTTCCATGCAGTTTAAAATCGGCATTGCCAGCGCCGCCGGTACGGTTCTGCTGATTATTGTCGGCCTGCTGACTATCCTGTACTTTGCGTTCCTTTCCAAAAAGGTTTTCTACCAATGAACCGCGCAGTGCATTTAAAAAGATTGATCCAGAAAGGAAACAGCAATATGCAAAATCAAGTTGGAGCTGCTGCGGTAAGCCCGCAGCAAAAAGCCATACAGAAAATTCTATGGTTCATCGGTATGCTGGCAAAGCTGGCTGTTATCGTCGTGTTTTTATTTCCGTTCCTGTGGATGCTTTCCACATCTCTCAAAACCTATAATGAGGCCATTGCATACCCGCCCACACTGTTCATGGAGCAGCCTCAGTGGGAAAATTTCGCAGCAGTTTGGAACAGCGGCAATTATCCGCTGTACTTTCGCAATTCCATCGTTGTCACCCTTGCGATCCTTGTGATACAGCTGATTGTTTCCGTCCCCTGCGCTTACGCGCTGGCGCGGTATAAATTCCGTGGGGCGGGGCTGTGCTTTGCCGTTGTCCTGATTGCGTTCATGGTTCCCGGACAGCTGACGTTCGTCTCCATCTATATCATGTTTGCCGACCTTGGCATCCTCAACACCTTATGGCCGCAGATCCTGCCCTTTGGTGCAAACGCGTTCGGAATCTTTATGCTCCGTCAGGCGTTCAAGCAGATCCCGGAGGAGATTGTGGAATCCGCGCGGCTCGACAGCGGATCCGAGCTGTCCATCATGTTCCGCATCCTGCTGCCTATGGCGAAGTCGTCCCTCGTCGCTGTGACGCTCTTCAGCTTTATTTCCCACTGGAATGACTATTTCTGGCCGTTCGTCATGACGAACGTCGATGAAATCCGCCCGCTGACTGTTGCAATCGCCCAGCTGCGCGACTCCGAAAACGGCAGCAAGTGGCAGATCGTTATGGCAGGCAACGTGATCCTTGTGATGCCGATCCTTGTGGTGTATATGTTCCTTCACAAGCGCATCATCAACGGTTTTGTATACGCCGGTATCAAATAAGTAAAATTTCTTTCTCTGCCAATCCGTTCAGGCGGCGCATTTTAGCGAATGTTTTCATTCAGGAGGAATCAGCAATATGGCAAAGTATACGGTTGTAATTTCAGAGGACGCACTTCTATATGACGACTGGGAGATACTCAGGCAGCTTCCGGCGTTTTCTTCCATTTGGGACAGGGCGGCTATGGTCAAGCGGATGCGTTCCGTCTATCCCACCATTACCTATCCCTGCCACACCACCATGCGCACCGGATGTTTTCCGGACCGGCACGGCGTGATTAACAACGAGCAGACAATTCTCGGCGAGGTTTCGTCGCTGTGGGAACACTTTAACCACATTGTAAAGGTTCCTGATATTTTTGATCTTGCCAAGTCGATGGGGATGACGACAGCGGCCGTATTCTGGCCGGTGACGGGAAAGCATCCGCACATTGATTACCTCGTTGATGAGTACTGGCCGCAGCGTCCCGGAGAGGATGAAGCCGAGTGCCATAAAGACGCAGGCTCCAGCGAGGAGGTTATGGAGATTATCCGGAATAATATCCATTTCTCCCGCGGCCATCAGAGACAGCATCCGTGGAACGACGAGTTTGTCAATGCCTGCGCCTGCGATATCATCCGCAGATTTAAGCCCAACCTGCTGATGATCCACCCCGGAAATGTCGACGGCTACCGCCATGAGGCCGGCGTCAGATCCATGAAGGCGATCCACGGGCTGCACGAGTGCGATCTGTGGCTGAGCGATATTTTGCAGGCGCTTGACGAGGCCGGTATCCGTCAGGAAACGAATATTTTTGTCGTGAGCGATCACGGCCAGATGGATGTGCAGGGCAGCATCCATCCCAATGTGCTTTTGCACCGCGCCGGTCTGATCACGCTTGACCAGCAGGGCAATATCTCCGATTATGCGGCAATCGTCAAGTCTACCGGCGCCTCCTGCCAGGTTTATTTAAAAGATCCTTCCGACAAAGAGATATGGCAGAAAACCTATCGCGTGCTTCAGGAAGCCTGCAAGGAAGGCATTTATGGAATAGAACGCGTCTTTACGACGGAAGAAATCGAAGAACAGGAGCATCTTTCCGGCGGCTTTTCCTTTGTTCTGGAAAGCAACGGCGTGTACTCCTTCGGCAACGATTGGAGGGAGCCGATCCTGCGCACATTCGACACGACCGATTATAAGCTCGGACACGCCACCCACGGATATCTGCCGGATAAAGGTCCCCAGCCGACCTTCCTCGCATTCGGGCCGGATATTCAGCCCGGTGTCGTAATAGAGCGCGGATCCATCGCCGATATTGCGCCGACGGTTGCGCACTCTTTCGGCGGAAAAATGGCTGATGTGGACGGCAGGGTGATTTCCGAAATCTTTCGGTGACGGAAGATCGTTCCCCTTTATAAATACCTCCCCGTGATGCTTTCGGGATTTCCTGCGATTTGGGCGGGCGTACCGGCCGCGACAATCCTGCCGCCCTCCTCGCCGCCGCCCGGACCCATATCGAGGATGTAGTCTGCGCTGCGGATTACGTCGAGATCGTGCTCGATCACGATGACGGTCGCGCCCTGATCCAGCAGGGTGCGGAACACGCCGAGCAGCGTCTGCACGTCGAGCGGGTGCAGGCCGATTGTCGGCTCGTCAAAGACAAAGACGGAATCCGACTGCCCCCGGCCCATCTCGCTGGCAAGCTTCAGCCTCTGCGCCTCGCCGCCGGAAAGGCTCGGCGTTGCTTCGCCCAAGGTCAGGTAGCCCAGCCCCAGATCCCGCAGAACCTCAAGCCGCTGCCGCACAAGCTTCATTCCGGCACAGGCTTCCAGCGCGGTATTCACATCCATCGCCATCAGCTCCGGCAGGGAATAGGCCCGTCCCGTTTTTTCCTGATGACGCACCAGTCCCGCGTCCTTTGCGTAGCGCGATCCGCGACATTCCGGGCATGGGATCTCCACGTCCGGCAGGAACTGGACGTCCAGGCTGATGACGCCCGTGCCGTCGCATACAGGGCAGCGCAGCTTTCCGGTATTGTAGGAGAAATCCCCGGCTTTCAGGCCCATGCGCTTGGCGTCCGGCGTGCGCGCGTAGATTTTGCGCAGCTCGTCGTGGACGTTCGCGTAGGTCGCCACAGTGGAGCGGACGTTGATGCCGATCGGCGTAGCATCGATCAGCCTGACGCGCCCGATGCCCTCCGCTTCTATGGAACGGACATGGTCCGGCAGCTTCGTCCCGGCGATGGACGATTCAAGCGCCGGGATCAGGCTTTCCAGAATCAGCGTCGTTTTTCCCGAACCGGAAACGCCGGTCACAACGGTCAGCCTGCCCTTGGGGATCTCCGCTTCGAGCGGCTTCACGGTGTGGATAGACGAGGTGGAGAGGTGGATCCTCCCGTTCCGGAACAGCGTGCCTGCGTCGGTTTGGCGAAAGCTCCTGTCTTTTCCGGCGAGAAAGGGGCCGATCAGGGACTGCTCGCTGTCTGCGAGCGCGGCGGGGGAGCCCTGGGCGATCACATGGCCGCCGTCCGCGCCGGCCCGCGGGCCCATTTCTATGATCCAGTCGGCCTCCGACAGGATCTGCGCGTCGTGATCCACCAGCAGCACGGAGTTGCCGTCCGCGACGAGATCGTGCATCACCGCCGTCAGACCGCGCAGGTTGGCCGGGTGCAGCCCGATGGACGGCTCGTCGAGCACATACAGCACGCCGGTGGTCCGGTTGCGCACGGCGCGGGCGAGCTGCATCCGCTGGCGTTCCCCGGTGGACAGGGTGGAGGCGGCGCGATCCAGCGTGAGGTACCCGAGCCCCAGCTCCATCAGACGGCGGGCGGGCGTCCGGAACGACGCGCAGATGCTTTCCGCCATGGGGCGCATCTCCTCCGGCAGCGAGGACGGTACGCCGTCCACCCACCGCAGCAGGGCCGACAGCGTCATTTTACAGGCCTCGTCCAGCCCGATCCCGCGCAGCCTTGGCGCTCTCGCCGCTTCGGAAAGGCGCGTGCCGCCGCAGTCGGGGCAGACGTCCTCCCGGAGGAACTTTTCCACCCGCTTCATGCCCTTTTCGTCCTTGACCTTTGCCAGCGCGTTTTCCACCGTGTACACCGCGTTAAAATACGTAAAGTCCAGCTCCCCGGCCTGGTTGGAGTTTTTTGGGTGGTAGAAGATGTGCTTTTTGACGGCAGGGCCGTTGTAGACGATGTCCTTTTCCTGGTCGGTCAAATCGCGGAACGGGACGTCGGTGCGGACGCCCATCGCGCGGCAGACCTCCGTCATCAGCGACCACATCAGCGTGTTCCACGGAGCCACCGCGCCCCCGTTGATGGTGAGGGAGTCGTCGGGGACGAGGGAATCGCGGTCCACGGTGCGCACGATGCCGGTCCCGCCGCAGGTGCGGCACGCGCCCTGGCTGTTAAAGGCGAGTTCCTCGGCGCCCGGGGCGAAAAAGTGCGCGCCGCACTCCGGGCAGACGATCTCCTGCTCCGCCGCGACCGCCAGAGTGGGAGGAACCATGTGCCCGTTCGGACAGCGGTGGCTCGCCAGACGGGAAAACATCAGCCGGAGGCTGTTGAGCAGCTCCGTGCCGGTGCCGAACGTGCTGCGTATCCCGGGGACGCCGGGCCGCTGGTGCAGGGCCAGCGCCGCCGGGACATACAGCACCTCGTCCACCTCCGCCCTGGCCGCCTGCGTCATGCGGCGGCGGGTATAGGTGGAGAGCGCCTCCAGATAACGCCGGGATCCCTCGGCATACAGGACGCCGAGCGCAAGCGACGATTTCCCGGATCCGGATACGCCTGCAATCCCGACAATCTGGTTCAGCGGGACATCCACATCGATATTTTTCAGGTTATGCACCCTTGCGCCCCGGATTTTGATCGCTTTGGGGGCTTCTGCCTGCTCTTTCATAAAACATTCCCTTTCTGACTGCCGCCGCGCGCCCTGTGCGCCGCGGATCATTGTGTGTCTGCATACGGAAAAGGACCGCACCGGAACAGCGATGCGATCCTTTTGGACTGGTAAGCTTCCCTTATCTCCTTTCGCAGGGGGTAGGGGATTTTTCTATGGTTAGAACAGGGATTCGGAGATCTCAGCGCCGTTTTCAAACGGGCCGGGGGTCGGGTTGATCGCCCTGTGCTCGCCGAAATAGTCCTCGCCCAGGAACAGCTCGGAGCCGTCCGGATTCTCAAAACGCTGCTCCGGCTCGAACGCCTCGCCCAGCACCTCCGAGGAGATGAAAGGCGTCCTCAGCTTCGGGAGGTACTCGTACAGGTTCGTATGCAGGCGGTATGCGCCGTCCTTTTCCTCAAGCTCGACGAAGATCTCGTGCTCGGTGTCCACAGCGAAATTCTGCTCCGTGCCGCAGGGCTGCGCGCCGTTGAAGAAGATATTGCCGCCCGTGTAGACAGGCATCTTATTGTAATACTTCTCGCGGTTTTCCTTGCCGCGGACGTCGCCCTCCACGAAGAACTGCGCGAAATATTCGTCAGCTGTGGGATACCCGTCGTACGGCTTTGTGCCCGCCAGGCTGTTCAGGCTGATTTTCTTCTCCGCCTGACAGTCCGTATAAATTTTCGGGATCTCGCGGTTCACGAAAATATTATTGTAGAACCGTGCGTCGCCGTGCTGGAACGTCATGAAGCCGACGACCTCCGTGCGGTGCGGCACATGATAGGGGGTGTAGCGGGGATTGACGCCGCCGCCGTTGTTGGTGCCTGCGCCGACCATCGTGAACGGCCCGCAGATCAGGTTGTGGACGTACGCCACGCCCTGCGCGCAGATGCGGCTGGCGTAGGGGGAGAGCATGATATTGTTGTCCACCAGGGTGGGGCCGTGGCTGACCTCGATGAACAGATCCTCCGTGATGGCCATATTCTTGTTGACGCGGGAGGACAGCGGCGGGATATTGTCGTGCAGCAGGTTCTGGGAGACTCTGGTGCCCTGGGCCTGCCAGTCGAGCCAGATGCCGCGGGTGCAGTGATGGATGTGGTTGCGGCGGATGATCGTATCGATCGCCGCGTGCATTTTAATCCCCGCGATTTCCGCGCCGGAAAGCTGCTGCTTCGTGTTGATGTGGTGGATGTGGTTGTCCTCGATGATGGAGAACACGCCGCCCAGATGACCGACGATGCCGGTCTGCTCGCAGTCGTGGATGTGGCAGCGGCGCACGATGTGGGAGCCGATGGTCTCCCTGTTCCAGCCGTCGATCTGCGCCTGGCAGATGGCGTCGCGCTCCGTCTGGGTTCCCTGCTTGAGGTGTTCCCTCGTCCAGCGGTTCTCGTTATAGGGCTGGAGATATTTCCCGAGACTGACGCCGCAGCACTTGGAATCGGAGATCTCGCAGTCCTCGATGATCCAGCCCTTGGACCAGTGCGGGCCTACGGCGCCCTCCTGATAGGCGGTCGGCGGCGCCCACTGCGTCGCGGCCTGACGGATCACGAAGCCGGAGACGGTGATGTAGTTCACGCCGGTCTTTTCCGGATAGAAGCAGTTGCGGCGCACGTTGATCTCCACGTTTTCCACATTCGGATCCGCGCCCTGGAAATTCGCGTACAATACCGTCTCGCCGCCGTCCTGCTCCGTGTACCAGCGCAGGTCAGCGCCCTCCGGATACCACGAATTTTCAAACGGCTTTCCCTCCAGAACCTCCTCAAGCTTGTCCGTCTCGTACATGGACTTCCCGTTGAGATAGATTTCACCGGTATGCAGGGTGGCCTCGCTGTAATACCAGTCGCCGCAAAGCTCCGTCGTATAGGGATTGTAGGCGCCGAAAACGCCGTTGGGGATGCGGGCGATCCACACGTTCCCCTGATACGGCTCCCAGGTTTTCACCTGCTCCGCGCCGGTGATCACAGCCTCGCCGGGCTTTTCCGAGCGGTAGGTGATCCGGGCGTCCTCCTCGCCGGCGCAGATGGGGTTGACCCATTCGCGGTAAAGCCCCGGCGCGACGATCACTTCATCGCCGGGACGCGCAGCCGCAGCCGCCTGCTGGATGCGCTGATACGGGCGCTCCCTGGAACCGTCCCCGTTTCTCGGTCCCTTTGCGGACACATAATACTTCATGTGAAACTCCTCCTTGTAAACCCGCATTTTCCAGTAATAGCGGGATTTTCAATACTCCATAACTATATCAAAAAATGCCCGGCACGTCAAGGCACGCCATCGTACGGTCAGAGCGGCGCGATGCAGGAATCCGCTTCCCTGCGCTGTGCGCGCAGCAGCTCCTGTGCCTCCCGGACAGGTACGGCTTTAAACAGGACGCGGCTCCCCGGACGGAGCTGCGCCGCCGCAGGAAGATCGGCTGTGATCACATGGGCAATTTTGGCGTAGCCGCCCACTGTCTGGAAGTCCGCCATCATCAGAATCGGCAGCCCGGCCGAGGTGATTTGGATATCCCCGGGCAGTACGCCCTCCGAGATGATGTTGCCGTCGCGTCCCGGGCCGAATTCCACAGCCGGACCCTCGAACCGGATCCCCATGCGGTCGCTCCGTGTGCTGTATGTGTACAGGCTGCGGCAGAAGGTATCCAGTCCCGCACGGGAAAAATGACCGGCATGGACCCCGGGAGTCACCCGGATCACTGCCTGGTTTCCGGGAAATACAGCCGGATTGTGCAGGAGACGCAGGGGCCGGTACGGCTGGGACGGTCCTGCGGCAAGGCGATCCCCTGTGCGCACAGGCGAGGATCGCAGCGGGATACCGAGCAGCCCGCCGGAGACGGCCAGATAGGCGCGGAACCCACTGCGGAGCATCCCTCCCGTGAGGATGTCGCCGGCTTTGGCCAGCACCGTTTGGCCCATAGGGACGGGGATCTCCTGTCCGTCACGCTGCAGGACGGCGCCGCAGTCCCCGCCGGTCAGGGCAAAGGCGCGCTGCTCCAGAAAGCGGATCGTGGGCATCGAGAGACAGATTTCCAGCGCGGCAGCGCCGCCGCTGTTGCCCGCCAGACGGTTCGCCAGCAGACAGCTTAGCGGATCCATAGGTCCTCCCTGCGGCACGCCGGATCGCTCCCTGCCGTGCCGCGCGGCGCAGACGGGGAGCGTCAGCAGTCCCTTGTTCAGGATCTCCATGACTTCCCCTCCTTTTCGTGAAGAATCTCGTCGTATGCTTCCCGGCTCACCGCTGTAAAGCGCAGTCGATCCCCGGGGCGCAAAAGCGCGCCGCGCTCCTCGTCATAAAGGCGCAGCGGCGTGCGGCCGATGATTTGCCAGCCGCCGGGAGAGTCCTCAGGATAGATCCCGGTCTGGCCGCCCGCGATCCCCACGCTGCCGCCCACGATGCAGCCGCGCGGCGTTTTGCGGCGCGGCGCTGCGATCCGGGGATCCATGCCGCCCAGATAGGGGAACCCCGGACGGAAACCCAGCATATAGACACGGTATGCGGCTTCTGTGTGCAGGCGCATCACCTCGTTCTCGGAGAGCCCGGCATGGCTGGCGACAAAGCCGAGATCCGGGCCGAACTCCCCGCCGTAGCACACAGGGATCTCCACAGTCCGCACGGATTCGGCGGAGCTTTGGCTGAACGGCAGGGCGCGGATTTTGCCCTCGGCCTCCCAAAAGCCGAGGGCAAGCGGATCATATTCCACAAGAAGCGTGTGGTAGGAGGGGATACATCCCACGATTCCGGGAATGTGCGCGGCGTCTATGGCGGCGCACATATCCAGGACGCGGCAGCTGATCTCCTCCGAGATTTCTTCGGGGAACACGATGGAGAGCGCCCGATCCCCCGCCGGGATAATATCCGGCTGGCGGTTCATGGCGTGTCCCTCCCCTCAAAGGGGCGCAGGGCGATCCCGGCCTCAAGGACGGCGGCGCGCAGCCGTGCGGCTTTACGTACCGTACGCGCGTCCCCTCGGCGCGGCATATACCGTCCAGCGCACCGATCTGGTAGAGGATCATGTCCTCTGCTTCCTGCGGGGAAATCGACATATTTCGGCGACCAAAGCCCAGCCGATCCGGATAGCCCGGATGTGCTCCGATAACCACACCGTTCCCGGCGGCAAGATGCACGGCGCGGCGTATCACAGAGGGATCGCCTCCATGCCAGCCGCAGGCCCGGACCCAGATCGCGCCCGCTCCCTCCGGTCGCCCAGCCAGGTGGTCGATTGGGCTATAATTCCCGCGCACCTGCGGTGAGCAGATCGCGCCCGCTCCCTCCGGTCGCCCGGCTGGGTGCGCGATTGGGCTATAATGCCCGCGTTGCAGTCTTCCTGCGGATATTATACCACACCTGCGGTGGGCAGATCGCGAAAGCGTCGTACCTCCGCTTGGTCTGGCGGTATAATTAAGCTGATACGCCCGCGTTTATAGTACTCTGCCGATATTATACCACATCCCCGACCAGCCCGCCACCGCGACAGAGTATTTTTTCTATCGGAAATTCAGCGACCGGAGGGAGCGATCCGCGGTTTACGTCCAGACTTAGTCTGGTGCAGGCTTAGTCTGGTGTTGACGATTATTACTATTATGTGGTATGATAAAGAAAATATTTTAGGACATTGATGCGATATAGCGTTAAAGAGAAGGGGAGGAATTCACACTTGAGGCTTGCATTGCTGCAAATGGACGTGCGGCCGGATGATGCCGGGGCGAACCGCCGCACAGCGGAGCGGCTGATCTCTCAGGCTGCCGGAGACGGTGCGGATGTGATTCAGCTTCCTGAAACGTGGAATCTCGGTTTTTTCCCAAAGGAGGGGCTGCGGGAACTTGCGGAGCCTGAAACGGGCGAGAGCCGCGCGCTGCTGGCGGAATTGGCGCAGAAGTATCACGTCAATATTGCGGGGGGATCCCTGATCACCCGGCGGAATGATCGGATTTGCAATACGTTTGTCTGTTATGACAGGGATGGCCGTCTGATCGCGGAGTATGATAAAATCCATGGCTTTTCTCCGTCCGGGGAGCACAAATATTTTTCCGCCGGGGATCATCTGTGTACCTTTTCCATAGATGGTGTAAAGGCGGGGGCTGTTATCTGCTACGATCTGCGGTTTCCGGAACTGGTGCGTACTCTGGCGCTGGAGGAAATCCAGCTGCTGTTTGTCTGCGCCCAGTGGCCGCACCCGCGGTTGGAGCACTGGCAGATCCTCAACCGGGCCAGGGCGATCGAGAACCAGATGTACGTTTCCGCTGTGAACGCCTGCGGACAGTATGGAGATCTCTCTTTCTGCGGCCATTCCATGCTTGTGGGGCCGTTTGGGGAGATTCTGGCACAGGCCGGGGACGGTGAGGAGATTGTCTGCGGCGAGGCGGATTTCCAGAAAATCAGGGAGATCCGGGAGAGCATCAATGTGTTCCGGGACAGAAGGCCGGAACTCTATTTTGGAGGGTTGTAATATGGAAAATATCATACGCCTGACGGTGCATCATAAGGATGGAAGCACCGCAGCCGTCGGATTTGTGTGCGAGTCTGTCTATAATGCAGGGTATGCCGGTAAGGATCAGGAACTGGTGCGCGGTCATATTGAAGAATTGGCGCGTCTGGGAGTCCCGGCTCCCTCTGAGACACCGACGCTGTACCCGCTCTCGAATTATGTGCTCACCTCGTCCGGGGAGATCCAGGTGCAGCACGGCGAGACGTCCGGTGAGGCGGAATTTGTCCTGCTGATGCAGGACGGCCGCGTCTACGTTACAGCGGCGAGCGACCACACCGACAGAAAGCTGGAAAATTTCAGCGTGCCGATTTCCAAGCAGGCGTGCCCGAATGTGATCGCGCCCGACGTCTGGCTGTATGACGATGTGAAGGATCATTGGGACAGCCTCATGCTGCGCTGCTGGGTTGTGAAAGACGGGACGCGCGCATTGTATCAGGAGGCGCCGCTGTCTGCGCTGCTCTCGCCGGAGGAGTGGAGCTCCATCTGGGATCGCGTGGGCATGAAGACGCAGAACTGCGCGTTCCTGTCGGGAACCATCAATACGCTGGGCGGTCTCGTATTTGGGGAGGAATATGAGCTTTCTCTCACGGATCCTGTCCTGAACAGGGAGATCCGGCACAGCTACAAGGTAGAGGTTCTGCCGGAAGGAATTGAATGATTTCCGGTTTTATACCGTGTATCATAAATTTTTGAAGTGTTGAAAAAGGAGGACATTATGGAAGATCCAAGAGTGCGCAAGCTGGCAAAGTACATGATTCATGAAGCTGTGCAGCTGCAAAAAGGGGAGAAGATCCTCATTGAGGTTCACGGCCAGGCCAAAGAGATGGCCAGGGCTCTGATCGAAGAATCGTATGCGGCGGGCGGCAATCCGTATTTCCACCAGTTCGATTATGATCTGGAGGGGGTCGTGATGCGCGGGGCGAGTCCGGAGCATATGGCCGGCATCGCCAAGTATGAGCTTGACCGGATGCGCGATATGGACGCTTATGTGGATATCCGCGTGTTCGATAATATCTACAAATGGAAGAGCATCCCGGAGGAGCAGGCCGAGATTTACCGCAAGTATTACTGGGGACCGCTGCACCTGAGCGAGCGGTGCCAGAATACGAAATGGGTCGTCACACATTTCCCGAACAGCGGCGCGGCGCAGCTGTTCAATATGAGCACATGGGATTATGAGGATTTCTATTTCCGTGCGGCGCTCGTCGATTATACGAAGATGGGGAAGGCCATGGCGCCCCTGCGCGATATGCTGCTGAAAACCGATAAGGTGCATATTACAGGCCCCGGGACGGATCTGACGTTCTCCATCAAGGGAATCGGCTGCACCTCGTCCTACGGCCAGAAGAATATCCCGGACGGCGAGGTTACCTCCTGCCCGGTGCGCGAATCCATCAACGGCGTGCTGACCTATAATGTGCCGTCGCCCTATGACGGCCTGATGTTTGAAAATATCAAGCTCACGTTCCGCGACGGCAAAATCGTGGAGGCGGAATGTCCGCACTACACCGACCGTCTCAACAAGATCCTCGATGTGGACGAGGGCGCGCGCTATATCGGCGAATTCTCGTTCGGCGTCAACCCCGAGCTCACCGTCCCGGTGGGGGACATCCTGTTCGACGAGAAAATGGCCGGCAGCTTCCACTTCACCCCCGGCAACTGCTACGAGACCTCCGATAACGGCAACCATTCCGCACTGCACTGGGATCTCATCTGCCAGCAGCTTCCGGAATACGGCGGCGGCGAGATCTCGCTCGACGGCAGGCTCATCCGCAAGGACGGCCGCTTCGTCGTGCCGGAGCTGGAATGCCTGAACCCGGAAAATCTCAAGTAAGGAGGGATCACAATGAAAAATCCTGTTGCGACAATTACGCTTGACGATGGCCGGAAGATGGTTCTGGAGCTTTATCCGGACATCGCGCCAAACACTGTCAATAATTTTATCGAGCTTGCCAACAGCGGTCAGTACGACGGACGCACCATCCACCGCATTGTGAAGGAATTTGTGATCCAGGGCGGATCCTTCTCCGGCGACTGCCATCAGAAAAGCACGTTTTCCATCAAGGGCGAGTTCTCCGAGAACGGCTTCGAGAACCCGCTCAAGCACGAGACGGGCGTTATTTCCATGGCGCGCGGCAATCCGTTCGACAGCGCCTCCACGCAGTGGTTCATCATGCACCGGCCCGCGGCGCGGCTCGATGGAAAATACGCCGCGTTCGGTAAGATGATTGAGGGCTGGGATGTGCTCGAGGAGCTGGGCTACCGCCCCACGGACGAGACGCCGGGCAAGGATAACCCGCCGCTCACGCCCATCATTACCGAGACAGTGCGCGTGGAGCTCAACGACTGGAACTATACAGAGCCGGAGCGCATTGTCCCGGCCATCTCCCCGTTCCCGGACGAAGAATAAAAACGGCGCCCACGGTGTCCAGAAAGAGAGACGATACTTATGACATTGGCTCCTATTGCGGCATTTACCATCCTTGCGGTGGTGTTTGCTTTCTCACAGATCGTCGCGCAGAAGACAAAAGCTATTTTGTCGGCGGCGTTCGTCATCGCCCTGACGATGATTATCCTGTTCAATACAGGAATTCTGCCCAAGGATATCTACGATGTTTCCACAATCCTGCCGATCGGCGGTGTGCTCATCACGATCCTGATCACCGGCATGGGCGGATCACTTGACTTTGCCGAACTCAAGCGCCAGTGGAAAACGGTTGTGATAGCCGCGATTGGCGTATCGATCGCCACGGCGCTGCTTGTTGTGATCGGGTAGTTCATCATTGGCCGTGACTATGTGATGGCCGGCGCGCCCGGCTTTGCCGGCGGCACGACCGCGACGCTCATCATGACGGAGGCGCTTACCGAAAAAGGGCTGCCCCAGCTGGCCACCTTTGCCACGCTGGTGCTGGTGTTCCAGAATTTCATTGGTATTCCGATTGCTTCCGTCCTGCTCAAGAAGGCCGCGAAATTTTTTGTGAAGGATACGGCTGCCTTTGAGGCATACAAGGCGTCTGAGGTTCAGGCAAGCGCTTCGCAGAAGAAGCGTCTCATCCGGATCCCCAAAAGCATCAACGATATTTCCTCCGTTTCCCTCGCCAAGCTGGCGCTTGTCGGCGTACTGAGCTATTATGTTGGCAACTGGCTGGGCGGTCTGACGCAGGGGATGCTCAACTATATTGTAATTGCTCTGATCCTGGGCACCGTATTCACGGAGCTTGGTTTTCTGGAGAAAAACGAGATGGAAAAATCCCAGTCCAGCGGCCTGATCATGATGATCACGCTGATGATGATTTTTGCAAATCTCGCTACCACTTCTATCCCGGATATTCTGGGGATGATTCCCTATCTGGTGATCCTCCTGCTGATTGGTGCGGCGGGCGCATGCGTATCCGGCCTGCTGCTGGGCAAGGTGTTTAAGGTGAATGTGCCGCTTGCCATCTGCATGATTCTCACCTGTATGTTCGGGTTCCCGACGACGCTGCTCATGTCCAATGAGGTCGCGGCGGCTGTGGGCGAAACCGACGAGCAGAAAGAGGTTCTCGGCGCGTACCTGCGTCCCATCATGGTGACGGCGGGTCTCATTACCGGCATCATTTCCATAATTCTTGCCGGTGTACTGGCGGTTATCCTGTAAATTTTTAAAGTAAAAAGCAGCGGCGGCCGATCCAAAGGGATCGGCCGCCGCTTGGCTTGCTGAAAGCTTTTTGACGTCTTGGGAGTTCCGCTCGCTGCGGCGAGCGTCCAACAGGGCTCCACCCTTTTGGATTACCCGCAAGCCTTTTGTAAAAGGCTTGAGCGAAAACTTTATGGTTTCGAGGGGATCGTTTTGGTCGCGATAAAATCAACGCCCAGTCCCAGAATATTGGGAACGACGACATCCCCGGTTTTCACAGGAGCATGAGCTGTGACCGTGTCCAGCAGGGCCATAGCGCGGAAAATATCCTGTTTGGGAATATCGGCGCTCGTCTTGACCGGGAGACGGCACTGCGCCGCGCCCTCCAGCCGCACCGTCGAGGTAATGACGCGCGTGGGGTTCGTCAGCTCCTTATGTCCATACTCCGCGCCGCGCGGACAGCCGTTCCCCGTCACGGAAAAGCCGTTTTCCTCGTCTACTTTCAGATGGCATCCCTTGGGGCACACAATACAAATCAGCTCTTTCATGGTTGCACCTTCTTTTCCGCTTCCACCACGGAGACCGTAATGGTATGATCCTGAATTTTGGAGAACAGCGCCTTGGGAAATACGATCTTTTCCATTTCGCCGGGGGCCATATGCTCGCGCCGGAACGAGGCAAGCACCTCGCCGCCGGAGGTGATCCGGATCTCCCTGTCGCGGTACACATTATTGGTGCGGAAGAAAATCTCCACAAATTTGCCGACGTGATCCGGCCGCACATGCTGCGGGACAGTATAATTGACAGCTTCTCCGTTTTCAATCCGGAAGGATTCCCCGGAGCCTGCGTCCGGATTTTTGGCGAATTCCGCCGCGCCGCGTCCGGCGCGCTGGCTCTCCGCCGTCACGAAATCGACGAGATCATGCACATGTACTACGTTGCCGCTGGCGAATACGCCAGACAGGGAGGTCTCCATGTTTTCCCAGACGATCGGGCCGTTTGTGCGGCGGTCTATCTCGATCCCCGCCTGTCGCGAGAGCTCGTTTTCCGGAATCAGGCCGACGGAAAGCAGGATGGTGTCGCAGTCGAACACGATTTCCGTCCCGGGGATGGGGCGGCGGTTCTCGTCCACGCGCGAGACGACGGCCTGCTCCACCCGCTTATCGCCGCGGATCTCCGTGATGGTGTGCGACAGGTACAGCGGGATGTCGTAGTCGTTCAGGCACTGAACAATATTGCGGTTGAGGCCGTTGGAATAGGGCATCAGCTCCACACAGCCGAGCACCTTTGCGCCCTCGAGCGTCATGCGGCGCGCCATGATCAGCCCGATGTCTCCGGAGCCGAGAATCAGCACGCGCTTGCCGACGAGGTATCCCTCGATGTTCATATAAAGCTGCGCCGCCCCCGCGGTAAAGACGCCCGCAGGACGCGTGCCGGGGATGGCGATAGCGCCGCGCGTGCGCTCCCGGCAGCCCATGGTGAGCACGATGGCTTTCGCCTGAAGCTGGAGATAGCCGCGCTTTTTGCTCATCGCGTGCACCGTGCGGTCCGGGGAAATGTCCAGCACCATCGCGCCGTCCATCACCTCGATATCGGTGTGGGAGAGCTCCTCGATAAAGCGTCCGGCATATTCCGGGCCGGTCAGCTCCTCCTTAAAATAGTGCAGGCCGAAGCCGTTGTGGATACACTGGTTCAAAATCCCGCCCAGCTCATTGTTGCGCTCCAGAATCAATACCTTTTCCGCGCCGTTTTTCCGCGCCTCAAGCGCAGCGGCAAGACCCGCCGGGCCTCCGCCGACCACAATTACGTCATACATCACAGCCGTCCCCCTTCTTTTGTCCTGCCGAGGATAATATTCATCCCGTCGCGGTCCTGCGGGATCTGATCCATAGGCAGGCCGAGCTCGCGCGCGACAATCTCCTGCACCCTCGGTCCGCAGAAGCCGCCCTGACAGCGGCCCATGCCGGAGCCGCACCGCCGCTTCACGCCGTCGATGGAGCACGGCGGGATCGGCCTGTGCAGCGCGGCGACGATCTCGCCCTCAGTGATCGTCTCGCAGCGGCACACAATCTGCCCGTACGCCGGATTCTGCGCAATCAGCGCCGCGCGCTCCTCGTGGCTGAGCTCCTTGAACCGGACGACGCGCCGCGTATCCTCAAAGCTTTCCTTTTCCTCAAGCGCAAGGCCCGCCTCCCCGAGCATCCTGACGAGGTCCTTTGCGATGGCCGGCGCGGAGGTGAGGCCCGGGGACTTGATCCCCGCCACATCGAAAAATCCGGGGACGTCCGATTCGCCGATCAGGAAATCGTCGATCTCTGAAATGGCGCGCAGTCCGGCGAAGTTCCGGATGGAATCGCGGAAGCTGATGCAGGGGACGGAACGCAGCGCCGTCTGCCGGACGAAATCCAGACCCGCGGCCGTGTTCGCGAGATCCCCGGGCACGGTGTCGTGCGCGTTGGGGCCGACGATCAGGTTCCCGTGAACCGTCGGCGAAACGAGGACGCCCTTGCCGTCCTTGTTCGGACACTGGAAAATCACATGGCTGACAATGCCGCCCTGGCTTTTATCCATCAGATAATATTCGCCCTTGTTCGGCGTGATGTGGAAAAACGGTTTCGCGATCATATTGTGCACCCGATCGCTCGCTACGCCCGCCGCATTGATGACGAACCGCGCCGTTACCGTTTTGCCGCCCGCCTGGATGGCAAACGCGCCGTCCTGCTTCTCGATCGCCGTGACCTCAGAGCGGAGCATCACCTCCGCGCCGTTTTTCACAGCAGTTTCGGCCATTGCGATTGCCAGCTCCCACGGGCTGACGATCCCGGCGCTGGGGGCATACAGGGCGGCGATCGCCTTTTCGCTCACATTCGGCTCCATTTCGTGGAGCTCGCTGGAATTCAGGATCTTCATCCCCGGCACGCCGTTTTCCATCCCGCGCTCGTACAGCTTTTCGATTGTGCGGCAGTCCTCCTCCGAAAAGGCCAGCACCAGCGATCCCACCGGCTTGAACGGCACGTCCAGCTTTTCGCACAGCTCGTGGATCAGCCTGTTGCCCTCCACGTTATAGCGCGCCATGAGGCTGCCCGGCTCCGGATCGTACCCTGCGTGGACGATCGCGCTGTTGGCTTTCGTCGTGCCGACGGAAACGTCGTTTTCCTTTTCCAGCAGCACAGCGGACACCCGGTACCGCGACAGCTCGTAGAGCAGGGAGCATCCACAGATTCCCCCGCCGATAATTGCTACATCATACATTCCAAAATAACCCTCCATTCCAAACAAAAAAGAGTTAAGCAAACAAAGCTCTGCCGTTCCGCAAAGCTTTTTCTGCTTAACTCTCAATTCTCCAAAGCAATTTTTATTTACTTGTTACAGCTGAATACAGGCTGAACCTGTTTCTCAGCACGGAACCCGTTATAATTCCCAAATTTCCACGGTGATGTCCGGGCCGGAAAATACATCACTGATGATGCCGAAAACAGTTTCCCAATCCCCGCCGCCATAGCCGCACCCGATTTTATAGGGGAGCGCCGCCGCGTGAATCCCCTTTTCCGCCGCCCATGCGCGGACAGATTCCAGGGAACTGCGGAGGGCATCGTATTCTGTTGACTGTTTTATCAGAGATGTTTTATATTGCCCGAAACAGTTTGCGATGTATCTGCCTTCACAGCCATCCGCGGGCAGGATCTGGGCAAAGCCCATCAATTCCCGGCCCCTGTGCGCCCTGCAAAGCGACCTGTATTCCTCATATACACCCGGATACAAACGCTTTACCTGTTTGGCGATGCCGGCGCCCATGGAACCCATACAGTTCACCTGATGGCAGAGCACGGGAGCACTGCTCGAGAATAGATTGCCCTTTTTCTGTACCACCATAGTTCCCGTCTCCACGTTTACAGCTGTCTGCAATCGTATCCCCGACCAGCTTTCCACCACGACTGCGTATTTGAAGTTACCAGCATTTCAGCGGAGATCACGATGCGCGGCGCGAATTACGTGCACGCTCCCTCCGGTCGCCCGGCTAGATGCTCGGTTGAGCTTAGACATCCGCATTTATAATACTGTGTAGACATTATACCACACCTGCGGTGAGCAGAACGCGCAGGCGTCGTACCTCCGCTTGGCCGGGCGGTTAATTGGGCTGAAACGCCCGCGTTTATGGTGCTCTGCGGATATTATACCATTTCTCCGCTTTAATTGCAAGCACAAGAGCACGCGGGAGAAAAGTTTTGCCGGGGTTTTCATTTTCCGACGGAAAATTCTCCGGCCGCGTTCCGCACAGCACGGTATGCTTCAGCCGAGCGCAACGTCCAGGATCATCATCAGCACGAAGCCGGCGGCAAAGCCGATCGTTCCGATATTGCTGTGCTCGCCCTCGGATGCCTCGGGGATCAGCTCCTCCACCACGACATAGATCATCGCGCCCGCCGCAAACGATAGCAGGTACGGCAGCAGCGGCGTGAACAGCTCAGAGAGCAGGATCGTCAGGAGCGCCGCGATCGGCTCCACAATCCCGGAAAGCGATCCGTAGAGGAATGCCCTGCCGCGTCCCAATCCGCCCTCACTTTTGAGCGGGAGGGAGACGATTGCACCTTCGGGGAAATTCTGGATCGCGATCCCGATCGAGAGGGCAAGCGCGCCGGTCATCGTAATTTCCGCCTGCTGAGAGAGCATCCCCGCCAGCACGACGCCCAGCGCAATCCCCTCCGGAATATTGTGGATCGTCACCGCCAGCACGAGCATCGTCGTTTTTCTGAGCTGACAGCACGGTCCCTCCGCCTTTTCCGCACCCAGATGCAGGTGGGGGATCATTTGATCCATCAGAAGCAGGAACACGATTCCCAGCAGGAACCCCACCGCTGCCGGGACAAACGCAAATTTTCCAAGCCCCTCCGAGGCGTCCATCGACGGGATCAGAAGCGACCAAACGGACGCCGCCACCATCACGCCGGAAGCAAATCCCAGCATCAGCTTCTGCACCCATGCCCGCAGCTGATTTTTCAGAAAGAACACGCCTGCCGCACCGAGCGTTGTTCCCAGAAACGGAAGCATCAGCCCCACCAATAGTTCCATACCCAATCCTCCTTTTCCAATCCGGCTGCCGCCGGTTCCACATAGTTCTATCTGTTAGTCTACTTTACCTCACTACGAAAGTCAAGTATGGAGCGCACCATGGAATACATTAACTCATATAGCAGGAAAAGACTGTATGCGGAACGGGCTTCTAGATCAAAATTCAAAACTTTTTGTTGAATATCAAATAAAAATAACCCGCTGTTCATCTCTGGGAGAGTGGACAGCGGGTGTTTTCCACTTGAAAAGCTCAGAGTGTCTCAGAAAAGTCCTCAATATTGTTAAATTCTGCTGAAAAATGCCGTCCGCGTCGTTGCTCATCCTTGCAATACAAAAGTATTGCAGCGGATTCACGCCTTGCATCCATCGCTTTTCAGCGAATTTTCCAGCACTTTTGACTTTTCTGATACACTCTATTTCAGGAAATCCTCCCGCATGGGGGTGAAGATGTCCAGCAGGGTTCCGGCCTTTTTGCAGACGCATCCGTGCGGGACGCCCGACGGCATATAGACCGTATCGCCGGGACGTACGATGTCCTTTTGATCGCCGACGGTAAATTCAAATTCACCCTCCAGCACGTAGGTGGTCTGGGTATGCGGATGGGTATGGACGCTTCCGCACGCGCCCTCCTCAAAATGAACCTCCACCTGCATCATTGCTTCGCCATAGGACAAAATCCGGCGGCTTGTTCCGCCTCCCAGATCCTGAAGCGGGATGTCTTTTCCATGTACAAAAATTTTTTCCATAACAATCCTCTTTCCAAATAACTTGACTTTTGACGGCGGCCGGAAATGCAGCGGGGCTGTGAAGATTCCTCCGCAATACAGGGAAATGCTCGCACACCGGCGCACCGCTGGGGAGTCCAATCAAAACTTTTTGCGCAGGAGGGTGAAATCAAAAAAGCTGGTGTAGTAGGAGAGGGAGTAGAGGACGGGGCGGTTCAGCTTGCAAAACGAGACCTCCTCAAGCAGAAGCAGAGCGGCTCCCTCGCCCGGGGTGAGCATCGACCGGATAAAGCTGTCGCCGTTTGTGGCGGAAACATGCGTGATGCTGTTTGTCACATTCAGTCCACAGTATTTGCTGAGCAGATCAAAAATCGGCTGATACCAGTCGAGCGCCATGTAGTCGATTCCATCAAAGATACTCTGCGGTATGTAATCCACCGAATAGATCACGGGCTTCCTGTTCGCAAGTACGCGCTTCCGGCAGGCGATCAGCCGTCCGCCCGGAGGAATGCCGAGCCGATCGGCGGCCGTTTCCGACGCGCTTTCCTCGCGCAGTACGATGCTGTCAACCACCGGGCGGCTCCCCATGCTCCAAATCATGTCGGAGTATTCCAGTTTCAAATCCAGACGGTTGTCCAGCGCCACGATACGGCGGTTCACCACAGTCCCCACGCCGCGCACACGCTCGATGAAGCCCGCGTTTTCCAGATCGGAGAGCGCGTCCCGGATCACGGTGCGGCTCACCCCGTACTGGCCGGCAAGCTCCATTTCCGCCGGGAGCTTCTCCGCGTCTGCGTAAATCCCCGTTTTTAACTCGCGCATCAGGGCGGACGCAACCTGCGTGGACATCAAATCCCCGTTTAAACCGATTCCCCGCTTTTCCATGATAATAGCGATCACCTTCCTGCCGGGAAATTAGTATTACTATTATATAATATGACGCAATTTTTGTCCAGAAAAATTATTTTCTGTCCGTTTACGGCAATGACTGGGAATTCCTGCAAGACTTTGATCCGCACTGCTGGAAAATCACAATCTATTCTGCCGTTACGCTTGACTAACCTTAGGCAACACCGCTACAATTTAGTTATGGCTAACGGAAGTTAGACACGGCTGACATATTGCATTTCATCACACTTCTAAAGAGGGGTATGGCATGACTTTAAATGAACTGGAAATTGGACAGAAAGGGAAAATTTTAGCGGTCAACGGCGAGGGCGCGCTCCGGCGGCGTCTGCTGGATATGGGCCTGACGCCGCGCACCGAGGTTATGATCCGGAAAATTGCCCCGATGGGCGATCCGATAGAGATCCATCTGCGCGGCTATGAATTGACGCTGCGCATCCACGACGCGAAAAAGATCGAAGTGGAGGTGCTGGACGCATGATCTTCGCATTGGCGGGCAATCAGAACTGCGGCAAAACAACGCTGTTCAACCAGCTTACCGGTTCCAACCAGCATGTGGGGAATTTTCCCGGCGTGACGGTGGAGCGCAAGGAGGGGGAAATCCGCGGCCACAGCGGCGCCACGGTGGTCGATCTGCCGGGGATCTACTCGCTTTCCCCATATACCAACGAGGAAATTGTCACACGCGATTTCCTTCTGAACGGCCATCCGGACGGCATCATCAATATCGTGGACGCCACAAATATCGAGCGCAACCTTTATCTGAGCATCCAGCTGATCGGTCTGGATCTGCCGATGGTGCTTGCGCTCAATATGATGGACGAGGTGCGCGCCAACGGCAGCACCATCGACGTGAAGAAGCTTTCCGAGGAGCTTGGCCTCCCGGTAGTTCCCATTTCCGCGAGCAAAAACGAGGGCGTCGCGGAGCTGATCGACACGGCGATCTCGACGGCGGAGAACAAGCAGCGTCCGCGCCGTCAGGATTTCTGCACGGGCGCGGTGCACCGCGCGATCCATTCCATCACCCACCTGATCGAGGATCACGCGGAGCGGATCCATGTGCCGCCGAAATTCGCGGCAATCAAGCTGGTGGAGGGCGATCCGCCGATGCTGGAGGCGTTGAAGCTCTCCGATAACGAAAAAGACATGATTGAGCACAGCGTCACGGAGATGGAGCGCGAGCTCGATACCGACCGCGAAGCCGCCCTGGCGGATATGCGCTACACGTTTATCGAGCGCCTGTGCGCCGACGCGGTAGTCAAGCGCGGGGAATCAAAGGGGTATGTGCGCAGCGTCCGGATCGACAGCGTGCTGACGCATAAATATTTCGCCATCCCGATCTTCCTCGGCATCATGATGCTTGTGTTCTGGCTCACCTTTGGGGTGATCGGCAGCGCGCTGAGCGATCTGCTGTCGCTTGGGATCGACTGGCTCACCGGGGTCGTGGACAATGCGCTGGCGGTGTACGGCCTCAATCCGGTTGTCCATTCGCTGGTGATTGACGGCGTTTTTGCCGGCGTGGGGAGCGTGCTGTCGTTCCTGCCGACGATTGTGGTGCTGTTCTTCTTCCTCTCCATCCTGGAGGACAGCGGGTACATGGCGCGCGTGGCGTTTGTCATGGACAAGCTGCTGCGCAAAATCGGCCTGTCCGGGCGGAGCTTCGTCCCGATGCTGATAGGGTTCGGATGTTCCGTGCCGGCGATCATGGCGACCCGGACGCTTTCCAGTGAGCGCGACCGCAAAATGACAATCCTGCTGACGCCGTTCATGAGCTGCAGCGCCAAGCTGCCGATTTACGGCGTGTTTTCGATGGCGTTTTTCCCGGAGAACAGCGCCCTGGTGATGATTGTGCTGTACATATTGGGGATCGTTGTGGGGATCCTGACAGGGCTTGTGCTCAAAAGCACAGCATTCCGCGGGAATCCGGTGCCGTTCGTGATGGAGCTGCCGAACTACCGGCTGCCGAGCGCGCAGAGCGTTGTCCTGCTGATGTGGGATAAGGCAAAGGATTTCCTCACGCGCGCGTTTACGATTATTTTCGTCGCGACGATCATTATCTGGTTCCTGCAAAGCTTTGATTTCCGGCTGAATGTTGTGGAGGACAGCTCCGCCAGTATGCTCGCCGGGATTGGAAGATTTATCGCGCCTATTTTCGCGCCGCTCGGCTTTTCTGACTGGCGCACTTCCACGGCCCTGATCACAGGCTTCACGGCGAAGGAAGCGGTCGTCAGTACGCTGGCGGTTCTTGCGGGTACTTCGACAGCGGGACTTGCGCTCGCACTGAACTCGCTCTTTACCCCGCTGACGGCCTGTTCGTTTCTGACGTTTACGCTGCTGTACACGCCGTGCGTGGCGGCGATTTCCGCAGTGCGCCGCGAAATGGGGAGCGGGCGGAGCGCCGTGGGCGTTGCGCTGATGCAGACCTCGATCGCGTGGGTGGCGGCGTTCCTTGTGTACCATATTGGGCTTTTGTTTGTGTGAGGGAGAATATGGGAATTTTAGACTGGGCTGTCCTCGCGGCGATAGCTGTGCTGGCGGTATTGGCGATAAGGAGTATCCGGCGGCACAAGGGTGGGTGCGCCAGGTGTTCGGGGGAGTGTCAAGACTGCCAAGGGTGCGATCGGAGCGGCGGGTCAGTAAAAAGATAAAGTTTTCGCCAGCCTTTTTCAAAAGGGCAGGCTAAGCCTGCACGTAAAACGCGTCGCGCGTCGTACCTCCGCGGAAACGCTAATAGGAGCGTGCACTCTGTCGCGATGGGAAGCAAAAGGTAAAGTTTTCGTCCACCTTTTACAAAAGGTGGTAGGGGGTGCAGGGGGGCAACGCCACCCTGCGGTGAAAGGAACGCGAAGCGTTCCCCCAGAGAGGTGAGCAAACAGAGAAGTCGTTCCATCCAGTGGATGAAACGACTGAACGTCTTTGCGATCCCCTGTCGGAGGACTATGAAGTCTGGTGGACTTTGCCAATTGAAAAAGAATATGTAAAGGGAAACCGCTGTTCAGGCTTACGCATGGACAGCGGTTTTTGATACAGAAAGAAAAACCGGATCGCTCTCCTTATATCGTACAGGACGGCCCTCCTCCACATCCGGAACCGCACCGCCCGAGTGATCGCAGAAGCAGAAAAAAAGGAACTCCATCCGCCGGATGGAGCTCCCTTCCTGTTTGCTTACTGTGGTGTTTATTTATCGAGCTTGCACAGGGTTTCCCAGATGCCGTTGATATACGACGCACCCAGTGCACGGTCATACAGGCCGTAGCCCGGACGACCTGTCTCGCCCCAGATCATTCTGCCGTGATCCGGGCGGAGATACCCGTCGAAGCCGTTCTTATGCAGGACGCGCAGGATCTCGACCATATCAAGCGAACCGCAGGCCGAGAAATGAGCCGCTTCCTCAAAGCTGCCATCGTCCAGGATCTTGACGTTGCGCAGGTGCATGAAATGGATTCTGCCCATCGCGGAATACTTGTCAACGATATGGACCATATCATTGAGCTTGCTGCATCCCAGCGAACCGGTGCACAGCGTCAGGCCGTTGTACGGGCTGTCCACAAGCTTGAGGAAACGATCGAGGTTTTCCTCGCATGTAATGACACGCGGCAGACCAAAGATGTTCCATGGCGGATCGTCCGGATGGATCGCCATTTTGACGTCGCACTGCTCGGCAACCGGAATGATGTTCTCCAGGAAATACTTCATATTTGCCCAGAGATCTTCCTCTGTCAGCTTGCCGTATGCGTCGAACAGATCGCGGAGATCCTCCTTTTTGTAGCTGGCATCCCAGCCCGGGAGAGAGAGCTCGCCCGTGAGAGGATCCATCTTCTCCACCTGATCCTTGTAGTAAACGAGGGCAGTGGAGCCGTCCGGAAGAACGTGATCCAGCTGGGTGCGGGTCCAGTCGAACACCGGCATGAAGTTGTAGCAGATGCACTTGATCCCGGCCTCAGCCAGACGGCGGATATTCTCCTTGTAGCTTTCAATATACTTGTCGCGGGTGGGGCGGCCGAGCTTGATGTCCTCGTGTACCGGGACACTCTCGATTACGTCAAATACAAGGCCCTTGTCCTCCACCATTTTCTTCAGTTCAGCGATGCTCTCGCGGGACCATACCTCGCCCACCGGGACATCGTAAACCGCGGTGACAATGCTGCGCATATTCGGAATCTGGCGGATATAATCCAGTGTTACCGGATCGTCCTTGCCATACCAGCGAAAGGATAATTTCATTTACATTCCTCCAATTCTAACAGCCTTCAGGCGCAGCCGCAAAACAGGGCGCACCTTTTTATTCAGTATACAACTTTTCCCAAAACAGCCGCTTGTTATTCTTGCTGAAATTATGGCAAAAATTGCTTTCTTTTTTCGGGTGCGTTTCAAAAAGTAGATAGTATTTGCAGGATCCTGCCTTGAATTTTCCAGAGAAATGCTATATTATGAAAGAAAAAATTCGCTTTGCCGGAGGAAAAGAAAAAATGCCGCCGAAAAAACAGAAGCAATTTTCGACAAGACAGCTGATGGACGCCCCTGATTTTGAGGTTTTCCATTATATGGATGCGCATCCGGTGGACGTCGACTACCACAGCCATGATTTTTATGAGATTTATTTTTTTCTTTCCGGGCGCGTTTCCTATGTGATCGAGGGAAAGACGTACCATCTGCGGCCGGGGGATATGCTCCTGACGAATAACCGCGAGCTGCACAAGCCCCTGATCGCGGACGGCAGGATCTACGAAAGATTTGTGGTGTGGATCAGCCCGTCGTTTTTGCACAGTCTCGGCGACGAGACGACCGATCTGTCGCGCTGCTTCGATGCTTCCTCCCGCCGCCACTATAACCTGCTCCGCCTGACGGGGGAGTCGCTCCAGACGATCCGCAAGCTGCTCGACCGTTTGGAGGCTGCCGCCGAGCGCGGCGGTTTTGGAAGCGGGGTACTGCGCCGCGCGTATCTGATGGAGCTTCTGGTGGCGGTCAATCTGGCCTATTTTGGCTCTGTCAGCTCGGAGGAGACGGACATCGTTTACAATCCCAAGGTGAGTGAAATTCTGCGGTACATCAACAACAATCTGTGCGGGGACCTCTCTCTTGATGCGCTCTCTCAAAGATTTTATGTCAGCAAATACCATTTGAGCCGACAGTTCAAGCAGTATGTGGGATTGACGATCCATCAGTATATTATGAAAAAACGGTTGATTGCCGCCAAGCTCCTGCTGCTCGAGGGGGCCACCATCAGCGAAGCGTATATTGGAAGCGGCTTCGGCGATTACTCGAATTTCCTGAAAGGATTCAAGCAGGAATTCGGCCTTTCGCCGCGGAAATTTTTGGAGCTGGAACGGGACGATCTATAAGAAACTCCATTACACACGCTTCGCCAAAGCGGACGTTTTTTCCGCGGGGAGGGAGCGCGCGGGGGCGTCTGTATCCCGCTGGAATTCCGTCATATTGCCCCAGTACCGCTTGGGCATATGCGTCATGCGGCATTTGGGGTTGTACCGCCCCTCAATGGAGACGGTATCGTAAAACAGCCGCCACAGATCGCGATACTTCCGCTCCTCGCCGTCCGGCTCCGGCAGGCTGAGCGATTCCAGCGGCAGGATGGCGCACTCCGGCGGACAGTGTACCAGCGCCATTTTATGTGTCTTGTCGTAAATCAGGAAAGCCTCCCCGGGAAAGCGGTCGGAAAAATGGCGTGTCAGCAGCGGCAGCACATAATTTTTCGGTTCGATCACAGCGGTGAGCGCCTGCCCGGTGTCGGTGAACCGCAGGAATCCGCACAGCAGATGCGCCTCCCCGGTCAGGCTTTTGACGGCCTTTTGCAGCGTGTGGAGAGAATCGAGCGCCAGCATTTCCATCACGCTCCGTCCGTACGCAAAGCCGTCCTCCAAAAAGCGGAGGATGTGCAGCTCGCGTTCCGGGAGGCAGGTCAGGAAAGAGAGGCGAACCAGCTCGGCAGCTTCTCTGGAGATGCGTTCGGGGATCGATTTTTTGACGCGGGCGGCGCGTTTTGGATCCGTTTCTACCGCGCGGACGGGAAACAGCGTCTCCTGCGCGCGTTCCCACGGATCGATTGCGGCTGGGAATTCTTTGTGCCGGAAACATTCATAGACGCAGCACAAAAAGCCGTGAAAGCTGCCATCATAGCGGTAGGCTACATTTGCCCTGTTAAGCATGACAGAACATCCTCCTTCCCTGGAGCGGTGTATTTGATATGTTTCGGAGCCGCAGGGGAGAACAGCGAAAGCTGCTCCGGCTGCGGCAGTTCTTTCTGCATGGTATCGGAGACGAGCGCGCGCAGTGCGGAATCCGGCGTAATGCGCAGCCCGTCCGCGAGCTTCCCGGAGCAGGTGATAAAGTACTGCGCCCGCTTGAGCACGACGCCGAGCTTTTTCAGCGCGCCGTAATCCAGACGGCCCTGACGCCGCGCCGTGACAATCCGACGCGCGCTCTTGACCCCAATCCCCGGCACGCGCAGCAGCGTTTCGTAGGGCGCGCGGTTGACCTCCACGGGGAACAGTTCCGGATGGCTGAGCGCCCAGCCGCATTTGGGATCCACCAGCGGGTGGAAGCTGGGATGTTTTTCGTCGAGAAGCTCGTCGGAGGTGAAGCCGTAGTACCGCAGGAGCCAGTCCGCCTGATAGAGCCTGTGCTCGCGCAGCAGGGGCGGCTTCGTGGTGAGAGCCGGAAGCAGAGGACTTTCCGCGACCGGCAGATAGGCCGAATAAAAGACGCGCTTGAGCCGGTACTTTTGATAGAGACGCTCGGAGAGGCGCAGGATCTGCAAATCTGTTTCCGGGGTAGCGCCGATAATCATTTGGGTGCTCTGTCCGGCGGGCGCAAATTTTGGAGCGTGGCGGTATTTCACAAGCTCGGTGCTGTTTTCCTCAATCCGCCCGCTGATCAGCTGCATCGGCCGAAGGATGGATTCCTTCTTTTTGTCCGGCGCGAGCAGGGAAAGGCTCTGCTGGGACGGCAGCTCGATATTGACGCTCAGCCGGTCCGCGAGCGATCCGATCCGGGAGATCAGCAGGCTGTCCGCCCCGGGGATCGCTTTGGCGTGGATGTATCCGTGAAAGCGGTATTCCTCCCGCAGGATCCGGAGCGTCTCGATCATGCGCTCGCAGGTATAGTCGGGGCTTTGGATGACACCGGAGCTGAGAAACAGCCCCTCGATGTAATTGCGCCGGTAAAACTGGATCGTGAGATCGGCCAGTTCGCGCGGGGAAAACGTCGCGCGGGGCGTGTCGTTGGAGCGGCGGTTCACGCAGTATTTGCAGTCATATACGCACGCATTTGACATCAGCACCTTCAGCAGGGAAATACATCTCCCATCCGCGGAAAAGCTGTGGCAGATCCCGCAGGCGGCGGCGCTGCCCATGCCGTCCTGTGATTTTCCCCTGTCCACGCCGCTCGATGTGCAGGCGGCATCGTACTTGGCTGCGTCTGTCAGAATGCGGAGTTTTTCAAAAGCATCCATAGTAAGATCCGCTCCTTATTTCCGAACGTTTATTCAGATCGTTTGTTCGCATAAATTATAAAACAGAACATGCGTTTTGTCAAGAAACTTTCGAAAATTTGTTCTGAAAATTTTATAGAGAGAGAAAGAACGGCTAAAAAAATAGAATATGATTTCCTGTTCGGGCGGACATGGAATCGGAAAA
>DVHF01000068.1 GCA_018712265.1 Candidatus Gallacutalibacter pullicola
CCGCGCGGAACTATCTGCCGCTAAAAATAAAAAACATATCCAAACTTCATTTCCAACGTATGTTGGAAATGTGTTGGGTCCGGGGGCTTGCCCCCGGCGCGGGGTTGAGGGGGCGCGGAGCCCCCTCACAGGGTTTGGGACGGAGTCCCAACACAAAGGGGGGATGGGATGCTGCGGGAAATTATCTGGGGCTGGCCGACGCTGGGGGCGATCCTGCTGGCGGGGGCCAACTACAGCTTTCGGCTGGGATTCTTTCAGATACGATGCTGCGGACTGTGGATGAAAACCGCTCTGTCCGGCATCCTCAGCAGCCGCGGGAAGCGCGGCGGGCAGGGTGGGATCACGCAGCTTCAGGCGCTCACTACGGCGCTGGCGGGCTCTATCGGAACAGGAAACATCGTCGGGGTTGCGACTGCCCTGACAGTCGGCGGACCGGGGGCTATCTTCTGGATGTGGATCTCTGCCCTGCTGGGGATGGCTACCATCTTCGCCGAAAATGTGCTCGGGATGAAATACCGCGTCCGGGATAAAGACGGGCAATGGCACGGCGGCGCGATGTACTACCTCGAACGCGGCGCGCACTGCCGTCCGCTCGCTTTTGTGTTCGCCGGCGCGTGCGCGCTCGCTTCGTTCGGGATGGGCAATATGGCACAGACCAATTCCATCGCCCAGACGCTGGACGGATCCTTTGGGATCCCTCCCACTGTCACTGGCGTCGTGCTGTGCGTCCTGATCCTGTTCGTCATCTTCGGCGGGATCCGGCGCGTCGCGCGCGTCACCGAAAAGCTTGTGCCGATCATGGCCGCCGGGTACCTCGCCGCCTGCGCAGTCATCCTGATTGTCTGCCGCGATCAGCTCGGGGACGCTCTGCGGAGCATCCTGAACGGCGCATTCGGGATCCGCCCGGCGGCAGGCGGGATCAGCGGCGCGCTTCTCCTGAACGCCATGCAGTGCGGCGTGTCGCGCGGGATCTTTACCAACGAGGCGGGGCTGGGAAGCTCTGTGATGGCGCACGCCGGAAGCGACGGCAAGAATCCCGTCGAGCAGGGTATGTGGGGGATTTTCCAGGTATTTCTGGACACTATTGTGATGTGCACGGTTACGGCGCTTGTGATTTTGTGCACGGGAGTGCTTTCCACCGGGCTTGACGGCGCATATCTCAGCGCCGCCGCGTTTACGTCCGTGTTCGGGGACGCGGGCGCGATCCTCGTCTCCGTTTCCATTGCGCTGTTCGCGTTCGCTACGCTTCTCGGCTGGTCGTATTACGGGGAGCAGGGGATCCGCTACCTCACCGGCGGACGCGGGATCCCGCTGTTCCGGATTCTCTTTGCGGGCGCGGCCTCTCTGGGCTGTACGCTGGACCTGCAATCCGTGTGGGAAATCAGCGATATTTTCAATGGATTTCTCGCCCTGCCGAACCTCGCGGCGCTGTTCCTGCTCAGCGGGGAGGTGGTGGACGAAACGCACCGGTATCTCGCGGACAGAAAAGGCATTCCGCCCGGTGGCAGAAACACTCCCCGTCAACGCGGGAGCACACAATGCGCTGAGAAAGTCCGCACACCGCCGGAGAAACGATCCCTGTCAACGCGGGAGCACGGCAGCCCCCGCAAGGAACGGACAGAAAATCCGGGCGTCCCAGTCCGCGCACAGGGAGGGCAGCGTCCCTGATCGGCGGTATTTTTCATGCTGGCACGCCAGATACAGGACCGCTTGGAATACCAGAAAGAGATCCAGTAATTCCCGATCCGGAGCTTCTGCGCCGCCGCTCCGGTATCCGGACAAAAATGATTTTTCCAGTCTTTTGTCGCCGACGCAGAAAAAGAACGCGGCAATATCCATTTCCGGGCGGCTGTATCCGGCCAGCGAAAAATCGACTGGTACAATCCCTTTGCCGGTATCGAGCAGGTTCGACGGCGTCAGATCCGCGTGGACCATCCGGTTCCCGTCCCGGGGGAGCCGAGCCGTCAGCCTGTCGATCGCCTTTACCGCGCGGAATGCAAAGTCCCCCGGCAGACCGCCGCCGTCCGCGGCCCGCGCGATCTCCTCTCCCGCGCGTATTAGCAGCTTTTCATCATACGTATATCGCGCCGGGATTTGGCACCCGGCAAGCGCGGACTGCATGATCGCTGCCGCGTGCCCCGCCCGGAAACATCGCTCGCGGTCAAAGGGAAGCTGATCGATCGCTCTCCCCTCGACCCATGTGAGCATGGACGCGGCACAGCCGTCCGGGAGGGACGTGATCCGCCCGCCCATCCGGTTCCGGACAGGCTGCTGCACCGGGAACTCTGCACATTCCCGGAGAAATTCCAGCAAATCCAGTTCCCCGTCCAGATAGACCGCCGGGGACGTTTCGCCATACAGCGGACGCAGGGAAAAGCCCTCCGCCGGACGCTGGATCCGCAGTACGAACCGCTCCGCACCGTCGCGCACGGCGAACACCTCGTTTTCGTTCCGGCGCAGGAATCGGATTTCAGGATCCCGGAACGGATACTGCGCCAGGATCTCCCGCACATCGTCGGGAATTCTTTTCTCCTTTTGCATGATGGCGTCCCCCTTTCCGACGTACTTTCAGCCTTGAACACAAATCCTTTTTGAAAATTTCCCGTCTATATCAGCAGGGATGTACCGGATCGGCTTGAAAATCCGACCCACTCATCCCTGTTTCTTTTGCGGTATGATATCTGGCGTGCCAGCATGAAAAATACCACCGATCAAGGGTTCTGGCCCCTTATGTTATGCGCTGTAATGATCGTATAGCTGCCTGCGTTCACCGTTATGACGCAGGCATCCGCGCTGACGTACCAGTTTTTCCCTTTTCTTTCTATCTGCGCCCCGGATGAAGTGATTTCCCCCCTGCACCATTCCACCACATTGTCCGTATGTAACGATAAATTTCTTTTTATCCGCTCCGCTCCCAATTCTGTTGTATGGAGCTTTTCAAGATTTTCCAGCAGTTCTCCCCTGTTTTCCATTTTGGAGTTCCTCTCCTTGTATCCTTTTGCTTTCTTCTTCCGCACGGATCTGTGCGCCGTGCGATACTAATCTACCACAGCGGCGCTGTTTTTACAACAGATTTTGCCGCGCAACCGGGATCTGCACAAGCTGCTCAGGCAGATCCCTTTTTGTTTACGTTTTGTTTCTTGACTTCCCGGACGGCAGGGGAGTATCATAAAAGAATGGGCTTTCCCATACCGGACAAGCCGCCCGACGGGAGAGGGCGCGCCCGGGAATCAAACGCAAAAGAGGGTATTTCATGGAAAGACAAAAACGGGCTGCTGCAATTCACGATATTTCCGGGCTGGGACGCTGTTCCCTGACAGTCATTCTGCCGATCCTGTCGGCCGCTGGGATCGAGACGGGCGTTCTGCCGACAGCGTTTTTATCCACGCACACAGGCGGTCTGCCCGGCTACACCTGCCGCGATCTCACCTCGGAGCTTCTTCCGGCGGCGCGCCACTGGAAAAGCCTCGGCCTGCATTTTGACGCGCTGTACAGCGGGTTCCTCGGCTCGTTCGAGCAGATTTCCATCGTATCGGAAATTTTCCGGATGCTGAAATCGGACGATACGCTCGTGCTGGTCGATCCCGTTTTCGCGGATCACGGGAAACTGTACGCCACCTGCACGCCGCAGATGGCCGACGGGATGCGCGATCTCTGTCAGAACGCAGACATTATTGTGCCGAATTTAACGGAAGCATCCTACCTGCTGGGACGCGAGTACCGCGAGGGACAGTACAATCGCCGCGAGGTGGAGGAAATGCTCCGCTCCCTGACGCGTCTGGGGCCGAAATCGGCTGTTATCACCGGGGTAAGCTTTGAGCCGGGCCGGCTTGGTGCCGCCGGATACGACAGCGCGTCCGGGGAATTCTGCTGTTCTCTGTTTCCTCGCGTGGACGGCTCCTATCCCGGCACGGGGGATATTTTTGCGAGCGTCCTGCTGGCGGCGCGCCTGAACGGGGATCCGCTCCCGAAAGCGGTGGACGCGGCGGTCCAGTTCACCGGGGACGCGATCCAACGCACCTGGCTGGCGAAAACGGATCCGCGTTTCGGCGTAAATTTTGAATACGGGCTTGCGTCGCTCCCGTCCCTGCTGAAAAGCGGCGAAAATGGTTCATACTAATAACAGGATGCCCCCTGCATACAGATCCGCTTCTGCATTAGGGCAGATCGCGAACGCATCGTACCTCGTGTTTGCAGCATTTCCTGTACATTTTCCAGCATCAGGAACGTAATCTCTGCACTGCCGCTTGGGGATATAAACGGAGAATAAAAAGCTTCGCATCTTCTCCTTGCTTATTTGAGAGATTGGTACATTTGGGATATTTTTATTTATTTATAACGATTTGTAAATAATATTCCTGATTGTAAACAACACTCCTGATCTGTTGCCGCAACTTTGCATTTTTCAGTCGTCGCACTACTATTAGTATTTTTGTTTTTTCGTCCACGCTTTGATGACAGTGGATTTTCCTGTGCTGACTTTGGGGCTGTCCGGCTCTCCAAATCCGAAAATACTCCGCCCAGGGGATCGCAAAGGCGGTCAAGTGAGCCATCCACTTCGCCCTGCTCGTCTGGAAAATTGGTACGTTTGGGATATTTTTAGCCATTTATAACTTTTTGTAAATGATATTTCCGATCTGTTGCCGTGGATTTGCGTTTTCCAGTCGTCGCACTACTTTGAGTTTTTAGTATTTTTTCATCCGCGCTTACCGACACTGGATTTTCCTGTGCTGACTTTGGGGCTGTCCGGCTCTCCGAATCCGAAAATACTCCGCCCGGGGGATCGCAAATTCGTTCCGACAAACCATCCCCCGGATGGTTTGTCTCCTCTGTTTGCTCACCTCTCTGGGGCGCTTCGCGCGGTTAGCTTGTGGGGGCTCCTCGCCCCCACACCCCGCCGCAAGCTTTTGAAAAAGCTTGAGCAAAACTTTTATGTTTTGCTCACTTTACACACTCCTTAACCGAAAGGGGATGATTTTCTGCAAGACATCCTTGCCTTTCTTCAACCATTTCTAAGCATATTCCTATACCTGCTCCGAGTCCTCACCCCTGCGCTATCCATCTGGATTGTAGTGCGCTGCTTCATCTCCCTGCGGCGCGGCAGACGCAGCGAGGATCCCGTCGTGATGCTGGAAGAAGTCTCCAGCCACGCGAAAATCCCGGTGCTGTACTGGGAAAATTCGATCGGGCGCAGCCGCAGCTGCGATATTGTGCTCCCGGATCCGAATGTATCCCGCGATCACGCTGTGCTGATGCGCCGTGAATCCGGTTGGATCATCACCGATACCGGTTCCAAAAGCGGAACTTATGTCAATCACCGGAAGGTCACGGAGCCGCGGATCCTCAAGCCGGGCGACGTGATCTCTATGGGCGCGACGTCGCTGGCGCTCAAGCGGGCGGATCACGCCGCGGCCCGGGCGAAAAAGCAGGGGATCGCGCGTAAAATCCCGCGTCCCTCGCTGCTTTTGCTGCTCACCACGCTGGTTCAGTTCCTGCTGGCGGTGCAGGGCTGTTTTGCCGGGGAGGCTTTCTCACTGACGGGATTGCTGCCGTTCGGTATGCTCGTCATTCTGGAATGGACAGCCTTCGCCGTTTCCAGCAAGGCGTTCCACAGGGTCAGCTTTGAGGTGGAAACGATCGGGTTCCTGCTGTCCGGGATCGGATTGTCCCTGCTGTACGCCGTCACGCCGGAGGACGCGATCGTGCAGGCGGCCGCGATGACAGCCGGAGTGATCCTGTATTTCGTGCTGATCTCTTTCATGAACGATCCCGACCGCGTGATGAAGTGGCGGCCGTTTATTGAGATTGGTGCGGTCGCACTGTTTGCCGTCAACCTGCTGTTCGGCGTCGCCAGCCACGGGGCGCAGAACTGGATCTCCCTCGGGCCCATCACGGTACAGCCGTCGGAATTTATCAAGATCGCGTTTATTTTCGCCGGGGCGTCCACGCTCGATAAGCTTCAGACGAAGAAAAATCTCACGGAATTCCTGATTTTCTCCGGAATCTGCATCGGTTCGCTGATTCTGATGCGCGATTTCGGCACAGCCTGTATCTTTTTCGTGACGTTTTTAATTATCGCGTTTATGCGTTCGGGCAGTATCCGCACCATTTTTCTGGTGTGCGCGGCGGCAGTGTTCGGGCTGATTATCATCCTGCGGTTCCGTCCGTATATCATGGAGCGTTTTTCCGCATGGGGACACGTCTGGGAATACGCCGATACCTCCGGCTACCAGCAGACTCGCACGCTGACCTACGCGGCCAGCGGCGGACTGTTCGGTGTCGGCCTTGGCGACGGGTATCTGAAAAACGTGTTCGCCGCCACGAGCGATCTGGTGTTTGGCGTTCTCTGCGAGGAATTCGGCCTTGTGCTGGCGCTGCTGGTTGTGACGGCCATCATGCTCCTGATTTTCTACGCGCGTTCCGACGTGACGCGGAGCCGCTCGACTTTTTATTCGATTTCGGCGTGTGCCGCGGCCGGGATGCTTCTGTTCCAGACCTGCCTGAATATTTTCGGCCCGACCGATATTCTCCCTCTGACGGGCGTGACGCTGCCGTTTATCAGCGCAGGCGGTTCCAGTATGCTTGCGGTCTGGGGGCTTCTGGCGTTTCTCAAGGCCTCCGACGAACGCACCTATGCCGTGTCCAAGGCCACACCTGCGGTGAGCAGAACGCGCCGCGCTCCCTCCGGCCGCTGACCAGGCTAAGCCTGGACGCACCTGCGGTGAGCAGAACGCGGAGCGCTCCCTCCGGTCGCTGAATTTCCAGTAACCTCAAATACTGTGTCGCGGTGGCAGGCTCACGGAAAAGCACTCAGGCAGCTGGGATTGATATACAAAGGGCCGCGCAAAGCGCGGCCCTCCCGGGGATCCACTATGGTAAGCGTTGGGGGCGCAGGCCCCCTAGCGTGGTCAACGCCCTGCTGAGTCAGTGCGAAACAGGGTGAGGTTGTGCTCCGAAGATTCCGAACCATTCGTGCCCAAAACGAGCGAAATAGTTTGCCGGAAAGTTGTTTGACAACGGTAATGTTTTATAAGTTGAAGATTGTTCAGACAACGGGGTGTGCACCTATTGACTCTCAATATGTTTACTGTTACCACCAAGGGTCCCGGCCGTGGGGTCTGGGGACGCGGCCAGAGCGCTCCCCAGCAGGGGATTTTCAAGGGGACAGCAGTCCCCTTGAACGATCTTTTGCTTCCTTTTCTGGCGTTCAGAAAAGGAAGGGCCGGCAGGGGTTTGGGGGCGCGGCCTGAGCCGCCCCCAACGCCGGGACCTGCAAGGTTCGATAGATCAAAAGCCTGAAACGGCAAGTTTCATATTCTGCGAAGCTGAAAGCTTTAACTATTCCTGCCCTGTCCGGGCAGAGTGAAAAATTCTGGCGTGCTGGGACCTCACAGGTCCGATAGATCATATTTGGTGAAGCCTTCGGCTTCAAATATTTCCGCCCTGCTCAAGCAGAGCAAAAAATTCTGGCTGGGTGAAGCTGTAAGCTTCAAAATTTTTGTGTGCCCCGCCTGACCCCTGGAAGGAGTGATTAAATGAAAACAACCGGTACCCGGTCTCTTGTGCTGTGGATCCTCACGGGCGGATTTCTTGCCGGACTGATTATTTTTCTGTACGGATATTTATTCCACGGCGGAGATTGGGCCATCCAGGCCTATAACCGCCATCTTACGGGCGGCGGCCAGCTCGGCTACGCTGGCGAGGTGCTCGACCGGAACGGCGTCGTGCTCGCTTACAGCCAGGACGGACAGCGCCATTACAACAGCGATCTGGAAATCCGCGAAGCCTGCCTGCACGCCGTGGGAGATACCAACGGCTTTATCTCTACGGGGGTGCAGACGCAGTACAAGACCGAGCTTTCCGGCTATAACTTCCTGACGGGGCTTTTCTCGCCCACTGGGGAAGTCACCGGGCATAACGTCACGCTTACGCTCGACAGCAGCCTGCAAAAGCTCGCCCTCCAGCAGTTCAACGGACGGCGCGGCGCGGCCATCATATATAATTATAAGTCCGGCGAAATTCTGTGCATGGTCAGCACACCTACCTTCGATCCGTCCGATCCGCCGTCGGATCTCGACAGCAATCCGCAGTACGAGGGCGCGTATCTCAACCGCGTCCTGTCCTCCACCTATACGCCGGGCTCCATCTTCAAAATCGTCACCACAGCCGCCTCGCTGGAAAGTATCCCCAACCTCGATACGCGGCAGTTCCAATGCAATGGGAGCATCACCGTGGACAACAACGAGATCACCTGCCTGAGCCATCACGGCGCTATCACGATGCAGGAAGGGCTCGCCAAATCGTGCAATATCGTGTTCGCCGAGCTCGCTATGGAGCTGGGCGCGGAAAAAATGACCGCTATGGCCGAAAAAATGGGCTTTGGACAAAGCTTTGAGGTGGACGGGATTCCGACGGCAGTCAGCCAATATAACGTGGACGGCGCAACTCAGAACGAACTGGGCTGGTCGGGGATTGGACAGTATACCGATACCGTGAACCCCTGCCACATGGCAATCCTGATGGGAGCCATCGCAAACGGCGGGACGCCGGTGATTCCCTACTATGTGGGATCGGTTTCCGGACCGTTCGGATTCCCTCTGCACCGCGGACACCCCACATGGGGCGACGAGCTGGTTGACGAAACGCTCGCCGGAAAGCTGGAAGCCCTCCTGCGGTACGACGTTACTTCCGATTACGGCGACGATATGTTTCCCGGCATGGCAGTCTGCGCCAAAACAGGCACCGCTGAGGTCGGCGGCGGGAAAAAGCCAAACGGCTGGATTGTGGGCTACTCCTCAAATGACAGCACACCCTATGCGTTTGCCGTCGTCGTGGAGGAGGGCAATTACGGTATTTCCTCTGCGGGCCGCATCGCCTCGGCACTCATGTCAGCGGCGCCGCAGGCGGAATAGCTTCCGCTTTTCTTCGCTGTTTTCCTACAAATCACCCCCACGATTCACACCCATGTGATGATTTTCAACTGATTTCAACAGGTTTTCCACCAGGTGTTGAAATCTATCGAAAAAGGGATGCCGCTGGATTTTCCAACAGGCATCCCCATTTTTATTTCGTCCGTATCAGTCAATCTCTGCACGGGAGAAAAGATCCTCAATCATCGCCTTGTTTTCGCAGGCCTGCTTGAAGCCAAGAATAAACTTTTTGAGAGCCTCCTCGTTTTCCGAATAGGCGCAGAACATCCCCGCTTCAGGATCAAACCCGATTTCGCTCTGGATTTCAGCGGTGCACTGCTCGTCCAGATACACCTGCGCCAAGGAGGTCCAATCGTATCCGTTGCCCTCAAAGCCCTCCTCTGCGCGGGCCTGAAAGACTTCGTTCTTGTAATCTCCGGCGTCGAGACAGGCGGAAAATCCCGATGTGGTTTCTACCCAGAAAAAAGGTGCGATCTGTTCTGAAAAGCTCATAAATTACCTCCTGTTTCCTTTCCCCAGCTGCATAAATCCGATTCATTTGCTCAATTCCCAGTTATAACAAAAAACAGATACTTTGAAATAAAGTATCTGTTTCAGGCTGGCTCCCCAAGTTGGACTCGAACCAACGACCCTGCGATTAACAGTCGCATGCTCTACCGGCTGAGCTATTGAGGAATATTTGTGTTGGCG
>DVHF01000069.1 GCA_018712265.1 Candidatus Gallacutalibacter pullicola
CGCAAGCCTACCACCGCGCCTGCACCTGCGGTGGGCAACACGCGCAACGCGTCGTACCTCCGCCCGGCTGGGTGCGCGATTGGGCCATAATACCCGCGTTTACAGTATTCTGCGGATATTATACCATAATCCCCGACCAGCCCGCCACCGCGACACAGTGCCAATGCAAAACGGCGTGTCAGCGACCGGAGGGAGCGCTCCGCGGTTTACGTCAAGGCTTAGCCTTGGCCGAGGAGTACGGGTGCGGCGGCTTTCATCGCGTCGATCACTTCCTGAGACTTCGCCTTTGTCGCGCCCTTGGCGGACAGGTATACCTTGATCTTCGGCTCGGTGCCGGACGGACGCACGATGATCTTCGCGCCGTTCTCCAGACGGTACTCCAGCACGTTCGATTTGGGCAGGTCGATCTCGGTGACGGCGCCGCCCTCGACACACTTGGATTCCTGATAATCGCTGTGGCCCACGACGGTGAGATTTGCGATCACGGTCGGCGGGTTCTGGCGGAGATGATCCATGATGGAAGCCATCTTCTTCATGCCGTCCTCGCCCTCAAAGCCGAAGTTCAGCACGCTGTTGATGTAGTAGCCGTGCTTCTCATAAAGGGCGTTGATGGCGTCCACGAGCGTCATGCCCCTGCGCTTGTAGTCGAGGGCCATCTCGCAGATGAGCATACTGGCGTTGACGGCGTCCTTATCACGGACATAGCCGCCCGACAGGTAGCCGTAGCTTTCCTCAAAGCCGAGGATATAGCGGTCGCGCTCGCCGGCGGCCTCGAGCATGGCGATCTGGTCGCCGATATACTTGAAGCCCGTCAGGACGCTGCGCAGCTCGATGCCGTACTCCTTGGCGACGCTCTTGGTCATATCGGTGCTGACGATCGTGCTCACAGCGACCGGATTTTTCGGCATGGTGCCGTTCTCGATGCGCTTGCGCGCGATGAAGTCGAGCAGCAGCACGCCGACCTCGTTGCCGGAGAGCAGGACGTATTCGCCGTCCTGTTCGACAGCGATGCCGCAACGGTCGCAGTCAGGGTCGGTTGCAAGGAGCAGATCGGGCTTCACTTTCTGGCAAAGCTCGATGCCCTTCTGGAGCGCCTCGCGGATCTCGGGGTTCGGGAACGGGCAGGTCGGGAAATTGCCGTCCGGGAACTCCTGCTCCGGCACGACAGTGACGTCCTTCACGCCGATGCGGTCCAGAATTGCCAGCACGCAGCGGCGGCCCGTGCCGTTGAGCGGTGTGTATACGACCTTGAGATCGCCGCTCATATCGTCCATGACGCTCTCCGCCTGTACGGCGTCGAGGAACGCGTCAACGGCGGTATCCGGGATATAGACGATTTTGCCGTCCTTGACGCCCTGCTCAAAGTCCATCGTACGGATATCCGCGAAGATATCGAGGGCATTGATTTCCTCCGATACGCGGTTAGCCATTTCGGAAGTGATCTGGCAGCCGTCGCTGCCGTAAACCTTGTAGCCGTTGTATTTGGCGGGGTTATGGCTGGCGGTGACGCAGATACCGGCGTCGCAGTGGAGGTAGCGCACGGCAAAGGACAGCGCCGGAGTGGGCATAAGCTCCGGGTAAAGGTGGGCGGTGACGCCGTTCGCGGCGAGAACCGCGGCGGATTCCTGCGCAAACTTGGTGGACTTGATGCGGCTGTCGTAGGCGATAGCCACGCTCGTGCCGGAGCCGACGTATTTGTTGAGGTAATTGGCGAGGCCCTGTGTGGCCTTGCGCACGGTGTAGACGTTCATGCGGTTGGTTCCCGCGCCGATCACGCCGCGCAGGCCGGCCGTGCCGAATTCGAGGTTGCGGTAAAAGCGGTCGTTAATTTCCTCCGGCTTCCCCTGAATAGACTGGAGTTCCTCTGTTAAATCGGGATCATCCAGCTGCTGGGAGAGCCATCTTTCAAACTCTGCCATTGGTATCTATCCTTTCTGCCGTAAATTGTACAGGATTGACAATTTGTACATCCTAATTTTACCATTGGTTGAATGAAGTGTCAATATTGGCTGTGCCGAAAATCAGCGCAATTTTAGGATATTTGTGACGATTCCGGCGGGAGTGATGTCCAAAATGCCATAGGTGCCGTCCGAGCCGCTCAGCGAGCCGGGATTCATCAGGTAGAGGCCGTCGCGGTAGTCGGTCATGGGATCGTGCGTATGGCCGAACAGCGCAATATCGGCGTGACGGTCGCGGGCAGCGGCGATGAAGGTCTCCAATCCATATTTTACCTGATAGATGTGGCCGTGTGTGTAGAAAATTGTTTTTTTGTTTAAAATGTATTCGCCCTGATAGGGGAGCACGGAGCCCCAGTCGCAGTTGCCGCGCACCTGCAGAAACATTTTCTGGGGGAACAGGTACTTGACGTCCTCCGCGTCGTCGGCGCCGTCGCCGAGATGGATGACGATTTCCGCGGACGGCTGGCATTCCACGGCGCGTTTCAGGGCATGGAAGTCGTGATGTGTGTCAGATGCTACTAAGATCCTCATGGATTTCCTCCAACGGCGCGGGGCCTGAATATCTGTAACAGCCCCGGCATATTATGGTATGGGGTGGTGATAACATGGCAAATGAAAACGAACTTCAAACGCTTTTGAATACGATGGCGCAGCGGCTCGGCGCGACGCCGGATCAGATCCGGTCGGAGGCGCAGAGCGGGGATCTGTCCCGGCTGTTCGGGGCGATGGATCCGAACGACGCGGCGCGGATCCAGAAAGTGCTCAATGACCGTGCTGCGACAGAAAAGCTGCTGAGCTCTCCGCAGGCGCAGCAGCTGATCCGCCAGCTTACGGGCGGGGGGAACACAGGCCGCTGAGAAGCGGCGGAGGATGACGCGCTGCACAGGCGGGAGGTGAGGGACGATGGACGATTTAGCCAGCAAGCTGAACGAAATTTTGGGCAACCCGGAGAGCATGGAAAAGATTCAGAATCTGGCGGGGATGCTGGGGCAGTCCGGCGGCGGGCTGGGGAACCTGCTGGGCAATCTGGGAAATCCCGCGCCCCCGGCGGCGTCCGCCCTGCCTCCCGCCCCGGCGAATACGGCTCCCGGCGTGGACGGGGAGCTGCTCCAGACGGTGATGAAGATCGCGCCGCTGCTGTCGACGATCCGGCAGGAGGATAAGAATACGCGGCTGCTGCGCGCGCTGCGGCCGATGCTGGGACAGGAGAGGCAGCGAAAGCTGGATGAAGCGGAGAAGATGCTGCAAATGCTGCGGATCCTGCCGCTGTTAAAGGGGACAGGGATCTTTTGAGGAACGGAGCGAAAGGGGGATCGGCGATGCCGCAGGGACAGGATGAGATGCACCGGATGCAGCAGGATGCGGTGCGCCGCGTACAGGAGATGCAGAACCGTGCCCGGCAGGCGGTCGATCATTCCCGGCAGGGGGCGTCTGATCAGGGAGCGAAGCAGGAGAAAGGGACGTCCCGGCAGGAACAGAGTGTGGCGGCGGCCCCGCCAAAGCCGCAGGGAGCACAGGGGATCGCGCCGCTTGACGCGCTCATGCAGGACAGCGAACGCACCCTGATCCTGATACTGATTCTGCTGTTATCGTCCGAGAAAGCGGACATGGAGCTTCTCCTTGCCCTCATGTACCTCATTATTTAAGCAGGCGGAGCCTGCGCACCGATCACTGCTTCACCGAGCCGGGAGGTATTCGCCCTGCGCGGGCGCGCACATAGCTTGAAGCTTTCGGCTTCACCGAGCTGGAAATTTTCGCCCTGCCCCGGAGAGGTAATTATTCTTGAAGCTACAGCTTCACCAAACCAAAGGCTTTTTGCCTTGCCCAAGCAGAGAACGTGTTTTAAAGCCTGACGCTTCACCGTTTTTCTATCGGACCTGGGAGGTCCCGGCGAAAGGGGCCGCTCAGGCCGCGCCCCTAACACCCCCAGGCCCTTCCTTTTCTTGTTGGAAGAAAAGGAAGCAAAAGACCATTTAAGGGGGACTGCTGTCCCCCTTAAAGATCCCCCTGCTGGGGAGCGCTCTGGCCGCGTCCCCAGACCCCACGGCCGGAAACCTTTAAGGTAGGATATAGCTTATCAAGAGAGCAGACGTGCGCTCTCATCACCGCAAAAACGCCGTTCTTTGTAAAGGCATCTTACGTTATCGGACAACTGCCCAGCAAGCTGTTTCGCTTGTTTCGGGCGCGAACAGTTTGGAAACCTCTGAGTGTAACCTCTCCCTGTTTCGCCCTAACCGGGCAGGGAGAGGTCCACGCTAGGGGCCTGACGGCCCAATGCTTACCAGAGTGGATCCCTGATAGGGCCGCGCTCCGCGCGGCCCTCTGTGCGCGCCGTAGGCGCGCACACTTTCGGAAATGCGAAGGCATTTCCGAAC
>DVHF01000070.1 GCA_018712265.1 Candidatus Gallacutalibacter pullicola
TCACATCAACCACTATCTATAAGATAGTTCTGTTTGTCTTTTTCCTGTGGTTCATCCTGGCGTGCCTTGTGATTCCCAATATCAACACTGTTGTTTCCGTCTTTTTCCAGGACGGATCGTTCACGCTGGAACCTTTCCAGAAGCTGATAAATTCCGATCGTGCCATGCGAAGCCTGCGCAACAGCTTTATTCTGGCCCCGTCGCTGTCCATCACGGTAGGGATCATCGGCATCAGCCTGGTCCTTATCACGGAATATTTCGATATCAAGGGCGCCAAAATCCTGCGCCTCGGCTACATGACCACCCTGATTTACGGCGGTATCATCCTGGTATCCGGCTATAAATTCATCTATGGCAGCAACGGCTACCTGACGAACATCTTCGCCAGCATTTTCCCGAATTTCCCCACCGACTGGTTCGAGGGATACTGGGCGGTGCTGTTCGTGATGACGTTTGCCTGTACCTCCAACCACATGATCTTCCTGCGCAACGCGATGCGCTCGGTTGACTTCCAGACGGTGGAGGCCGCGCAGAACATGGGCGCAAAGCCGTGGTACATTCTGCGGCGCGTGGTGCTGCCTGTGCTCACGCCGTCGCTTCTGGCGGTTACGATCCTGACCTTTATCACCGGCCTGAGCGCCACCTCCGCCCCGATGCTTGTAGGCGGCACGGATTTCCAGACGATCACGCCGATGATTCTCTCCTTTGCCAACAGCGGAAGCTCCCGCGATCTGGCGGCGCTTCTGGCGCTGTTCCTGGGCATCGCGACGATCCTGCTCCTTCTTGTGATGACCTGGATCGAGCGCCGCGGCCATTATATGTCGGTATCCAAGGTCAAGACGACGATTGTCAAGCAGAAGATTCAAAATCCGGTTATCCGGGTGCTGGCGCATATTTACGCGTATGTGCTGTTTCTGATTTACGTCGTTCCGGTGGTGCTGATTATCCTGTTCTCGTTCACGGATTCCGCTACCATCGCGAGCCGCAAGCTGGATTTCAGCGCGTTCACCCTCGATAATTACATCTCGATTTTTACCCGCGAAAGCTCCTACAAGCCGTTCCTCGTGAGCGTTATCTATTCGGCACTGGCCTCGTTTGCCGTAGCGGTGATCGTCCTGCTGGCCTGCCGCGTCATCCAGAAGCGCTACCGCTTCGCCAATGCGCTGGAGTACAGCCTGCTCATCCCGTGGCTGCTTCCGACCACACTGATCGCTATCGGTCTCATCACGACGTACAACGTCCCGCATTTTTATATGTTTAACAAGGTGCTTACAGGCACGGCGATCATCCTGTTCCTGGGATACCTGATCATCAAGATACCGTTTACCCTGCGCATGACGAAAGCCGCGTTTTTCTCGCTGGATGATTCTCTGGAGGATGCCGCGAAGAATCTGGGAGCCAAGACGTACTACACATTCTTCCGCGTGCTTCTGCCGGTGATTATGCCGACGGTCCTGGCGATTTTCGCATTGAACTTCAACTCACTGCTCGGGGATTACGATATGTCGGTATTCCTGTTCCATCCGCTGAACCAGCCGTTGGGCGTGTACATCAAGTCGCTGACGGACGCGCAGACGAACGCCGATAACACCGCGCTGACCTTTGTGTACGCCGTCCTGATGATGATCATCTCGACCATCGCGCTGTACCTTGTCTACGGCCGCGGCAACAGCGACAAGTTCGATCGTCAAGGCTAACTCAAGGCTAACTCAAGGCTAACTCAAGGCTAAGCCAAGGCTAAGCCTTGACGTAAACCGCGGATTGCTCCCTTCGGTCGCTGAAATTCCGATAAGAAAATGTACTCTGTCGCGATGGCAGGCTGGTCAGGGATCTGTTTTTACACAGGCCGCAACGCGGGCATTATAGCCCAATCGCGCACCCTGCTGGGCGACCGGAGGGAGCGGGCGCGATCTGCCCATCGCAGGTGCGCGTTTGCGCTGGATCCGGCGGGATCAGAAAGAACAAGAGAAGGGGAAATATAAATGTTTGGAAAAGAATGCTACAAAGAAATCAACCAAAATCTGAACAAAAAGTTTGAGGAGAAGAAAGCACTCGTTGCGGTACACCGCGGCGCATGGGGCGGAAATATCGTGGAAAATACGATCCCGTCCTGCCGTTTGTGCCTGGAAATGGGCGGCGATGTGTTTGAATGCGACGTTGTAAGCTCCACCGACGGCGTGCTTTACGCGTTCCACGATGGAACGGAAATGCGCAATCTGAGCCGCAGCGAAAACATCAAAACCATGTCCTCCGCGACGATTGACAGCCTTGTATACAATAACTGCATCGCAGAGCCGAGCGGCGTCCATGTCGAAAAATTCGAGGATATTGTAAAGTATTTCTGCCACGGCGAGATCTTCAATATCGACCGCGCCTGGGATATCCTTCCGCAGCTGACCGCTGCCCTCGATAAATATCCCGATGTGATCAACCAGGCGATCATCAAGACGCACGTCGTGCCGGAACAGCTCGATTTCCTTGACAAATATCCGCGCAAATATATGTATATGCCGATTGTCAAAACCATGGACGATGTGAAAAAGGCGCTGAGCTATCAGAACCTCAACATGGTTGGCATGGAGATCATCGCCGTTTCGCCGGAGGACGAGCTCTTCCAAGACGAAAATATCCGCTTCATCAAGGATCAGGGGCTCTATATCTGGGTGAACGTGATCAAGCTCGGCGCAGCCGACAGGATCCGCCTGTTCGGAGGGCTGGACGACGACGCTGCCCTGCTGGACGATCCGGATAAGTCCTGGGGCGAGGTGCTCCGCAAAGGCGGGGATATCCTCCAGACAGACTGGCCGTGGCAGCTTGCCAAGTATCGCGACGCTTATTTCGCGCGCTGAACCGCCGCCAATTAAATTTGTTTTTACATGGGCTGCCGTCCAGAGGGATTTTCCCGGCGGCAGCCCTCTTTTATTTCAGAAAGGGGAATCTGCTGTGGATTACCGGAAATTTGCATTGTTCAGCGATTTGGATGGCACGCTGTTTAACGATGATACGAAAGTATCGGAACGCAATCTGCGTGCTCTGGAATATTTTACATCAAACGGCGGCGTTTTCTGCGTCAGTACAGGACGCACCCCGAAAAATGCCGCACCTTTCCTCAAGGGGGCGGCGATCAACGGCCCAGGCATTTTCTATAACGGGGCAGCGGCATACAGCTATAAGGAAGGGCGCTATGTCCTGACGCACAACCTGGACAGCCGTGCCCTTACTCCTCTGATGCAGCAGCTGCTGGCGGAATATCCGGCGATCAATATTCAGGTATATGATACCGAGGATATCTGCTTCATTTCGCCGGAAAAACTGGCGAATCAGGAATTTGTGCAGGCACACCAGCCCTGCGTGTTCCGTCCGCTGGAGGAGGTGTCCGATCCGTGGCTGAAAATCCTGATGCAGGGCACGCCGGAGCAGCTTCGGGAGATCGAACCGCTTGTGCTGTCTCAGACCAAGGGCATCGCTTCGGCCGTTTATTCCAGTCCGCAGTATTTTGAGCTGCTTCCGCTCGGCGTCAGCAAGGGGAGCACGCTGAAAGAATTATCGCATACGTCTCTGCTCGACGGCCGCATATTGGTGGCAATTGGCGACTATTATAATGATATGGAGCTGCTGCGCACGGCGGATATCAGCGCCGCGCCGGCGAATGCCCTGCCGGAGGTGCGGGAGACAGCCGATCATATCGTGTGCAGCAACAACGAGGGGGCTGTTGCGGATCTGATTGAACGGATCCTGCCGCGCCTCTAATCTCCATTTTGCGCCCGGACGACCGTTTTTGTTTAGCATCCGTAATTTTGCCGGGATATTTGGAACGTCAAAGGTGCTGGAAAATTCGCTGAAAAGCGGCAGATACAAGGCGCAAATCCGCCGCGATACCTTCGCCCTGCAAGGGTAATGGGCGATGCCGTTTTTCGGGTGAATTTTACGGTATTGAGGGCTTTTCAGAGATGTCCTAAAGCCCAATGAGGCTCCATCAAAATCGCGGGCCGTACAGAACCCCGGCGCAGGGCGGCATATAGGCCGGATCAGGGTAGGGGATCCGGCTGTGGATCGGAAAGGAGTTGGATTTGAATGGATGCTGTTCGGGAATTGACTGTGGAATCGGCGATGCTTCGGATCATTGCGTCGATTGTCCTTGGCGGTGTCCTGGGGATGGAGCGCGGCTTGAAAAATCGTCCGGCCGGACTTCGGACATACATCCTGGTGTGTATGGGCGCGTGCATCGTCATGGTGACAAACCAATACGTTTATCAGGCGTTCGAGACAGGGGATCCCGTCCGGATGGCCGCGCAGGTGATCAGCGGGATAGGCTTTTTAGGTGCCGGAACTATTATTGTGACGCCCCGCAATCGGATCAAGGGTCTGACGACGGCTGCGGGTCTCTGGGCTGCGGCGTGCGCCGGTCTGGCCTTGGGGATCGGCCTTTATGAGGTGGCGCTGATTGGCGGGCTTGCGATCTTTCTGGTGCTGACCATTTTGCAGAAGTGGGAAATACACCTGCGGCACAGCTCCCGGATAGTCGATTTGTACATTGAGCTGGATCGAAAAGTGACGCTGGGAGAATTTCTCCGGGGGCTGCGTGAATGCAATATTGAGCCGAGCAACCTCCAGCTGGATCAGGAGATTCTCCCGGACGATCAGGAAATCAATTTTATAATTACGCTCAAGGGATCCGGCCAGCGCAGCCACGATGAAATCCTCCGGGTAGTGCGCCGCACAAAGGGAGTCCTTTTCTTCGAGGAGCTTTGAGCTCGTCGGAAGATGTCTTTCCCGCACAGCGGCGCCGGATCAGTAACTATGCAGTTGAATATTTCATAGAAAAAATGCCATCCGTCTGGATGGCATTTTTTGTACATATAGCAGGGATGTCAGAAAAGTTCTCGGCACTGTTGCATTTACCTGAAAAACGGCGTCCACTGCGCCAGTCACCCTCACAATACCGGAAAGTATCGCGAGCAGATTCGCGCCCGATATCCAGCATTTTTCAGCGGATTTTCCGGCGCTTTTGACTTTTCAGCCACATCCTTTTTGCGCTTTTCATTTTATCATTTCGGCTTTTTCTTTACAACCTTTGGGCTGTAAAACAGGTTCTAGTCCTGCGTTCGGATGAGATTGCTTATGTACGGACGTTTTCCGGAAAGCACCTCATCATAAAAATTCTGCTTCCAATCGATATAGGCGACGCTGTCCTCCAGCTCCCGGATCGATTGGCGGAGCGCCGCCTGCTTCTGCGTCAGCATTTCTTTCCTTTTCGGGATGGTGGACGGCCCCTCAAGGCATAAATCCAAATATTCTTTCATTTCCTGAATACTCATGCCGCATTTCTTCAGGCACACAAGATCCTTGATCCACTTCAAATCTTTTTCGTCAAAAATGCGCCGGTTATTTTTATCCCGCTTGACATTAGGGATCAGCCCCTCGTTGCAGTAAAACTTCAGAGCCTGATAGGTCAGGTCTGCTTCCCTGCATACCTGCATCATGGTATAAATCATGACTGCCTCCTGTTTCTTCATAAAAAATTCAAGAATTTTTTTGAAAAACCTCTTGACCGATTGTAACAATCGGAATTTATAATCGATAGTAACAAGCGATTGATTCCACCTGATTATAACAGGAAAAATTCCATGATGCAAGCTTTACGCAGGAAAGAGGACAAAATCAGGTTTCATCAATGATAAGGAGGCAAACCACATGGAAACAAACACAAAAGAGAAGCTGTCTGCTTTGTTTGAGGGCACGTCGAGCAATTTGGAGGCAAAAGACCCCGAATGGGTGAAAATCGCTGCCGCATTTTCGCAGCAGGAGGCCCCAGCCGCCAGTAAGCTGACAGAGAGGGAACGGATGCTTTGTATCCTGTCTGCACTGATGGGATGTCAGGGCATGGGGGAATACCGCCATATGCTGCATGCAGTTCTGAACAGCGGCCTTGATCCGGTTTCTGTCAAGGAGACCATCTATCAGGCTACGGCTTACCTGGGAATTGGGCGTGTCCATGATTTCCTGGAAGCTACCAACCAAATTATGGAGCAGTACGGAATTACGCTTCCGCTCCCGCCCCAGGGCACAACGGATGAAAATTCACGCTTTGAAAAGGGACTGGAAAAGCAGGTGGCGCTTTTCGGAGAAGAGATGGCCAAGCGTCAGACGGATTGCCCGCCTCTGCGCCGGAATATCAACCGCTGGCTTGCGGACAACTGCTTTGGCGATTACTATACCCGCACTGGCCTCAACGATCAGGAACGGGAGATGATCACGTTCTGTTTTCTGCTGGCCCAGGGCGGCTGTGAAAATCAGCTCCGCGGCCATACGGCGGGAAATTTCGGCGTTGGCAACGGAAAAGAAAAGCTGTACAGCGTAGTGGAGCAGTGTATGCCCTATATCGGTTATCCCAGAAGCCTGAACGCGATGGGAGTTATTGATGAAGTCGCAAAAAATTTTGAAAATGCGTAAGGAAGATTTATGCCATGAATAAATTTACCTATCTATTTCGAAGCTAACAAAAAAAGAAAACACACCTCACAAAGTGAGATATGCAGCTTGAAAGTGGAAACTTACCACTGGTAGTGATATTCATAACGACACTTTGCCAAATAAAAAATCCGAGTGTTCATATGAACACTCGGACTGAGAAGCGTTGACAAAAAGATACCCGCTGTAAACGCGAGTGGCGAGGCAAAAGAAAAATCTGAGCCTGGAACGCGAATTGCGTCCAGGCTCAGCCTGTGTTGACGCTGCAAAATAGATACCCGAAGATTCAACCGATGAAAAAGTGAATATAACTGCCGTGAGGTTATTTCTTATTACAGTTTTTTCTTATAGCCTTTATTGTTTGTCTGAAAACCGCATGCTTCATAAAATAAACAAGCATCCACCCTTTCTAACTCGGTAACCAGGATTATTTGGGAGCAGTCTCTGGATTTTGCAATTTCCTCAAGCCTGGTGAGCAGAGATTTTCCGATGCCTTTTCTTCTTGTACTTTGATCGACAACCATATTTTCTAAAACTAAAAATGGCTTACAGTTCCCGTATAGTTCTTGACAGACTACCCCCATTACGGAACCAACCAGTTTATTGTCCATTACTGCACTTAACAAGATATACCTCTCGTCTTTAGAAAGTTTATCAAATTGATTTTGCATCCGTAATAAA
>DVHF01000005.1 GCA_018712265.1 Candidatus Gallacutalibacter pullicola
AAATTTTTTGCAGAAATTTATAGTCCGGTACGTTTGGAGTGTATCTGAAAAATTGAAACCTCTGGAAAATTCGCTGAAAACGGCGGATACGGGGATACGGATCCGCCGCAATACTTTTTGTAAGGGTGACTGGAACACACGCCGCTTTTTAGACGAATGCAGCAATATTATGGTCTTTTCAGAGTCCTCCTGAGTATTCCCCTTTTCACTGCGCATAAAGACGCTTTCAAAATCCCGGCAGGATTTGCCATGAACGATTTACTGTGCTAAAATAAAAAGAACGACAGGGGGTTATGAAATGCAGTCAAACAAAACGAGGGATTTTTCCAAAGGGAGCGTCTCCGGAAATATCCTGCGGCTGGCGGGGCCGATGATTTTCGCACAATTGATTAACGTCCTTTATAATGTAGTGGACAGGATGTACATAGGCCATATCCCGGATGCGGCGGCAAATGCGCTGACCGGAGTCGGGATCACATTCCCGATTATCTGTATCGTCACGGCGTTCGCGAATCTGTTTGGCGGCGGGGGCGCGCCGCTGTTCTCGATCGCATGGGGACGCGGCAACAGAGATCACGCGGAAACGATCATTTCCAATTCCTTCGTCCTGCTGATCGGGACCGGGATCGCTCTGACCGTTATCGTCCTGCTGATCAAGCGCCCCTTGCTCTATCTGTTCGGCGCCAGCGACGTGACCTTTCCGTACGCGGACGGATATCTGAGTATCTATATCTGCGGCAGCGTATTCGTCATGATCAGTCTGGGCATGAATAATTTTATCAACGCGCAGGGGTTTGCGCGCATGGGAATGCTGACGGTCCTGATCGGCGCAGTGCTGAATATCGTGCTGGATCCCATCTTCATTTTCGTCCTGAATATGGGCGTACAGGGCGCGGCGATTGCAACCGTCATTTCACAGCTTGTCTCGGCGGCATGGGCGGTGCTGTTTCTGACCGGGAAAAGGGTCACTTTCCGGATCCGCCGCAGCCGGATGCGCTTGCAGGCAAAGCTTGTCAAGGATATTGTATTCCTCGGTTTTTCCGGCTTCATCATGGCCGTGACAAACAGCGGCGTGCAGGTGGTATGCAACGCAACCCTGCAAACCTTCGGCGGCGATCTGTATGTCGGCGTGATGACGGTCATCAACTCGATTCGGGAGATCGCAAACGTCCCGGTCAGCGGCCTGACGAGCGCGGCCCAGCCGGTGATGGGATATAATTACGGCGCCAAGCTGTACCGCCGCGTGCGGGAGGGGATCCGCTTTACGTCGATTGCCTGCTTTGCCATACTGGCGGTGATCTGGTTGATTTTGCTGCTGTTTCCGGAATTCTTCATCCGGCTTTTCAACGAGGATCCCGAGCTGATCGCGGCCTGTGTGCCGTCGATGCACCTATACTTTTTCGGATTCTTTATGATGGCCGGACAGTCTGCCGGGCAGTCGGCGGCGGTGGCGCTCGGCAGATCGCGGCAGGCCGTATTCTTCTCCCTGCTGCGCAAGGCGTTCATCGTCATACCGCTGACGTTGATCCTGCCGTACTGCTGGAATCTCGGTGTAACGGGCGTGTTTATCGCGGAACCGATCTCGAATTTTATCGGCGGCGGCGCGTGCTTTATCACCATGCTGCTGACCATCTGGCGCGAGCTTTGCCGCAGAGAGCGGGAGGAACAGGCCGCGCACGCATAATCCGGGCGTCCCGGGAGATACTCTCCCACTGACGGCCTGCGGGAAAGCGCGCACAAGGTTGACTTTCTCGCAGGCGGGTGATATATTGAATGTGGAAATGATTGCCGGGGCTTTGCGGAAATGCAGAACGCCGTATCTCCTGAAATACATGATGTATGCGGGGATTGTCCCGGAAACGAGAAATAAAAGGTGGAGGTCAACGGTATGGAATACAAAACGAAAGGGATTTATCCGGAGGACGCGCTCCGGTATTTCGAGGATCTGACGAGGATCCCGCACGGCTCCGGCAATGAAGCGGGAATTGCGCAGTATCTGCTGGACTTCGCGAAGGAACACGGCCTGTGGGCGAAAACAGACGACATCCATAATGTCTATATGAAAAAGCCGGGCAGCAAGGGCATGGAGGAGCTGCCGGCGGTGCTGCTTCAGGGCCACACCGATATGGTATGCGCCAAAACGGAGGATTCCGCTCACGATTTTGAGAAGGATCCCCTCACCCTGATTGTGGACAACGGCCTGCTGCACGCGGACCGCACGACGCTCGGCGCGGATAACGGCGTGGCTGTGGCGCTGATGCTCGCCATGCTGGCGCGGGACGACTTCCCGCATCCCCCCATTGAATGTCTGTTCACCACGCAGGAGGAGACGGGCCTGTGCGGCGCGCAGGCGGCTGATCTGAGCTGCTTCTCCGCCAACCGCCTGATCAACCTCGACGGCGGTCCGGAGGGAATGGTTGTCGCCGGATCCGCCGGCGGACTGCGCATGGATTTTGATCTCTCCCCCGCCTATGAGCCTGCTTCCGGAAAAATTCTGGAGATCAAGGTATGCGGGCTGCTGGGCGGCCATTCCGGCACCATGATCGACAAGGAACACGGCAACGCCAACAAGCTGATGGGCCGCGTCCTGCACGGCCTTCCCTGCGCCTGGAACCTTGTCACGCTCTCGGGCGGCTCCAAGGACAACGCCATCCCGCAGGAATGCACGGCTGTGATCGCGCTGCCGGAGGCTGACGCCGGTGCGGCGGTCTCCGCGGTACAAAAGCTGGAGGCCGATTTCCAAACGGAGCTTCAGGGAAGCGATCCGGGCGTGTGCGTGCGTATTTCCCCCGCGGAGGCGGACCGCATGATGTCCCGCGCGGACAGCGACACCATGATGAAGCTGCTGTTCCTGCTGCCGTGCGGCGTTATGACGCGCAATCTTGCCCTGAACGCTGTGACCACCTCCATGAACGTCGGCACGATCGCCACCAATGCGGACGGGATCCATCTGGTGTGCTCGCTGCGCAGCTCGTCCGCAACGGAGCTTGCCTATCTGGCGGACCGCCTGCGGATGCTCGGCGCACTGCTGGGTCTGCGCGTTTCCGACGGCGCGGGCTATCCCGCGTGGGGCTATACGCCCGTCTCGCCGCTGCGCGATCTGTGCGCGGAGGTATATCAGGAGCAGACCGGAAAAGAACTGCAGATGGCTGCTATCCACGGCGGTCTGGAGTGCGGCCTGTTCAAGGAAAAGCGCCCGGAGCTCGACATCGTATCGATGGGTCCGGAAGCTGACGGCGCACATACGCCGGATGAGACGCTGGATCTGGCATCCTTTGGGCGGTTTTACGATTTCCTCAAGGGTGTGCTTGTCCGCCTGACGGAGAAATAAGGAGGACCCCATGAGAAAGGCTTCTATCTGGCTCTTCCTCACCCTCATGTTCTTTCAGACGATGGCTTCCAATATGGCGCATCCGGTGACGCCCGCATTTTTGCAGAGCCTGGGTATGCCCAATTATATGTTCGGCGTGGCGTTTGCAGCCATGTCGCTGACAAATTTCCTGCTGTGCCCTTTCTGGGGCTCAGTGGGGGATTCCATCGGGCGCGTCAAAACGATAGGGATCACCACGTTCGGATATGCGCTCGGCCAGGTATTTTTTCTGTTCTCCTCCAATATCCCCATGCTGATTTTTGCCCGGATGTTCGCGGGCGCGTTCTCGGGCGGGTATCTGGTGAGCTTCATGGCGTATGTGGCGGACATCTCTGAAGAAAATGTGTGCAGCCGCAATATGACATACTATGCCGCGCTGACGATGGCGGGCACCTCCTGCGGCTATCTGGTGGGCGGCGTGCTGGGCGATATCTCCGTGTACGTATCGATTATCGGGCAGATCCTGGTGCTTATCTCCACAGGACTGCTGTTCCTCCTGCTGATGAAGGACGGAGAGAATTACCAAAAGCAGACGGTAAACCTGCGGGAAGCTGCCAACCCGTTCGCCAGCTTTCTCCGGGCAGGCAAGCTGATCACCCCCGCGATGGCGGTATTCCTGGTGATGGTGTTCGCCTCGTGCTTCTCCACCACGGCCTACGATAACTCCTTCAACTATTATATCCGCGATCAATTCGGCTTCCCCACCTCCTATAACGGCCTGATCTACGCCGCGAGCGGCATCATGGGCCTGATTGTGAATTTCACGCTGAACAACTGGCTGGTGCGCCGCACCGACTGCCGGAAATCGATCATCCCGGTGCTGGCCTGCGCGGGCGTGCTGATGCTGTCGGCCTCCCTGATCCGCGCCATTGCGCCGTTCATCGCGGTGAACCTTATTTTCTATGTGTTCAATTCGATGTACCTGCCGATCCAGCAGGTGCTGATGGTGAAGAACAGCGGCGCATCGAACGGCGTATTCTCCGGGGTGTTCACCTCCTCGCGTTCGATGGGCATGATTGCCGGTTCCCTGAGCGCCGGCGTCTTTTACGAGCTTTCCCCTACGCTGCCGTTTATTGTGGGCGGAAGCGTCTTTCTGCTGGCGGCCGCTGCGGGCGCTGTGAATCTCCGTCAGTACAGAAACCGCTGAACAGCCGCTCTCCCGGACATGGGCGGACAGCCTGTATCCCTCAGAAAAAAACTCCGGCGCCGGTGAGACTTCACCCTATCCCCGGGGCAAAAGCCGCCGCTATGGTATTCACCCATACGGCGGCTTTCATTTTTACCATTTTCTTCTGTCTCCACCGCATATAATTTTAGAAGAAAAATTCTTTTCTTCTGACAAAAAATGTGGTATTATGAAAAAATGCAGGAACACGATCCATTTCCTGCATATAGGCTGCATACACAGCCTCCCTGCTGTACCATTGATCAGGCAGCATTTTCCGGCTTTCCGTACCGGCACGTGATTTTTGCGGGGGACTGCGCGGGTGCCGGCCGCTGCGGAAAGCGGTTCCGTTTCCCGACAGAGCGCACGAACGGACATTTCCGCATAGACTGCCTGCCTTGACTGTATTTGCAGAAATAGGTATAATAATAAAATAAATACTCAATTCAGAAATCTTTCACTTGGTATGAAGGAGGGACTCCCTTTGATCAGCGGTGCTGAAATCATGGTGAAGTGTCTGGAAAAGGAAGGCGTTACCATCACCTTCGGGTATCCGGGCGCAGCCATCTGCCCTTTCTACGATATGCTTTACCAGTCCGAAATCAAACACATCCTTGTGCGCGAGGAGCAGAACGCCGCACACATGGCCAACGGATACGCCCGTTCCTGCGGCAAACCCGGCGTGTGCATCGCTACCTCCGGCCCCGGCGCGACCAATCTCATCACCGGGATTGCAACCGCGTATATGGACTCCATCCCGATGGTCGCCATCACCGGGCAGGTCGATTCTGAGCAGCTCGGGCGCGACGTGTTCCAGGAGGCCGATATCACCGGCGCGTGCGAGCCCTTTACAAAGCACAGCTACCTTGTCAAAAACACCGCGGATCTGCCGCGGATCTTTAAGGAGGCGTTCCACATCGCGTCCACGGGCCGTCCCGGTCCTGTGCTGATCGACGTGCCCTCCGATATTCAGAAAAACGAGATCCCGGAATTCGTTTATCCGGAAAAGGCCGAAATCATCGGCTACAAACCGCGCGTACAGGGCCATCCGCTCCAGATCAAAAAGGCTCTGGAGGCGATCGCATCCGCAAAGCGCCCGCTGATCTGCTGCGGCGGCGGCGTTGTGCTCTCCGGCGCGCGCGAGGAGATGATCGCGTTCGCGGAGCACAGCGGGATCCCGATCGTCTCCACTATGATGGGGCTGGGCGTCATCCCGATGGACAGCGATCTGCATCTGGGGATGATCGGCTCCTACGGCCACAAGAACGCCAACCGCGCCATGCACGAGGCCGATCTCGTCATCCTGTGCGGTGCGCGCGTGGGCGACCGCGCTATTTCCGCGCCGGAACAGGTGGCCGAAAAGGCAACCGTGATCCACATCGACATCGACCCCGCCGAAATCGGCAAGAATATGCCCGTCAACATCCCGATCGTCGGCGATATTAAAACGATCCTGCGCGAGCTTGCGGAAAAGATCCAGAAAAAGAACGTCCCGCAGGAATGGATCGACGACGTTCTGCGCTGGAAATCCGAATACGTCCTGCGCGGGGAGCCGCTGGAGGATTCCGTGGAGCCGCGTCTTTTCATCCGCGACCTCTCCAGCCTGATGGATGAAAACGCCATCCTTGTGGCGGATGTCGGGCAGAACCAGATCTGGGCGTCGAACAACTTCAACGTCAAGGAGGGCAGGTTCCTGACCTCGGGCGGTCTGGGCACAATGGGTTATTCGCTGCCCGCGGCGCTGGGCGCGAAGCTGGCAAAGCCCCACCGCCAGGTGGTGGCCGTGTGCGGCGACGGCTCGTTCCAGATGTGCATGTGCGAGCTGGGGACGCTCTGCCAAAACAACATCGACGTCAAACTGATTGTGATGGTGAACAACCGCCTGGGCATGGTGCGCGAGGTGCAGGACAAGCAGTACGGCGGCCGCCACGCTGCCACGCTGCTCGACGGCAGTCCCGATGTGGTAAAAATCGCGCAGGCCTACGGGCTGGACGCGGCTATGGCGGAGAGCAACGCGCAGGCCAAGGAGCTTGCCGCGAAAATGCTCGCCAGCAAAAAGCCGTTTGTGCTCGCGTGCCGGGTAGATCCGGACGCGCCGACCATTTAAAGGAGGGACGGGCATGAAATACACGCTTTCTGTTCTGGTGGAAAACCAGCCCGGTGTCCTGTCGAAAGTATCGGGGCTGTTCTCCCGGCGCGGCTTCAACATCGACAGCCTTGCCGTCGGCGTGACGGAGGACCCGGAAATCTCCCGCATGACTATCGTCGTCAACGGCGATGAATATATCCTCGAGCAGGTGGAAAAGCAGCTCAACAAAGTCATTCCCGTCATCAAGGTGAAGAACCTCAACGAAACGGGCGATTTTATCAGCAGCGAGCTTGCTCTGATCAAGGTAAACTGCAATCAAAAAGAGCGGTTCGAGGTCATGAAGATCGCGGAATTGATGTTCGCCAAAATCGTGGACGTCTCCGTATCCTCCCTGACGCTCCAATGCGCCGATTCCCCCGACCGCATCGAGACGCTCATCACGCTTGTGCGTCCTTTCGGCATCAAGGAGATTGTCCGCACCGGTACAATCGCCGTCGAAAAGGGCGCGAATATCACAGCTGTCAACAAAAAATAGATCCTGTTTGAAACACACTGGAATGGCTGATCCCGCCTAAAAACGATTCCCCCGTTTCAGCGTGAATCTATAAACTTTCTTACTCAGGAGGAATTCAAAATGCCGAAAATCTATTATCAGGCTGATTGTGACATCAATCTGCTCAAGGGCAAAACCGTCGCCGTCATCGGTTACGGCAGCCAGGGCCACGCCCATGCGCTCAACCTCAAGGACAGCGGTGTGGACGTTATTGTCGGCCTGTATGAGGGCAGCAAGAGCCGCGCCAAGGCGGAAAGCCACGGCCTGAAGGTTATGAACGTTGCCGACGCCACCAAGGCCGCCGACATCATCATGATCCTCATTCCGGACGAGCGCCAGGCGGATATGTATAAGAAGGACATCGAGCCGAACCTCACCGAGGGCAAGGCGATTGCGTTCGCGCACGGCTTCAACATCCATTTCGGCCAGATCAAGCCGCCGAAGGATGTCGATGTGTTCATGATCGCGCCGAAGGCTCCGGGCCACACTGTCCGCAGCGAGTTCGTTGAGGGCAAGGGCACGCCGTGCCTCGTAGCCGTGTATCAGGATGTCACCGGTCACTGCCTTGACATCGCTCTGGCTTACGGCGCAGGCATCGGCGGCGCGCGTGCGGCTATCATGGAGACAACCTTCCAGATCGAGACCGAAACCGACCTGTTCGGCGAGCAGTGCGTGCTCTGCGGCGGCGTAACCGCCCTGATGAAGGCCGGCTTTGAGACGCTGGTGGAGGCTGGCTATGCGCCGGAGAACGCTTACTTCGAGTGCATCCACGAGATGAAGCTGATCGTCGACCTGATCTACAAGGGCGGCTTCTCCATGATGCGTTATTCCATCTCCGACACCGCTGAGTTCGGCGACTACGAGATCGGCAAGCGCATCATCACCGACGAGACCAAGAAGGAAATGAAGAAGGTTCTCGGCGAGATTCAGGACGGCACGTTTGCTTCCAAGTGGATCGCTGAGAACAAGAATGGCCGCGCACACTTCAACGCCTGCCGCCGGATCGAGGCTTCTCACGAGCTGGAGAGCGTCGGCAAGGAGCTGCGCAAGATGTACGCGTGGAACGACGACGACAAGTACGCCGAGTAAGCAGGGCAGGCTAAGCCTGCACGTAGATCGCGTCGCGGACCTGCGGTCGGCAGATCGCGTCGCGCTCCGCTGACGCTGCGCGGAAACAGTGATTCGCTTTGGCTCATTGTCGCGTGGAAAGTTTTCCTTTCTTCGCAACGCTCCCTGTGGGAATGCCGTAGGCGATAAAAGTTTTGCTCAAGCTTTTTCAAAAGCTTGCGGATTCCAAAGGCGGAGCCTTTGGCCGCGTCCCGCAGGACGCGGAACACTTTAGCCGTCAGAAAGCTCAGGAGGGGAGCTCAAACAATCCGGTGGATTGTTTGGGCGTGGGGAACCCTAGCGAGGGGTTCCCCGTCCCCCGGCCTGAACGGGCTTGCTGTGCGCGTCACCGCTTGCCGCTGACGAGTTCCTCGTAGAGACGTTTGGCGGATACCGTCCCTTTGAAGTATCGTTCCCAGATATCCGTCTTTTCCCGACAGTTCCCCTCTTTTTCCTGCAAATCCTTTATGATCTCCACCACCTTCTGGTGATAGAACGACTCATATGTATGCCGCGCCTTTGACGGCGTGATGCGCAGTTCCTTTGCTATTGCGGCAAAGGACATTTTTTTATTTTCCCGCATTTCAATCAGACGGGCGATCGCCTTTTTCCCCAGCTCCGAGCGCAGCGGCGGCATACTTTTCATAAACCACTGCGGCATTCCCGGTTCTCCGCACCTGTATTCATCCAGGATATCCTTATACTGCTTTTCGAGATACGCGCAGGCATATTCGCGTTCCTGATACCAGTTGTACGCCTGCTCATAGACCTTTCTGATCTTTGAGGTATCTTCGTATCCAAGCACGATAGAAATATGGTTGATGTACAGGCGTGCCTGCCTGATCTTCGTCCTATGGTATATCTGCACCACCCTTGCCACTGAAATTCCATATTCCTTTCCGATAGACTGAAATGTATTTCCATATTGATCGCGGAGCGTCATAATCCGAAAGGTACGTTCATCCTCTTTTAATACGCTGTATGGAATATCTTCCATTAAAAATCCCCCCAAAATTAAGTGAAGAATGAAAAGTGAATAGTGAATAGTTGCCCGCGTTGCGGCCTGCCTGCGGATATTATACCACACCTGCGGTGAGCAGATCGCGCAGGCGTCGTACCTCCGCTCGACTAGATGGTTGATTGGGCTTAGGTGCCCGCGTTTATAATACTCTGCTGACATTATACCATACATACAGGAAAAAATTACCTGACTTTGAGGTAAAGCATACCCGGAAATCGGGTAATATAACGCCTTCAAAGGAACCGAAAAGATCGGCAGGACCGTCAAAACGGGACTGCTGTAATTTTTTTGTCTATCCCCTTGACCTGGAGTGCACTCCATGTGTTATAGTAAAATCAAACACAGTAACAGCTGCACGATTGAAGGGAGCGTAACATCATGATTTACAGAAATTTTCAGGATCTCAAGCTGTCGGCTCTCGGCATGGGCGCGATGCGTCTGCCCACCGTCGGCGGAAATGATGCCGAGGTAGATACCGCCGCAGTACAGGCTATGGTCGATTATGCCATGGAGCACGGCGTGAATTATTACGATACCGCATGGGGCTATCACAACGGCAATTCGGAAACCGCTCTGGGCGGCGCTCTGAAAAAGCATCCGCGCGAAAGCTTCTATCTGGCGGACAAGTTCCCCGGCTACGATCTTTCCAATATGGGCAAGGTAAAGGAAATTTTTGAAAAGCAGCTCGAAAAATGCGGCGTTTCTTATTTTGACTTCTACCTGTTCCACAACGTCTGCGAGATGAATATCGACGCTTATCTGAATCCGGAATACGGCACCTACGATTACCTCATCGAGCAGAAAAAGGCCGGGCGCATCCGCCATCTGGGATTCTCGGCGCACGGCGCGTATCCGGTCATGAAGCGGTTCCTCGAGGCGTACGGCAAGGATATGGAGTTCTGCCAGATCCAGCTGAACTATATGGACTGGGAGTTTCAGGACGCCAAGAAGAAAATCGAGCTGCTCAAGGAATACAACATCCCGGTGTGGGTGATGGAGCCGCTGCGCGGCGGAAAGCTCGCGTCCCTGGCGGCTGACGACGAGGCCGCGCTCCGCGCGCTGCGTCCGCACGAGGGGATCCCGGCGTGGGCGTTCCGGTTCCTGCAAAGCATCCCGGAGGTTGTGGTGACGCTCTCCGGTATGTCGAACATGGAGCAGCTTCAGGACAACATCCGCACCTTTGAGGAGGACAAGCCCCTCAGCAAGGAGGAAATGGACGCGCTGCTCGCCATCGCGGACAAAATGGTGAACAGCAAGGCCCTGCCCTGCACGGCCTGCCATTACTGCACCAGCCACTGCCCGCAGGGTCTGGACATCCCCTCCCTGCTCAGCCTGTACAATGAGCACTGCGTCACGGGCGGCGGCTTCCTCGCGCCGATGGCCCTGATGGCTGTCCCGAAGGACAAGCAGCCCAGCGCGTGCATCGGCTGCCGCAGCTGTGAGGCTGTCTGCCCGCAGCAGATCAAGATCTCCGAGGCCATGGCCGATTTCACAAAGATGCTCGGCGCATAATTTTACACAGCCGCCGCGCAGTTCCCCCGGCTTTCGGCAGGAATTGCGCGGCGTTGTTTCAGGAAAGGAGTAAGATCCATATGGAATACAGGAAGCTCCCCAAGGGCACAGAACAGATCAGTGTGATCGGTCTGGGGAACAGCTCGCTCGGCGACACCTCCGAGGCGGAAAAAACGATAGAGCTGGCGATCGAAAACGGGATCAACTATTTCGACATGGCTGCCGGCGACGCGGCGCCGTTCCCGGCCTATGGAGCCGTCACCGCCGGATGCCGGGACAAGGTATATTTCCAGGTGCATTTCGGCGCGGATTACCGCACCGGCAAATACGGCTGGACGCTCAAGCTGGACGAAATCAAGCGTTCTGTGGACTGGCAGCTCAAGGCGCTGCAAACGGATTACATCGATTTTGGCTTCCTGCACTGCATCGACGAGCTTTCCGACCTTGAGACGGCGGAGCGGGAGGGCACGCTGGATCACCTCCGCCGGCTGAAAAAGGACGGGACTGTGCGGCACATCGGCCTCTCGACGCACACGCCGATCGTTGCGCAGAAGGTGCTCGACATGGGCCTGATCGATATGCTGATGTTCAGCATCAACCCGGCCTACGATTACCAGAGCGGCGGGGAATTTGCGATCGGCAGTCTGGACGAGCGCGCCGAGCTGTACCGACGCTGCGAGTCGGAGGGCGTGGGGATCTCCGTGATGAAGCCGTTCAGTGGCGGGCAGCTTCTGGACGCGAAAACCTCGCCGTTCCGGCAGGCCCTCACGGAATACCAGTGCATCCAGTACGCGCTCGACAAGCCCGGCGTGCTGACGGTCCTGCCGGGCGTCCGGAACAGGGAGGATCTCAAGCGGCTGCTGGGCTTCCTGGACGCATCCGCGGAAGAAAAGGATTACTCGGTGATCGGCAGCTTCGCCCCGCCGGAGGCGTCCGGGGTGTGCGTCTACTGCAACCACTGCCAGCCGTGCCCGGCCGGGCTGGATATCGGCCTGATCAACAAGTATTACGATCTGTCTCTCGCCGGGGACGCTCTGGCAAGGGATCATTACCAGAACCTCGCCAAAAAGGCTTCCGACTGCGTCTCCTGCGGCCATTGCGATTCGCGCTGTCCGTTCCATGTGGCGCAGTCCCAGCGGATGCAGGAAATCGCCGCGTACTTCGCGTAATGTTTTGAGAGGGGCTCCTCGCCCCTCCCAAACCCTCCCTTCGCAAGCTTTTGAAAAAGCTTGAGCAAAACTTTTAGGTTTTTGATAAGGAACAGGCACGCTGAAACCGGCGTGCCTGTTCTGCTTTGCTCCTGTATCCCGCCAGCTAAAAATGTCAGCCTATGCGGGTTGAAAAACGGAAGCTTCTCAGCTACAATATACTTAAATCAAAGTCCGTTTACATAACGGAGTACGGGAGGATTTTATGAAATTTGCAAACGGGAAAAAGGAATTGATCTTCGAGATCGAAAAAGCGCCGTTTCCTGCATGTCACGCGTCCAACCTGTGCTGTCTGGCGGACGGCTCCCTGCTGGCGGCGTGGTTCGCGGGAGAAAAGGAGGGAAGCGACGACGTCTCCATCTGGACGGCAAGAAGGATCGACGGCCGCTGGGAAGATCCGGTGCTGACGGCCCGCGACGCGGAAGCGCCGCACTGGAACCCGGTAATTTACCAGAGGGACGACGGGGTGATCCTGCTCTTTTACAAGGTGGGAAAAAGCATCAAAAAATGGAGCACCCATGTGCGCACGTCGAGGGATAATGGGGCCACCTGGAGCGACTGCCGCGAACTGGTTCCCGGCGATATCAGCAGGGGGCCTGTGCGGTGTAAAGTCCTGACGCTCAGCAACGGAGCCATGCTGGCCGGCACATCCACGGAGGACGGTATCTGGAAATCGTATGCGGATTCCTCCTGCGACGGCGGCGAAACATGGAATCTCAGCAGGGCTATTACCATCAGCGCGCCGTATCAGGGCGGCAATACGGCCCCGGACAGCGGGATTCAGGTATCCGACCAGTCGTTTTACGGGCGCGGCATTATCCAGCCGACGCTCTGGGAATCGGAACCGGGAACGGTGCATATGCTCCTGCGCAGCTCGGAAGGATCGATATACCGCGCGGACTCCAGGGATTATGGAAAGACGTGGTCCGACGCGTACCAAACGGCGCTCCCCAATAACAACAGCGGGATTGACGCCGCCAAATGTGCGGACGGGACGCTGGTACTCTGTTCCAATCCCGTAGCGGAAAACTGGGGGCCGCGGACGCCGCTCACCCTTCAGGTATCCGCAGACAACGGGCAGACCTGGACAGAAAGCGCCGTGCTTGAGAATATCCCGGGCGAATATTCTTATCCCTGCGTTGTTTGCAGCGGCACAAAGCTGTATGTCACCTATACCTATGACAGAAAGTCGATCGCTTTCTGGGAATTCGATCTGGAACAATAAATCCCCGCTTTTTGAAAGAATCCCCATTTTCCCGCCGCTATTGCATCCGGCGGGAGAGCGCAGCAGAAAAGGCACGCCGGTTTCGACGTGCCTTTTCCTATTCTATCCCCTTGCGGGGAAAGATTTTATTCTGTCCAGAAAATCTGTGCGCAGTAGATGTCCCTGCCATCCTGATAGACGCCGATGCCTGTCAGTTCAAAATCAGCGGTAAGGATGTTCGCGCGATGCCCGGAGGAATCCATCCACGACTGCACCAATTCCTCCGCACTGTGGGAGGTTGACCCCCTGAGGATATTTTCGCCGGATTTATAATGGTGCAGCCCCGTGACGGCTGTTTTGTACTTCTCGCCGTTCGGACGGGTGTGGGACAGGTTTCCGACGATCTCCTTCGCACGGATCTGCGCGCCCGCTTCTACCTGCGCGCTGCGCTTGAGCGGGGAAAGCCCAGCCGCCTCGCGTTCGTCGTTTATCAGCTCGAAGATTTCATCTGCAAGAGCGTCTGTATCGATCGTCTTGTTGGCTTCTTCTTCCTGCTCCTTTTCCCACTGTGCCACATCGTCGCTGTCGGTGAGGAAGATCTGTACCCAGTAATACGTGCCGCCCGTCTTGTATACGCCGACGCCCATCCCGGCGAACGACGAATCAAGGATGTTGCTCCTGTATCCGGCCGAATTCATCCAGCTATTCATCACGGCTTCAGGGGACGTCTGCCCGCGGGCGATATTCTCGCTGGTCAGAGTATACTGCATATCCAGTACGGAGTCGGCATACCTGCCGTTCGGGCGCAGATAGCTGAATTCCTCGCTGATTTCCTCAGCGCGGATCATCGCGCACTCCTCCACGTCGTAGCGGCGGTTGAGCGGACGCAGTCCTGCTTTTTTGCGTTCCTCGTTCGTCAGCTCGAACACCTCGTCGGCAAGCGCGTCCAGTTCCGCCTGGGTTGCCTCGGGCTTTTTCTCCTCAGGCTCCTCCTGCGGCTGTTCCTCTGCCGGGTTCTGCTTTACGGGTTCGGGATCCTTCTCCTGTTTCTCCTGGCTGTCGTTATCGTCATCCTCGCCCTCATCATCGTCATCATTGTCCGTTCTGTCGCGGAACGGCGCAGCGGGGACATTTACCACACATGTCTTTTTCGATCCGTCCTTTTCTGCCGTGAAGATAATCTTCATATCGACGGCCGGTGCGGCGTCCATCTCGAAATAATACTCGGAGCCTACCTTTTCATACATCAGCGGGTAAGTAGCGGTTACCGAAACCTTGCAGTCGGATGGGCTTGTCACAACACGCAGGGAGTCCCTATACCCAACACCGCCAGAGAGGAAATCGCCCGACTCAACTTTTTCCCGGCTCTCTCTGTCAAGAGAAATGCTGATTTCCTGCGTGCCCTGCAAGGTCTGCTGGCCGGTCGTATTGCCTGTATTTCCCGTGGTTCCGATCGGAATCATCGTGATGGATCGCGTGGATTCCCCGTGGGCCTTGACGCCCTTTTTGACCTCCACGCGGATACTGGCGTGTGTGCCGCGCGCTTCCGCAATTACCCAGCACACACCCTCGTTCACCGCTGTAATACGGTACTTGTCCGTCCCCGGCACACGGGCCAGCTTCACGATGCTGCCTGTGCGGGAATCCGATACCACAACCTCCTCCTGACGGAGATCGCCGCCCTCCACCTTGGCCCGGAAATCATAAATGTCCCCCGGCGCCATGGTGTAGCTGACCGTATCCATGGTCAGCGTGCCGTACTGTGTCTCCGCAAAAACCGCCGCTCCGGGCACAAGCATACCGCAGAGGAGCAGCAGGGAAAGCAGAATACTGATTCCTGTCCGCAGTTTTTTCATTCTGAACCCCTCCAAAATATAAATTTTCAGGCAATGCCGCACAATTCTGCCTGACGGGCTTCGTCGGGATTTTCAGATAACTATGCCTTTTTCAGCACACCAAAATGGTTCCCAAAAAGCTGTTAAAAAACATTTCATTCTCAAAGAGAATCAAATGGCGGTATGTGGAAATGTGTAATATAGTGTACAGAATACCCTCAGCGCGGGCATCTCAGTCCGGTCTATTGCCGGGCATGGCGGAGGTACGACGCGTGCGCGTTCTGCCCACCGCGGGTGTGATGATTTTGACGAATACCGCTTTACATAAATTGTACGATATTACCTTAAACGCCGCACAAGGAGACTTGCACGGCGTATTTTCCAAAAGAGCGTTCAGACCTGTAAGCCGAGTTCTGTCGTGAACGACCATCTATCTTGGCTGGGCGTTGCCGTCCCAGCTCGATGCCACCTCCACAGGACGCGCCGGGCCGGCGCATAATGTCCCTCCACGGTGTTGCTCCGGATAGGGTTTGCAGAGCCGCGCAGTTCCCCGCGCGCTGGTGAGCTCTTACCTCGCCTTTCCACCCTTACCATACGTGATGGCGGTATATCTCTGTTGCACTTTCCCTGGGGTCGCCCCCGGCGGCCGTTAGCCGTTATCCCTGCCCTCTGGAGCTCGGACTTTCCTCGGATAGGCCCTTTCGGGCGTTACCCGCAGCCGTTCAGTCTGGACGCACTTTTATTGTACGGGATTCCCGGCCAAAAGTCAAGCTAACATCCACAAAAATCGCGATAATATGGGGATTTCTGCGTGTATTTCCCCGGTTCTCATATTCCCGAAAGTGTCTCTATTCTGATACAACGCCCGATAGGTGCGCAATCCGTAAAATAAAGCGTCGTACAATGAGGATCGCGGGGCTCGCTTTTCCTTGTAATTTCCGATTTTAAAAACGGGCAATCCCGTTATGGGACTGCCCGATCATTTTGTGAATTATGTGATTTTATCGCTGGATACTTTTTTCACTAATCCAACAATAAAACTGCGCCTCGTTTTAGTAGAGCTTCGCGCCCGCTGGAATATGGTCGTCCACCATCAGAAGATGGAGCTTTTCTTCGCCTTCCTCGTGGTGTACTGCACTAATCAGCATACCGCAGGAGTCGATTCCCATCATCGGTCTTGGCGGAAGATTTACGATCGCAATGCACGTCTTTCCTACAAGCTGTTCCGGCTCATAATAGGCGTGAATACCGCTTAAAATCGTCCTGTTTTCGCCTGTTCCATCATCCAAAGTGAATTTCAGGAGCTTCTTGGATTTCGGTACGGCTTCGCAGGCAAGCACCTTGACCGCTCTGAAATCAGATTTGGAGAAGGTCTCAAAATCCACGAAATCCTTGAACAGCGGCTCAATTTCCACCTTAGAAAAGTCGATTTTCTCCGGCTCCGCTTTACCATCATTTGAGACGGCTTCAGAAGTATTATTTACTACATCATTTCCCACATTTGCATCCTTCAAGGGCTTCATTGTCGGGAAAAGCAGCACGTCACGGATAGCCTGGCTGTCGGTGAGCAGCATCACCAGACGATCGATCCCAATGCCAAGACCGCCTGTGGGCGGCATTCCGTATTCGAGCGCGGTCAGGAAATCCTCGTCCACGTCGCACGCCTCGTCGTCTCCGGCGGCCTTAAGGGCGGCCTGACGCTCGAAGCGTTCACGCTGGTCGATCGGATCGTTCAACTCGGAGAACGCGTTCGCGTGCTCCCTGCCCACGATAAACAGCTCGAACCGCTCCGTATAATCCGGATTCTCCGGGCACTTTTTCGCCAGCGGCGAAATCTCCACCGGATGATTCATCACAAAGGTCGGCTGGATCAGCTTCTCCTCGCAGTATTTCTCAAAGAACAGGTTGAGGATATCCCCCTTCTTGTGGCGATCCTCAAACTCGATATGGTGCTCCTTCGCCAGCGCCTTTGCTTCCTCATCGGAGGAGACAGTACCGAAATCGACGCCGGAATACTTCTTGACGGCATCGAGCATCGACAGGCGCTCAAACGGCTTGCCGAGATCGATCTCCACATCGCCGTACTTGATCTGCGTTGTGCCCAGAACCTTCTGCGCGACCGTGCGGATCATGCGCTCAGTAATATCCATCATGCCGTTGTAATCGGTGTATGCCTGGTACAGCTCGAGCAGCGTAAATTCCGGATTGTGGCGCGTATCCATGCCCTCGTTGCGGAACACGCGTCCGATCTCATACACGCGGTCGAGGCCGCCGACAATCAGGCGCTTGAGATGAAGCTCCAGAGCGATGCGCAGGTACAGATCGATATCGAGCGTGTTGTGGTGCGTGATGAACGGACGCGCTGCCGCACCGCCCGCAATCGTGTGCAGGATCGGGGTTTCGACCTCGAGGAAGCCCTCGCCGTCGAGGAAGGAGCGGATCTCCGTGATGATGCGCGATCTCTTGACGAACGTCTCGCGCACCTCGGGATTGATGATCAGATCGACATACCGCTGGCGGTAGCGCAGATCTGTATCCTTGAGGCCGTGGAACTTATCCGGCAGCGGGAGCAGCGACTTGGAAAGGAGCTGCACCTCCTTCGCGTGGACGGAAATCTCGCCGCGGCGGGTGCGGAATACAAATCCTTTCACGGAAATAATATCGCCGATATCCCAGTTTGCAAGGCCCTTGTAGGTCTCCTCGCCGATGTCGTTGATTTTGAGATAGATCTGGATGCGTCCGGTGTGATCCTGCACGTCCATAAAGCTGGCCTTGCCCATATCGCGCCAGCTCATGATGCGCCCTGCCACACAGACGTCCTGATTCTCCATCTCGTCAAAGTGGTCGTGGATCTGCTTGGCCAAGGTGTCCCTTTCACACGTTGTGATGCGGAACGGATCCCTGCCCTCTGCGCGGAGGGCCGAAAGCTTGTCCCTGCGGATTCTCAGCAGCTCGCTGAGATCCTGTCCCTCCTGCTGGATCGGATCCTGCTTCGTTTCGCTCATTGATTTTCCCTACTTTCCAAATTATAATGTGCCGGTCCCGCAGCCAGCGCGGCCGCAAGCGCATCGGAACAAAGCCGCGCCCGGCAAAAAAGCAGGGGGACCGCGCAGGCATCGCCTGTCCCTGTCCCCCCGCGTGCGTTTTTATCTGGAGATTCCCAGAATCTCGTACACCATCGTGCCGGCCGGAACCTCTACCTCCAGCTTTTCGCCGAGGGTGTGTCCAAGCAGCGCCTTGCCGACGGCAGATTCATCAGAAATCTTGCCCTCCGCCGGATCTGCCTCATTGGAGCCGACAATCCGGTACTCGCGCTCTGTCTTTGTGCCGTTCGGCATCGTCACCATCACGGCCACAAGGGAACCAATATGGATATTCTCATCGCTCAGCTCATCGGTATCGATGATTTTGACGTTTTTGAGCATCACTTCGATATCCGCGATCCGCGCTTCACAGATCGCCTGCTCGTTTTTCGCCTCATCGTACTCGCTGTTCTCAGAGAGATCGCCGAACGAAAGCGCAACCTTGATCTTCTCTGCAATCTCCTTGCGCTTGACGGATTTGAGGTCCTCCAGCTCATTTTCCAGCGCTGCAAGGCCCTCGGGGGTGAGCATAATCTGTTTGATTGCCATCTATCTTACCACCTTAGTTTAATGTACTCAAACAATAGATCTATTATAATCAACCGGGGCGGTTCTGTCAATGTTAAAATCGCCCTGATACCGGGATTTTTTGCACAAAAATCACGATGCAGAGCTGGATTCCGCAGCCGCCTCTGTGCCGGAGGATCCCTCCGTGCCGGCTGCTTCCTCTCCGGACGATTCGGCGCCGGAAGCTTCCTCTGCGGACGGTTCCTCCGCGGAGGACGAAACCGTTCCCGGCGGCTCTGCAACAGCTGCCCCCTGGCGCATCAGGGCCGTCACAGCGGCCTGCGCCTGCGGATCGTCGGAGAGTGCCAGGCTTTCGCGGTTGAACTGCGCCTGCTGCTCCTCGTTGAGCGAGATTTCCATATCAGGGGAGATCCCCGCGCCGTGGATCTCCGTGCCGTCCACACGGATGTACCGCGCCGTCGGCAGGATCACAGCGGAGCCGTCGGACAGGGGCACCACTTCCGTCTGCACGCCGTAGCCGGCCGTCGTACCGCCAATCAGGAGACCGCGGTCATAGTCCTGGATATCCGCGGCAAAAATTTCAGCCGCACCGTACGTGCTGCCGTCTATAATGACGCTTATCGGGAGACCCAGCTCACCGGCGTCCGAGAGGTACTGCGCCGTCGTCTCGCCCGATTTATCGATGCTCATCACCATATTCCCGGCGGGCAGAAGCTCGTCGAGCGCCTGCGCCATCGCCTCCACGCTGCCGCCGGAATTGCTGCGCAGATCGATCACCAGTCCGCACACGTTCTGTTCCCGGAAGCTGTTCAGGATCTGGGTGAACTGCTCCAGCATACTTTCCTGAAACGCGACGACGGAAATGTATCCCACATTGCCGTTGATGACGGCGGAATCGATCAGCGGGCGGCTGTATTCCGCACGCACAATATTGAACTCGAGCTGCTGCAGGTCACCGCCGTCCTCCGGCGCGCGCAGGACGTTAAAGCGCACAGCCGATCCGGCCGCGCCGTCAAGCTGTGTGAGCGCCTCGCCGTACGTCAGGCGGATCACCTCGCGCCCGTCGATCGCGGTGATCACGTCCCCCTTGCGCAGCCCGGCGCGTTCCGCGGCGGATCCCGGAAAGACCTCGATAATCTCCATATTGCCGTCGGCATCCTGGATGGTGCGGATTCCCGCGCCGATCGTCTGCGTCTGCCCGCCGGAGGTGTAGGCGAGATATCTTTCCGCGGAGAGATAGCGCGCGTCCGGATCGGAAAGCCCCGCAATATATCCGGCGCAGATGCCGTCATTGAGGGCTGACTCGGTGATTTCGCCGATGTAATCCTGGCGCGTTTTCTGATCGATCTCACTGAGCTTCGTATACATGGCCTGGCGCTGGTTGACATCCGCTACCCTGGTATTGAATACGTCCATCGCGTACACGTAGGTCAGCGACACCGTCACCGCGGACACCACCGCCGCAAAAGAGATGGCTGCCCCAAGGGAAACCTTCCTTCCCATACTCTGCGACACTTCCTTTTCCGTTTCATTTGATGATAAAAAAGAGCAGGGCAGCGGCCCAAACCGCCTGTCCTGCCCATCCGCTTTCAGCGGCTTTCTGTCTCTGCCCCGTCCGGGCACCTGTCCTCAATCACAGGCACCGGTTTCGTCAGCTGAACCAGTTCATCGGATTCTTCGCCACGCCGTCGATGCGGATCTCAAAGTGGAGATGCGGGCCGGAGGAATCGCCGGTATTGCCGACATAGCCGATCACCTGGCCCTTTTCCACCGTATCGCCGGTATTGACCAGCACCTTGCTCATATGGCCGTACCGCGTGGAATAGCCGTTGCCGTGGTCGAGATAGACGCACAGGCCGTAGCCGCCGCCCCAGCCGCTGTGGACCGCTTTGATGACCTTTCCGGAATCCGCCGCCACAATGGGCTTGCCGTAGATGCCGGAGCCTGCGATATCGATGCCCTTGTGGTTGCGGCCGTCGCCCCAGTAGGAGGTGAGCTTCGTGTACCCCGGGACCGGCCAGGTAAAGTTGCCCGTCCCCGTATAGGAACCGCCGGAGCCGCTGCTGCCGCCGCTTGAGGACTGCTGCGGATTCCTGGCGTAATAGTCGCGGTACCATGCGTCGATCTCGTCGTCCACAGCCTCGCGCTCACGGGCAAGCTCGTTGTTGCGGGAGTTGACGTCCGTCACACTGGCGGTGAGGCGCGCCAGAGCCGCCTCGTTTTCCTCCACCAGCGCCGACAGCTCCTGGCTCTTTGCGTCAAGTTCCTCCTTGTTCGCCGCCACCTGCTTCTTGTCGGCTTCTATTTCGTCCTTCTCGTCCTGAATTTCTGCCATTTCCACCTTCAGGCCGTTGATGAGGTTGGTGTCGTGCTCGGTGATCGTCTGCATAAACTGCGTTTTTTCCATGAAATCGGCTACGTTCTCAGAGCCGAGCAGGATCTGTAATGTAGAAGCCTCGCCTGCCAGATACATCGCGTGCAGCCTGTCCTTGAGCAGCTCGAAATCGGCATCGATCGACGCCTGCTTCTCCGCAATCTCGCCCTCTTTCTGCACAATCTGCGCGTCCAGATCGGAGATCTGCGCGTTGAGGTTGTCGATCTGGCCCATGAGATTGTCCATCTGCGACTGCAGCGTGTTGACGTACTCCTGCTGCCTGGCCTGATCCTCCTTGAGGGCCGCCAGCTCGGCGGCTGTTTCCTCCTGCTGGCGCTTGAGCTCCGCCTGCTGCTGCTGCAGGGCGCTCAAATCCGACGCTGCGACACGCGGGATCTGTCCCGCTGCCGGCATGATTGCTATTACCGCCGCCAAAAACGCCGCGGCAGTCACCTTCCAGCGCCTGCTTCTATTACCAGCCAACGATGTCTCCCCCTTCCTTGCGCAGGTAGCGTCCGATGGAGATCGCGCCGCCCAGCGCACCAAACAAAACGCCCGCTGCGATGAAGTACAGATAAATCCGAAGCGACATTGGACCCAGCGGGACCGGCGTAAAGAACGGTACTATATTGGTGACGGCCTCCAGCATACTGCCGTACGCGAGGTTGAGCAGCAGCCCGGCCACCAGCCCGGAAACGATACCGATGATCACGCCCTCTACCACGAACGGGAAGCGCACAAACGAGTTTGTCGCGCCCACGGATTTCATGATGCTGATTTCCAGCCGGCGGGAGAACATGGTCACACGGATTGTATTGGCAATGATAAACAGAGACACCACGCTGAGCAGAACGACAATCCAGATTCCGGCCGTGGCCACCAGGTTGTCCAGACTGGTGAGCTTTTCGGCGATATCGGAGTAGTCGTCCACCTGCTGCACGCCGTCGAGCGCGCGGATCTGGGCGATCGTCTCGTCGTAAAGGCTCAGGTCGACCAGCGAGATGCGGAACGCATCCGGCAGCGGGTTGTCGGAGCCGGTCAGCCCGGCGAGCAGTGCTTCATCGTCGCCGAGGTACTGCCGGATGGCCTCGTCCTTGGGAACGAATTCGCACGTCTCCACGTTGCCGAGCTGCATGATCTCCTGCCCCACCTGGATGCCCTCCAGCGTGGGGAGGTTGTCGTCGAGCACGACGCGGATGGAATTGTTCGTCTCCAAATCGGACATCGCGCTGTCAATATTCATCGAAAACAGGATGGCTGCCCCCGTCAGCAGCAGGCACGATACGAGCACGCCCACCGACGCGAACGACATCATCCGGTTTGCCCAGATGTTGCGCACGCCCTCCTTTAACAGGTATGTAATACTGCTGAGCCTCATGAGTGCACCTCCGACGGGACTGACGAATCCGCTACCACCTGTCCGCCGTGGATCTCGATGACGCGGCGGTGGAAATGCTTGACGAGGCGGTGCTCGTGCGTCACCATAAGGATCGTGGTGCCGCGGCGGTTGATCTCGCTGAGCAGATCGACGATTTCAAACGAGAGGGCAGGATCGATATTGCCGGTGGGCTCATCAGCGATGATCATGCTGGGATTGTTGATCAGGGCGCGCGCAAGCCCCACGCGCTGCTGCTCGCCGCCGGAAAGCTGGCTGGGATAGGCGCGCTGCTTTTTCTGCAGCCCCACCAGCCCGAGCATATACGGCACGCGCTTGCGGATATCGCGCGCGGAAGCGCCGACAATGTGCATGGCAAAGGCCACATTATCGTAGACAGTCATATGATCAATGAGGCGGAAATCCTGAAAGACAATCCCCATTGTCCTGCGCAGATAGGGGACGTCCCTTTTCCGCACCGTGGCCAGGTTCCGGCCGTTCACAATAATCTCGCCGGAATTCGCCCGTTCCTCACACATAATCAGTTTCAAGAAGGTACTCTTGCCTGCGCCCGAGGAGCCGACGATGAACACGAACTCCCCTTTTTCCACCGAAAGATTGACGTGGCGCAGGGCCTCCGTCCCGTTCGGGTACGTCTTGCAGACATCTTTAAATTCTATCAAAGCTTCAGGCCCCCATTCCTAAATTTTCCTTTTCCGGACGCTGCGGCCCGGTTCTCCCATACTCTATTTTTCTTCCAAAATATTGGTCATTTTCCCTCAAATGTCAATGATGTGAACTTATTTTACAGGATCACAAAAAATCCGCCGTCCGGGCATCTTTTTTGTCAAATCCTCCCCCACACAAATTCACCCACTGATACTTTCTTTATAGTACCAATGGGTGAAGCGTTTATAATTCTAAAATCGAAATATTTTGTAATATTTTTGTAATGTTTACAATTTTGCCAAATTTAGGCGGCAGGAAAGTGATACTGCACCTTGTAATCCGGCAGGATAATGGCACGCTGCTGCCTTAGAACTTAACCGGGTTGGAGGAAAGATACTTTTTGACCATCAGGGCCACCTTAAAGACAATGGCGTCCTCAAACTCGCGCAGATCCAGGCCGGTAATCTTCTTGATCTTCTCGAGGCGGTACACAAGCGTATTGCGGTGTACGAACAGCTTACGGGACGTCTCGGAGACGTTGAGGTTGTTCTCGAAAAAGCGCTGGATGGTGAAGAGCGTCTCGTGGTCGAGAGACTCGATGGAACCGCGCTTAAAGACTTCCTTGAGGAACATCTCGCACAGCGTGGTGGGCAGCTGGTAGATCAGGCGCGCGATGCCGAGGTTGTCGTAGCTGACGATGGAACGCTCTGTATCGAACACCTTGCCGACCTCAAGCGCCACCTGCGCTTCCTTGAAGGAACGCGCCAGATCGCGGATCCCGGTGACGGTGGTGCCGATGCCGACGACGCAGTGCGTATAGAACTCGCCGAACAGCGTATCGACGATGGAACCGGCAAGCTTTTCCAGATCCTTGGAGTCGATGCCCTGGCGGATCTCCTTGACAAGCGCAATATCCGTCTCATTGATATTGATGATGAAGTCCTTGTTCTTATCCGGGAACAGGTTCTGGATCACGTCGTAGGCGGAAATGTCGGACTTGTTCGCAACCTTGATCAGCATACAGACGCGGTTGACATCCGAATTGAAGTGGAGCTCGCGGGCCTTGAGATAAATATCGCCCGGGAGGATATTATCGAGGATCACATTCTTGATAAAGTTGCTGCGATCGTACTTCTCGTCATAATACTGCTTGATGCTGCTGAGGGAAACGGCCAGGAGATTTGCATATTTCACAGCCTCAGCATCGCTGCCGGAAACAAACACTGCGTATTCCGGACGGGGGCGGCTGCCGAAGGATTTATAGGTGTAGCCTCCCATTACGAAAGCGTTCGGGGATGCCAGCGTCTCCGCGGTGATGCTCTCATTCACCTCGCCAATCCGGCCCAGCTCACTGCACGCGATAATAACGGAGGTTTCATCCACCACACCGATCGTCCTGTCGATGGCGTCGCGCATCTGGTGGATAACGCCTTGAAATAATCTGTTTGACATGATTCTCCCTCACTTTTTTTATTTATTTCTGAATTTCACGATAACCTTTTTGGGGAACGAAGTGGTTTCCGGGCGCTTTGTCCATTTTCGGCACGCAGGAGAACCGCAATTTGCTATATATTTATATTCTACATAAAATCCGGAAAAATTTCAACCATATACCGAATAATTTCTGAAAGAAAAAAAGACAGGCGAAAAAATTTTACAAAATATTCATATTCCGCACGCTTTTTACAGCTGTTATCCGTCCCGCAGGATAAAAAAGGGGAGCCGCGCACTGCGCAGCCCCCCTGTATTTCTGGAGTCTATCAGTTCAGGATTGTCTTTTCAGTTTCCTTATCGAACAGGTGGCACTTGGACATATCCAGAGTGATCTTCGCCTTGTCGCCGGACTTCACGGTGGAGGTCGGGTCAACACGAGCGGTCAGAGCGTTGCCCTCGCAGTTGAGGTACAGATAGGTCTCAGCACCCATCAGCTCAGTAACTTCGACGTCTGCATCGACGATGCTGTCGGGCATCTTCTCGAGATCCTCCGGGTTATCGGAAACATCCTCAGGACGGATACCAAGGACAACCTCTTTGCCGACATAAGCGGACAGATCCACGTTCTCGACCTTGTTGCCGGAAACCTTGCTGGCCGGGATCGGAACGGAAGCCTTACCGAAGTTGACATAGTAGGTGTCGCCCTTCTTGTCGAGGGTGGAATCTACAAAGTTCATTTGCGGAGAACCCATGAACCCGGCGACGAACTCGTTGACCGGCAGCTCGTAGAGGTTCTGCGGGGTGTCGACCTGCTGAATGAAGCCATCCTTCATAACAACGATGCGATCGCCCATCGTCATAGCTTCTGTCTGGTCGTGGGTAACATAGATAAAGGTGGTGCCCAGTCTCTTATGTAACTTCGCGATCTCGGTTCTCATCTGCGCACGCAGCTTAGCATCCAGGTTGGAGAGCGGCTCGTCGAGGAGGAAGACCTTCGGGTCACGGACGATAGCACGGCCCAGCGCAACACGCTGTCTCTGACCACCGGAGAGAGCCTTCGGCTTTCTGTCGAGCAGATGGGAGATATCGAGGATGCGGGCGGCTTCTTCCACGCGGCGCTTGATTTCATCCTTCGGGGTCTTGCGCAGCTTCAGACCGAACGCCATGTTATCATAAACAGTCATGTGCGGATACAGAGCGTAGTTCTGGAACACCATCGCGATATCGCGATCCTTCGGCGCAACATCGTTTGCGAGGGTATCGCCGATGTACAGCTCGCCCTTGCTGATCTCTTCCAGACCGGCGATCATTCTCAGGGTGGTGGACTTACCGCAGCCGGAAGGACCAACCAGAATGATGAACTCCTTGTCAGCGATCTCCAGGCAGAAATCCGTAACAGCGGTTACGTTGCCGGAGTAAATCTTATAAACGTGTCTCAAAGATACACTTGCCATAATAAACCTCCTGAAAACTCCATTTGATTTCGACTTGACACCTAACCTAAGGTCCCTTCGTTGTTATACATCATACCAGAAATTGAAGATTTTTAACAGCCCTTTTTTACCCAAATATTTTCCGTTCAGTTTATGGAAATCTGATAAAACCCAAACACAAACGGTCATTTTAGTATAAATTGGCAAGATTAAAGATCAATTTAAGCTCATCCTCCGTTAATTCGCGCGACTCCCCGGGCGCGAGCGCGGGATCGAGCGGGAGCCCGCCCATCTGTACGCGCTTGAGGCGGAGTACGGTTTTCCCTCTGGCAAGGAACATTCTTTTGACCTGATGGAACTTCCCCTCCCGGATTTTCACCCAGACAAGGGGCTGCGGGCCGTCCTCCAGGACGCCGAGGCCGGCAGGCAGGCACACCATATCGTCCAGGGAAAGCCCCTGTGCGAAGGCGTCGATATCCTCCTGCGTGACGGGAGCGTCCACCACGGCGTGGTAGAGCTTATACACGTGGCTTTTCGGCGCAAGCATCCTGTGCGCAAGGTCACCGTCGTCCGTGATAATCAGCAGGCCCTCGGTATCCTTGTCCAGCCGGCCGGCGGGGAACAGTCCCCTGCGGCGCAGCTTCTCCGGAAGGAGATCGATGACCGTGGGCGCGTGCGGATCGCGTGAAGCGGAGAGAACACCCTGCGGTTTATTGAGCATGAGGTAGATGTGACGCCTGAAACGGATCTCACCCCCTTTCACCGTCAGGATATCCACCTCCGGATCGGCTTTGGCGTCGGGCTTTTTCACAATAACCCCATTGACAGCCACCTCCCCCCGGCGGATCAGCAGACCGCATTCCTTCCTGCTGCCGAGGTTCTGCGACGCGAGGATCTTGTCCAGCCTTTCCTTTCCCAACGGACCAAGCCTCCCTTTCTGAAAATAAAGAATACTGCACAGCTCCGCATGGCGGATTGTGCCGGAAAACTGCGGTGCAGGTTTTACCGAAATGATGCGGCGCCTTATGCGGACAGCGCCCGCGGCAGGCCCCGCCGCAGCGGCAGGGCCCGCAGGCCGCGCATCAGTCCGTCGGCCACGCTGAGGCCGGGATTTCCGCCAGTACGTCCTCCTGCACAGCAGGGGGCTGTTCGGACGTGCTGCTTTCCGTCCCGGCAACGGGGCTTTCCAGCTGTGTCCTGCCGTCAAAGCTGCTGAGGAAGCCGTCAAGCTCCACGGAGCAGATATCCCCGCCGATCACTTTCCCGTCGAGGACGAGCAGGTTCGCGTGCACACCCTCCGGGTGATCGGGATAATTCGTCACGCGGTAGGTAAAGCGGCGGCACTGCTTCCCGGCATAGGGGATCAGATCCATCCCCTGGGCTTTCTGCACCTCGTTGTAATTGCGGTATACGTCGTTGAATTCCTGTGGTATCACCAGCTCGCGGATCTCCAGCGGCTCCGGATCGATCTCCCAGCCAAACTGCGCCAGAAAATCAACACGCTCCTGATCTGTGGCGGCGTCCACCCGGAACGGGGCGTCCTCCGCCATGGCGCTCTTGCCGGAATCCGTCCAGCGCGGCAGCCAGAACGCAAGCCCCACCAGCAGAAGCGCGCCGATCCCGGCTAACAGAATCTTTCCGCGCCCCGGCCTCCAGGATAACACAAACATATCGATCCCCCTTCCAGAAATTTCCTGTCACCAGTATATGCCTGAAAGGGGCCTTCCATGACGGGTGCGGGGACCGGAGCTTCGCAGCCCTTCCCCGCACCGTTGAGTAAGTGAAAAATGAAAAGTGAATAGTGAAAAGTTTCCGCCTGCGGCGAGCAGAACGCGCCCGCTCTCTCCGGTCGCCCAGATAGGCGCGCGATTTGGCTGAGACGCCCGCGTTGCAGCCTTTATGCTAGACACTATAATATCCCCGACCAGTCCGCCGCCGCGACACAGTACCCCCAGCAACGGTATTTCAGCGACCGGAGGGAGCGATCCGCGGTTTACGTCCAGACTTAGTCTGGCTTAGCCTTGTTAGTCTGCCTCGTTTTCGGCCTTTGCTTCTTCAATGACCTTCTGCGCTACCTGGGCCGGAGCCTCCTCGTAACGCTGGAACTCAAATGTAAAGCTGCCGCGTCCCTGTGTGGCCTGACGGATAAATGTGCAGAAATCGTGCATTTCCGCCATCGGCGCTTCGGCCTCGATGGTCTGCATTCCGGCCTCTGCGGGGTTCATGCCGAGCACGCGCCCGCGGCGCTTCGTGACCTCGCCCATGATGTCGCCCATGTTTGCATCCGGCACGGTCGCCTTGAGCAGGCCGATCGGCTCGAGCAGCACAGGATTCGCCTGCGGCATACCGGCCTTGTAAGCCAGAGACGCCGCCGTCTTGAACGCCATTTCAGAGGAATCGACCGGATGGTACGACCCGTCATACAGCGTTGCGCGCAGTCCCACAACGGGATATCCCGCCAGCGGGCCTTTCAGGATGCACTCGCGCAGTCCCTTTTCTACGGCCGGGAAGAAGCCCTTCGGCACAGCGCCGCCCACGACGCGTTCGCCGAATTCCAGCCCGTCGGAATCGCACGGCTCGAACTCGATCCACACATCGCCGAACTGGCCGTGGCCGCCGGTCTGCTTCTTGTGGCGTCCCTGCACCTGCACCTTTTTGCGGATCGTCTCGCGGTACGGGACCTTCGGCTTCTTGAGCGTGACCTCTACGCCGAACTTTGCTTTCAGCTTCGACACAACGACGTCCAGATGCTGCTCGCCCAAGCCGGAAAGCACCATCTCATGCGTCTCCTGGTTCGTCTCAAAGCGGATCGTGGGATCCTCTTCCGCCAGGCGCATTATGCCCTGCGCTACCTTATCCTCCTCGCCCTTTTTCTTCGGCACAACTGCCATCGACAGGGTCGGGATCGGGTATGTAATCCCCTCAAGCATAACCTTTCTGGTGGGCGCGCACAGCGTGTCGCCGGTGTTTGTGCCCTGCAGCTTCGGGGCTGCACCGATATCGCCCGCGCCGATATAAGCGGCGTCCTCCTGCTTCTTGCCGCGCATCGTGACGACCTTGCCGATCCTCTCGGGCGCGCCTGTGCGCATATTCACCAGCGGCGTCTCGGCGGAAATCTTGCCGGAGATCACCTTGAGGAACGACAGCTTGCCCACGAACGGGTCTGCAATCGTCTTAAAGACGAGCGCCGCAGCGGCCGCGCCCTCGTTGACAGAGAGCTCCACCGGGTTGCCATCGACATCCAGACCGATCTCCCCGGCCTTCTCCTCCGCGGACGGGGCCAGCCAGATCAGGCCGTTGAGCAGCTGCTCCACACCGTAGCCAAGCTGAGCATCGCCGCAGAACACGGGGCTGATTGCGCCGCTCTTGACACCCTTGCTGACACCCACGATGATTTCTTCCGGCGTAAACTGTTCACCGGAGAAGTATTTCTCGAACATCTCGTCGCTGGTTTCGGCAACAGCCTCGTTGATTGCATTGCGCAGGCCCTCGAGACGGTCCCCCATATCGGGCATCGGCACGACAGCCGGAACGCCCTTATCATCGTATTTATACGCCTTATATTCCAGAATATTGATGTAGCAGTCCGCTTTCCCGTCCACGATATACGGCACGACAACCGGGCACACAGAGGGACCGAAGCTGGCCTTCAGATCCTCAAATACACGGTAGAAACGCGCGCTTTCATCGCACAGGCCGTTGACGAAGAACACCTTCGACAGACCGCGCTCTGTGGCGGCCTTGTTGGCCTTTTCAGTTCCGACGTTCACGCCGGATTTGCCGGAAACGGCAATCAGCACGGTATCGGCGGCGCGGATTGCCTCGCAGGCGGCTCCTTCAAAGTCGAACAGGCCCGGCGCGTCCAGCAGGTTGATCTTGTGGTTCTTCCACTCCAGCGGCGCGACCGCCGTTCCGACGGTAGTCTTTCTGCGGATTTCCTCCGGATCATAATCGCACACAGTGTTGCCATCAGCGATTTTCCCGAGCCGGTCGGACGCCCCTGACAAAAAGAGCATTGCTTCTGCCAGGGAAGTCTTTCCGGCACCGCTGTGTCCTGTGATTGCAATATTTAAAATATTTTTGGCAGGGTATTGTTTCATGTACGAGCGGCTCCTTTCAACTTGGCTAATTCTTACAAACCAGCGAAAAATTTCTTCATAATTATAGCGCAGATTGCCACAAAATTCAATGCCTTATTTCAAATTGATAAAATACAGCCAATCAAGTGGAATAAAATATAGATATTTCAACCAAATTCCTGTCTATGGCGAGACAGGCTAAGCCTGCACGTAATTCGCGCGCCCGCTCCCTCCGGTCGCCCGGCGAGGTGGTACGATCAAGCTGATATGCCCGCGTTTGCGGCACTCTGTGAACCGTATTCCTGACCAGCCTGCGGATATTATACTGTATCCTATGCGAGAAATTTTTCCTTTTTTGCGCTGGGGCTTTTTCGAAAAATAAGATTCTCTCTCGCTTCCCGTCCGCTTTTAATACTCTTTGTTATGAGAAGTTTAAAAATAGTTTACATAAATTTTATTTTTTACAATTTAACTGCGCGGAAAAGAAAAGCAAATTTCAAAGTTATTCACCTTTTCCACAGAGTTTTCCACACCCTCAGAAGAATTTTCCACTTAGATTATGTAAACCTGAAAAGAATACCATCCGTATAGCGCAATCCTTTCCAGACGATTGAATAAGTCCTTTGGGAACTGGCAAAAATATTGGAAAATACTTCTGTAACCGGAGGAGATCGCTATGATTAAAGGAATCAGCAAACAGATTATCGAGGTGCAGGATACACAGAGCCAATACTATGAAAAGGCGTACTTTGTGGTGCGCCCGGAATTTTCCGCGATGGAGCAGGCGCTTCTGGAACGGGAAGCACGACGCATTGTCAGGCAGGCCGGAGCGCCATCGCGGTTCCGGAAAACGCTCACCAAACAGGCGGTGATCGCCGCGGCGGGGACGGTGTTCCTGATAGCAGGCGGCGTTCTGGCGTATGGATCTGTTTCCGGATGGTTCGGCTGACAGAGAGCCGATTCCGCGCCGTTTTTTCCATATTCTCCCGTATTCGGACAGGGTTTTCCGATCATCTTCCAAATCGGGCAAAATTTTGCAGCAACTTTTTGCAGAATATTTTACATTCTTCCCCACTTTATGATATAATGTCCCCAAGGCAGGCTAAGCCTTGACGTAAAACGCGACGCGCTCCGCTGACGCTTCGCGGAAATTCTGATAACCTCAAATACTCTGTCGCGGCGTCCAGGCTAAGCCTGGACGTAAAACGCGGATCGCTCCCTCCGGTCGCTGAAACACCGTTTGCTTTGGCACTGTGTGGCGGTGGCAAGCCGGTCGAGGATGGCATAATATCCCAGAGTTGTATAAACGCGGGCATTTTAGCCCAATCGCACACCAAGCCGGGCGACCGGAGGGAGCGGGCGCGCAAGGCTAAGCCTTGACGTAGAACGCGCTGCGCTCCGCTGACGCTTCGCGGAAATTCTGATAACCTCAAATACTCTGTCGCGACGGCGGGCCGGTCAGGGATATGGCTCACAGAGTGCCGCCGGACTGGTCGTGGTGAGCGTGAAACTATTCACTATTCACTTTTCATTTTTCACTTGTCTTATCGGGGAGAATATATTATGGAAGAAAAAACAAAAGGGAAAAAATTGGGCGAGGACGTCATTGTGGGGAGGAACGCCGTCAGCGAGGCGCTGCGCTCCGGACGGGCAATCGACAGCCTGTACCTTGCCAGAGGAAACCGCACGGGCTCCCTCTCTGCGATTGCGGCAAAGGCAAAGCAGATGGGGATCGCCGTAAAGGAAGCGGATCCCAAAAAGCTTGATTATCTGTGCGGCGGCGCGAACCATCAGGGTGTGGCCGCTGTGGCGGCTGCCCACGAATACGCGCAGGTGGAGGATCTGTTCCGCCTCGCGGAGGAACGCGGGGAACCTCCGTTTTTTATTGTCGCGGACGGGTTGGAGGATCCCCACAATCTCGGGGCGATCCTGCGTATCGCCGAATGTGCCGGCGCGCACGGGGTGATCATCCCGCGGCGGCGCTCCGTAGGACTGACGTACGCTGTCGGGAAAGCTTCCGCTGGGGCCGTGGAATACGTCCCGGTGGCGCGCGTGACGAATATCACCGCCACGCTCGAGGAACTGAAACAGCGCGGCGTATGGATCTTTGCCGCCGATATGGACGGTCAGGACTGGTGCGGCGTCGATTACAGCGGTCCGTGCGCCATCGTCATCGGATCGGAGGGATTCGGCGTGAGCCGTCTCGTCCGGGAAAAATCGGATTTTATCGTGTCGCTGCCGATGCGCGGGAGGATCAACTCCCTGAACGCTTCGGTTGCCTGTGGGATCATCTGTTACGAAGCGGCCCGCCAGCGCGCGGGGATTCCCGCCAGGAACCCGGGCTCCGGGAGTGGGAAAGGACTGTAAGCTATGGAGAAGAAAGAACACACGCCGCATGATTATTCTGTGGATGAAATATTGGCGGAAACACGCGGGCGGTTCGGCGGGAAAACGTACGCGGAACTGATCGGAGAAGCTGAAGAACCCGTTGTGCCGGAAAGGAAGCCTGCTGCGCCCGCCGCACCGGCGCAGCCGTCCGGAGAGCTGCCGCGCGCGCTGTCGCAGGTGTACCCGTTCGACGCGCCCCCCGTCCCGACGGAACAGGCAGCGCCTGCCCCGGTACAGCCGGAAAAAGCTCCGAAGTCTGTGCCGTCCAAAACGCAGCGGCCTGCGCCCCAGCCGGAAAACAGGCCGGAACCGCCCCGGCAGGAGAAGCCGGAGGACAGCGGGGATAACCGTGAGGATCTTCCCGCCGAGCCGCCGCGCGGGCAGGAGGAACCTCAGAAGAAAAAAGGATTCTGGGCGCGCCGCCGGGAGAGAAAAAAGAAGCGGCAGGGCTTTGACGAGACGGAGGACATCTACTACGGCCTCCAGCTCAAGGGGCTCGACGAATACCGCAGGGGCTACAATGACGACGATGCGGAGCAGAACGGCCCGACGCCGGCATTTTCGTATTTATTTGACGATACGCAGGACAACGACGTGGACGAGGAGATCGCCCAGCGGTTTGCGGTGATCCATCAGGAACGCCAGAGACGTGCGGAAGCGGCGGAATTTCCGCCAGCCGGGCGGCGTGACGCCATTTACAGCTACTCCGATCAGGCGCTGGGCGCAGCGGAGCGGAATCCGGAAGCCCGCAGGCCGAACGATCCCATCGCGTTTCCAACGGAGGAACAGCGGAAAAAGGTGCTCTCCCGCAGGACGGAGATCCAGCCGCCGGAGGGGCGCACCGTGGAATTCCGGATGCCGGATCGCCTGAAAGCGCAGCAGCCGCTGCCGCGTCCGGAGCAGAAGCCGCAGACGGAGAGCTTCGACGTCGACCAGATCCTGTCGGAGCGCGGCTTCCCGACCCGGAAAGAAATGCCGCAGAAAGAGAGCCTCGACGCCCCCGTCCCGGCGCCGCAGACAGCTCCGCGCAAACCGAAAAAGCTTGCTGTGACGCCGCTGCCCAAGGAGCCGCCCACAGCACAGAGGGTCCAGCCCGCGGCTCAGGAAAGCGCCCCTGCCGTGCAGGAGGCTTTGCCTCTGCCGCAGCAGACGGAGGCTGCACTCGCGATGGCAGAACCAGTTCCCGGACCGTCGCCTGCTTCCCCGGCAGAGCTGCCGGTACAGGAAACCCCGGAAATGCCTGCCGCCCCGGATCTGCCGCAGGAAGCACCTGCCGCACCCGTCAGGGAAACGCCGCCGGAAAAGGCCGCGCCGGAAGTGCCGTCTGAGCCGGTCCCGGCGGAAGAAAAACCCGCACAGGAGCCGGATGTGCCCGCCGCGGAGCCGGAAAAGCACGAGGAACCCGCTCCGGAGCAAAAGCCCGCCCAGCCGGAGCCTGCGCCGGAAAAGACTGCCGCGCCGCAGGAGGATCCTCAAAAGGCGGAACGGCGCAGAAAAATCTCGGCAATGATGGACGCCGTCCCGGCATACCAGCCATACGGGCGGCGCGTGCATGTGCTCGATATTGAAGATCTGGGCGCGGCGTTGGAAACCGAAGCACAGGCGTATGCGCCGCGCACCAGCAAAAAGCGGTTTTTGGGGAATATCCCGGACGAACAGGCGGAGCTCGGCGAGGAACAGCCGCAGAAGCCGGAACAGGAGGTACATACTGCCTCCCGGAAGGGCGGAAAATTCGCGCTGTTCGGCGACGAGGAGGTAGAAAGCCCCGCAGAGGATCTGGACAAGGAGGAGGAAGAGCTGGACGATTATAGCCAGCCCTCGGATGCGCCGTCCATTTCCTATGAATTGAAGGCAAACATCCGGAAGGTCCTGCTCCGCACGGCGGTGACGGGGATTTTCACCGTCCTGCTCCTGATACTGGATCTGCTGTTTACACAGAATCTGTTTTTCCCGGCGGTGGAAAGCGCCGCAACCACGCTCGGATTTCTGATTACGAATATTGTATTTCTGGCGGCCGCGGCCATATTCTGCCTGCCCGCCATTCTCAACGGCTGGAAAGGGCTTTTTACGCTCCACGCCAACTCAGACAGCGCTGTCGCGGTGGCGGTTTTCGCGGCGCTTCTGCAAAGCGCGGCGCAGTTTTTCGCGCAGTCAGAGGTAGTGCCGGGACAGCAGGTGCATTTGTACTCCGTTCTGGCAGTCGGGGCGCTGTTCCTCAACGCGGCTGGCAAGCTCGTGATGGTGCGGCGGATCCACCGCAATTTCCAGTTCGTGGCGAGCTCGGATCAGAAGTACGCCGTCGAAATCTACGATGATTACAACACGTCGCTGCAAATGGCGAAGGGCTGCGTTGTGGATTCGCCGTGCATCGCGTACCAGCACAGGGCGGGGTTCCTCAAGGGATTCCTGCGCAGCTCGTACGAGGTGGATCCCGCGGAAGCGGCGTCACAGACGATCGCCCCGATCGGGCTGGGGCTTTCGGTGGTGCTGTGCGCGGCGGTTGCCGTTCTGACGCGGGACGCTGTTTCCGCCATCACGGCGTTTGCGGCGGGAGCCTGCGTCAGCGCGCCGGTGATGAACCTGCTGTGCGCGAACCTGCCGGTCTCGCGGCTGTGCCGTCTGGCGCGCCGCTGCGGGACAATGGTGACGGGCTGTCAGGCCATCGATCAGTTCTCGTCGGTCAACGCGGTAATGCTCGACGCCAAGGATCTGTTCCCCAAAGGGACGGTCGTGCTCAACGGAATCAAGACGTTCGGCGACGGACGGATCGACGATGCGATCATGGACGCCACTGTGGTGATGAGCGGGATCGGCGGGCCGCTGAGCGATCTGTTTGATCAGATCCTCAAGACGGCGCCGGATCTGCTGCCGAAAGCGACGAACGTCTCGTATGAGGACGGACACGGCGTGGTCGGATGGGTTTCCGGACGCCGGATCCTGGTGGGAAACCGGGAGCTGATGACGGCGCACGGCGTGGAACCGCCGTCACGCGAGTATGAAAAGAAGTATCTCACCGGCGGCAAGCAGGTAATTTACCTGGCAAGCGGCGGCAAGATGATGGCGACGTTTATTCTGACGTATAATTCGGACAAGCGGCGCGCGCTGGAGCTGCAGCGGATGGAGAGCAACGGCATCAGCCTGATTGTGCGCACCACGGATCCGAACATCACGCCGCAGTTCCTTGCACAGTGCTTCCAGCTCGATACGCAGTCGGTGCGGGTATTGCCGCAGCGTCTGGGCGATGTATATGAGACACTCGTCAATACGCCTGCGGACCGCGTGCCGGCGGCCTTTGCGTCGCGCGGACGTCCCACGGCCATGATGCGGATCCTGACGGCGTGCATCCGCCAGAAAGGGAATATTTCGCTGGCGATTGCGCTTCAGAACATCGCGGTGGCCCTGGGCTTTGTGCTGGTGGCGTTCCTGGCGTGCTTCTCCGGTCTCGACCAGCTCACGACACCCGCCATGCTCCTGTATCAGATTTTCTGGATCCTGGTGATCCTGATTGTTCCGAGGCTTCGGAAACCCTAGCAAGGCCAAGCCTGCTGTACACCGCGGTTTGGCTTTGCGCCCAGCCCGGGCTGGGCGCAAAACTCCCCGTGTGCAGGCCCAGCCTGCCTGTGAAGATAAGGATGGTGAAAACTGATGCGCGAAGATATTTGCAGCATCCCGATTAACGACGTATTCGGCCCAAAAGATGGATGCCCCATCTGCCGGATGCGCGATATGCTCGAAAACCGCATTACCGAATACATAACAGGCGCGGCCATGATGGAGCCGGACGTCCGCGTGGAGACGAACCGCCTCGGCTTCTGCGACCGCCATTTCGGCATGATCCGTGCATACGGCAGCCGTCTGCCTGTGGCGCTGATCCTCGAGAGCCACCTCAAGGAGATCGAGGAAAACCTCTTTCCGCCGGACGGCGCCGCCCCCGGGAAAAAGAATATTCAGGCAATGGACGAGCTGCACAAAAGCTGCTTTATGTGCCAGAATATCGAAACGAATATGAAGCACCTGTTCGAGACGGTCATCAAAATGTGGCAGACCGATCCCGATTTTCGCAGCCTGTACGAATCGCAGCCCTGCCTCTGCCTCCCCCACTACCGGATGCTCGTGGAGGCCGGTCAGAAAATGCCGCGCAAAAACCGGGATGCCTTTTTGAAAGAAACGGTCCGTCTGGCGAAAAATTATCTCACGGCGCTGGAATCCGACGTGACCCACTTCTGCTCCATGTTCGATTACCGCAATAAAAACGGCGACTGGGGCAATTCCAAGGACGCCATCGAGCGCGCTATGTGGTTCCTCACCTCGCGAAAGGCGGAGGATTTATGATTCCCTGCCGCGAAACGCCGCAGGGGATCCTGCTCTCCCGGTCGGAGGAATTTGAGCCGTCGCAGATTCTGGACTGCGGTCAGTGCTTCCGCTGGGATCCCGATCCCGACGGCGGCTGGACGGGTATCGCGATGGATCGCCGCCTGCGCCTGTCCCCGCAGCCAGAGGGCTGGCTGTTTGAGGATGTCCGGATCGACGAATTTGAACGGATCTGGATCCCGTATTTCGATCTGGACAGGGATTACAGCGCGATCCGTGCCGATCTCTCTGCCCGCCACGAAATTCTTGCAAAGGCCGCCGCGTTCGCGCCGGGGATCCGCATCCTGTGTCAGGATCCGTGGGAGGCGCTGTGCTCGTTCATCATCTCGCAGAACAACAACATCCCCCGCATCAAAGGGATCGTCGCTCGGCTGTGCGCGCATTTTGGCGAAAACGGGAAATTTCCCGGACCGGAACGTCTGGCCGGATTATCTGTGGAGGATCTTGCCCCACTGCGCAGCGGCTTCCGCGCCAAATATATCCTGTCGGCATCACGGCTCGTTTCGGACGGGACGGTCGATCTTCAGGCGATCCGGACGCTCCCGCTTCCGCAGGCGCGCGCGTCGCTGATGCAGATCCTTGGCGTGGGCGTCAAAGTGGCGGAATGTGCCCTGCTCTACGGTTTCCACCGCCTGGACGCTTTTCCCATCGACGTGTGGATGAAGCGCGCTATGGATCGGTACTTCCCCGGGATGGAGCCGGACGAGTTCGGACCGTATGCGGGGATCGCGCAGCAGTACATATTCCATTACATCCGCAGCCTTGAAAAAACGGCGGGCAAAAATCCTCGTTGAATTTTTCACAAATATTGCATTTGCATCTACTCAAAGCTGTCTTTTTATGCTATAATATTGACAGACAACCATAAACGCGGGGATATCAGCCCAATTGCACCGCCCGGCCGGGGGCCGGAGGGAGCGTGCGCAATCTGCTCACGGCAGGTGTGCTGTAATACTCGCAGAACGCTGTACAAAGCGGGCACGACAGCCCGATCATATCACGAAGTCGGGCCGGACGCACGGCGTGCGCGATCCGTGTGCAGGCTCAGCCTGCCGCGATCTGCGCCGGAGTCTTGGCCGGGCCTTGTGAAATTTTTTAGGAGTGTGATTGAAATGCCACTGGTAAATACCACTGAAATGTTCAAAAAAGCCTATGAGGGCGGCTATGCCATCGGCGCGTTCAACGTCAACAACATGGAGATCGTGCAGGGCATCACTTCCGCCTGCCAGGAGCTCAAGGCTCCGGTTATCCTTCAGGTGTCCGCAGGCGCGCGCAAGTATGCCAACCGCACCTATCTGATCAAGCTGGTGGAAGCTGCTGTCATCGAGTGCCCTGATATTCCGATCGCACTCCATCTGGATCACGGCCCGTCCTTCGATCTGTGCAAGGCGTGCATCGACGACGGCTTCACCTCCGTCATGTTCGACGGCTCCTCCAAGCCGTATGAGGAGAACGTAGAGGAAGCGAGCCGCGTTGTGGAATACGCTCATAAATACGGCGTCACCGTAGAGGCTGAGCTCGGACAGCTCGCCGGCGTTGAGGACGACGTCAAAGTCGCTGACGATAAGGCGCAGTTCACCGATCCCAACCAGGTGCAGGATTTTGTCACCCGTACCGGCGTGGACTCCCTCGCGATCGCCATCGGCACCAGCCACGGCGCTTACAAATTCAAGCCGGGCCAGAAGCCGAAGCTCCGTCTCGACATTCTTCAGGAGGTTTCCGACCGTCTGCCGGGCTTCCCGATCGTACTGCACGGCGCGTCCTCCGTTCCGCAGGAGTTCGTCAAGCAGATCAACGAGAACGGCGGCCAGATGCCCGACGCTATCGGTATTCCGGAGGAGATGCTCCGCGAAGCCGCAAAGATGGCTGTGTGCAAGATCAACATCGACTCCGATCTGCGTCTCGCTATGACGGCTTCTGTCCGCAAGTACCTCGCAGAGAATCCGAGCCACTTCGATCCGCGCCAGTACCTCGCTCCGGCCCGCGACGCCATCAAGACGATGGTTGAGCACAAGATCAACACGGTTCTCGGCTGCGCCGGCAAGGCATAAAGCAGAAAGATTTCGGCAGGCTGATCCTGTACGCAGACTGCGAATTCCGGCGCGATTATGCGTCCCTAAAAAGCAAGTAAACAGGGAGGGACTTTCACTCAGTGTGGAAGTCCCTCCCGTCTTTCGTTTCCCGCGCAGCGCGCGTGCGTCCATTACTCAGCTAAATAGCCTATTCTATCCCAATAGCCTCATATCCCTCCGGGATTTCCACCTCCGGATCGTAAAATTCTTCCTCATAAAAAATTGCGGAAACGATTGACTTTTTGAAAGCGGTGTGATAGGATAAAACCAGTTTTATAGCAAGCAGAAAGGCGCAGATCAGGAGCAGTAACTGCCCCGCGGATGCCCAGAGAGGGGATGGCTGGTGTGAATCCCCGTGAAGCGGACAGCGAAGTCGCCTGAGAGCCCCGTCCCCGAACCGGTTGCAGTAAGGGGCGGCGGAGTCCCACCGTTATTGGGGAAGCCGTTTCCAGACGGCGGAGCGCAGGGATTTTCCCTGAATTTAGGTGGTACCGCGGAATTTTCTTTCCGTCCTATGTTTTCTGACATAGGACGGATTTTTTCGTTTCGGGCAGATGAGATCTCCGTATCCGGCACGATTTGCCCGCCGCAGGCGTGTCCAGGCTTAGCCTGTGCCGGAGGCTTTCTGCAAACCGGAAGCATTTGGGGCTGGGCGGATTCTGTACACACTCTGCCCCCGGGATCGCAAATTCGTTCCGGCAAATCATCCCCCGGATGGTTTGCCTCCACTGTTTGCTCACCTCTCCTGTGCGCTTCGCGCTTTTTCTTGTGGGGGCTCCTCGCCCGCAACGCGGGCCGTCCCCCCTTGTCACTTCGTGACATTCCCCCCACACAGTGGGGGGATCTTCCCACACCCCATCGCAAGCTTTTGAAAAAGCTTGAGCAAAACTTTTAATTTTAAGGAGGCTGTTTATGGACAGAGAGCTTGCAAAAGCATATGAACCTCAGGAAGTCGAGGACAGAATCTACGACTTCTGGATGCAGGGCGGCTATTTCCACGCCGAGCCCGATCCCGACAAAAAACCGTATACGATTGTAATCCCCCCGCCGAACATCACCGGACAGCTGCACATGGGTCACGCGCTCGACGAGACGCTTCAGGATATCCTGATCCGCTGGAGACGGATGCAGGGGTATTCGGCGCTGTGGCTCCCGGGCACGGACCACGCTTCGATCGCCACAGAAGCAAAGATCGTCGAGGCCATGCGCAAGGAAGGAATCACCAAGGAGCAGATCGGGCGCGAAGCATTCCTCGAGCGCGCCTGGGAGTGGAAACGGCAGTACGGCGGCCGGATCATCCAGCAGCTGAAAAAGCTCGGTTCCTCCTGCGACTGGGACCGCGAACGCTTTACGCTCGACGAGGGCTGTTCCCGCGCCGTGCGCGAGGTCTTTGTCAAGCTGTATGAAAAGGGATTGATCTACCGCGGCGAGCGCATCATCAACTGGTGCCCGCACTGCAAGACGTCCATCTCCGACGCCGAGGTGGAGTTCAAGGAGAAGGATGGATCGTTCTGGCACCTGCGCTACCCGCTCACGGACGGCAGCGGCTGGATCGAACTTGCTACCACACGTCCGGAGACGATGCTGGGCGATACGGCAGTGGCGGTGCACCCGGACGACGAGCGGTACAAGGCACTTGTCGGCAAGACGCTGATCCTGCCGCTGGTCGGGCGCGAGATCCCGATCATCGCGGATGAATACGTGGAGATGGATTTCGGGACCGGCGTGGTGAAGATCACCCCCGCCCACGATCCGAACGACTTCGAGGTCGGTCTGCGGCACAATCTGCCTGTGATCAATGTGATGGACGAATCCGGCGCGATCAACGAAAACGGCGGCGCATATGCTGGTCTGCCTGGACTGGAAGCGCGCAAGAGGATCGTAGAGGATCTCGAAAAGGGCGGTTTCCTGATCAAAGTGGAGCCGATCAAGCACAATGTCGGCACATGCTACCGCTGCGGCAGCACCGTCGAGCCGCGCGTCTCGAAGCAGTGGTTCGTGAAGATGGAGCCGCTGGCAAAGCCTGCCATCGACTGCGTGCGCGACGGGGAGATCAAGTTCATCCCGGAGCGCATGGAGAAGATTTACTATAACTGGATGGAGAACATCAAGGACTGGTGCATCTCGCGCCAGCTGTGGTGGGGCCACCGGATCCCGGCCTGGTACTGCGCGGACTGCGGCGAGACAATCGTGTCGCGCGAGGATCCCACGGTCTGCCCGAAGTGCGGCGGCACGCACCTGCATCAGGATGAGGACACGCTCGACACCTGGTTCTCGTCGGCGCTGTGGCCGTTCTCCACGCTCGGCTGGCCGGACGAGACGCCGGAGCTCAAGTATTTCTACCCGACCTCGACGCTCGTGACGGGATATGATATTATTTTCTTCTGGGTGGCGCGCATGATTTTCTCCGGCTTGGAGCATATGGACGCCGTCCCGTTCAAGACGGTGTTCTTCCACGGCCTTGTCCGCGACGCGCAGGGCCGCAAGATGAGTAAATCGCTCGGCAACGGCATCGATCCGCTGGATGTGATCGCGCAGTACGGCGCGGACGCGCTCCGCTTCACCCTCGTGACCGGCAACAGCCCCGGAAACGATCTGCGCTTCTCCGACGAAAAGGTGAGCGCGAGCCGCAATTTTGCCAATAAGATCTGGAATGCCGCGCGCTTTATCCGGATGAACCTCGACGGCCACGACGTGAAGAACGAGCTGCCCGCGCAGCTTGCGCTGGAGGATCAGTGGATTGTCAGTGCGTTCAACCGCGTGACGAAAGAGGTCACGGACAATCTGGAGAAGTTCGAGCTGGGGATCGCGGTGCAGAAGCTGTATGATTTCCTGTGGGACGATTTCTGCGACTGGTATATTGAAATCGCCAAGATCCGGATGCAGTCGGACGACGAAGCTTCGGCGCAGAACGCCCGTCAGGTGCTTGTGTGGGTGATGAGCAACACGCTCAAGCTGCTGCACCCGTTCATGCCGTTCATCACGGAGGAGATCTGGCAGAGCCTGCCGCACGAGGGCGAGGCGCTGATGGTATCGAAATGGCCGGAGTACCGTCCGGAGCTCGATTTCGCGCAGTCCGAAATGGAGATGCGCCGCGTCATGGAGGCGATCCGCGCCATCCGCAACCGCCGTTCCGAGATGAATGTGCCGCCGTCGCGCCGTGCGCACGTTTATATCGCCACAGCCGCGGAGGATACCTTCACAGCGGGCAAGCCGTTCATCCAGAAGCTGGCCTATGCGAGCGACGTCACCATCGGCAGGGAGTTCGACGTGCCGGGCGCAGTCACCGTCGTGACCGCCGACGCGAAAATCGAGATCCCGATGGATGAGCTGGTGGACAAGCAGGCGGAGCTTGCGCGCCTGAACAAGGAGCTGGAATCGTGCCGCAAGCAGCTTGCGGGCGTGGAGGCGCGGCTCTCGAATGAGAAATTCACGAGCAAGGCTCCGGCGAATATCATCGAGGGGGCGCGCCAGAACGCGGCTGCGCTCAAGGATAAAATCGCTCTGATTGAGTCGAGCATTGCCGCACTGAACGCATAACGGAATACAGAGGAAACAGCCCCCGTCCGCTGTCTTTATTCAGCGGACAGGGGCGTCTTTTCGGGAGGCAGAACTATGACGTATGAGGAAGCGGTGCAGAAGATAAATGCGCGCTTAAAATTCGGAATCAAGCCGGGATTGGAGCATATCGGCAGACTGATGGCGGAACTCGGGAACCCGCAGGACAAGCTGCAATTTGTTCACGTAGCAGGGACAAACGGAAAGGGGACGACCTGCGCCCTGATTTCGTCGGTACTGCGGAAAGCGGGATACCGCACCGGCCTGTACACATCGCCGTATGTGACGGATTTCCGCGAACGGTTCCAGATTAACGGTGAAATGATTCCACAGGACGAGCTTCTTGATGAGCTTAATAAGGTCGCCCCGCTGGTCGACAAGCTGGCGGACGAGGGGATTATCATCACGGAATTTGAGCTGATCACCGCGATCGCGTTCCAGTGGTTTGCGGATCGCGGCTGTGATATTGTCGTGCTGGAAGTCGGGCTGGGCGGCCGTTTCGACGCGACAAATATCATCAAAACGCCGCTGGCTGCGGTGATTGCGTCCATCTCGCTGGATCATACCGCAATCCTGGGCGATACGGTGGAGCAGATCGCGTTTGAAAAGTGCGGGATCCTCAAGAAAGGCGGACACGCGGTGCTGTACCCGGATCAGAAGCCGGGCGTTATCGACGTGGTAAAGAAGAACGCAGCGGAACGCGGCTGCGATCTGGTGATCCCGTCGCTGTCGGAGATCCGGGAGGTCTCGGCGGATCTGCGCGGGGTGGATCTGGAATACCACGGCCTGCCGCTGCACCTGCCGTTCATCGGCGCACATCAGGAAAAGAACGCGCTGACGGCCCTCACCGCGATCAACGTTCTGCGCGAGCGCGGGCTTCAAATTCCGGACAGCGCGGTGCAGGAAGGATTCGCGGCGGCGAAGCTTCCGGCGCGCATGGAGATCTTCGGGGAACACCCGCTGATGCTGCTGGACGGCGGGCACAATCCGGGATGCGCGGCGGCGCTGGCCGATGTGCTGAAAAGGTATCTGCCCGGGCGCAGGCTTGTCGGCGTGATGGGCATGATGGCGGACAAGGACAGCCACACGGCGCTGTCTATTCTGGCCCCGCTGTTTTCGGCGGTGCTGACGCTTACGCCGGACAATCCGCGTTCGCTCCCCGCGCCGGAGCTTGCGGATCGCGCGCGGGAATTCTGTCCGGACAGCCATCCCATGACGGATCGCGCGCTCGCTCTGCAAACCGCCCGGGAGCTCGCCGGGCCGGACGGCGCGGTGATTGTCTGCGGCTCGTTCTATCTGGCCGGAGAGCTGCGGCCCTATCTGGAATCCCTCGATAAAAAATGACGCGCCGTCCAAAATTCGCGCAAATATTTCCCTCAAAGCCCTTATCATTTTGATAAGGGCTTTTTTTCGTCCGCGCCCCTTTCAGGGATCCACACAGGTAAGCATTGGGCCGCAGGCCCACGCGGGATGACCTCACTGCTCAGTCAGTGCGAAACAGGGAGAGGTTACACGCCGAGGATTCCGAACATCCCGCGCCCGAAACAAGCGAATCAGCCTGCCGGGCAGTTGTACGATAACGTAAGAGCCTTACAAAGAGAAGAAGCTTTTCGGCAACGAGGGCGCGCTCCTTGGCTCTCGATACGCTTGATCCTACCACAAAGTTTCCCGGCCGTGGGGACTGGGGACGCGGCCAGAGCGCTCCCCAGCAGGGGATTTTCAAGGGGACAGGAGTCCCCTTGAACGATCTTTTGCTTCCTTTTCTGGCGTTCAGAAAAGGAAGGGCCGGCAGGGGTTTGGGGGCGCGGCCTGAGCCGCCCCCAACGCCGGGACCTCGCAGGTCCGATAGAATAAAAAACAGTGAAGCTGTAAGCTTTAATTACTCACCGCAGGTGTACTGCGAATAATTTGTAGAATTTTGGGGATATTAGGGTATATCTGAAAAGTCTTCAATACTGTTAAATTCTACTGACAAACGGTGTCTGCTTCGCCCGTCACCCTTGCAATACGAAAGTATTGCGGCGGATTCGCGCCTTGCATCCACCGCTTTTCAGCGAATTTTCCAGCACTTTTGACTTTTCAGATACACCCTAAAAGCAAAGACCTTTTCTGATAGGAGGATGTCAAACATGGGAGTACGGCTGCTGCTGAGGGACGGCACACTGACCGCCCTGCTCAGCGGGGAAATTGATCACCATTGCGCACGGGGAATCCGTGAAGAAGTCGACCGCGCCGCCGAACAGACCAAGCCGCGCAGGCTTGTACTGGATTTCTCGCAGGTGCAGTTTATGGACAGCTCCGGCGTGGGCCTGATTATGGGCCGCTATAAACTGATGCAGTCCATCGGCGGGATCGTGATCCTGGCAAATCTCCCGCCCAAAATCGAGAAAATCATCACGCTCGCCGGTATCGAGCGCCTGGCAAGAATAGAAAGGAACTGGGATCATGAAAGCAATCAATGAGATGAACGTTTCATTTTTCAGCCGGTCGGCAAACGAGGGCTTCGCACGCGCGTCGGTGGCGGCGTTCGCCGCACAGCTCGATCCCACGGTCGACGAGCTCTCCGAAATCAAAACGGCCGTTTCCGAAGCGGTGACAAACTGCATTGTCCACGCCTACCGGGATACCATCGGGACGATCTACATAAAAGCGCAGATTTATGAGGACGGGCGGCTGGTGATCCGCGTGCGCGACAAGGGCTGCGGCATCGAGAATATCGAGCAGGCCATGGAGCCCATGTTCACCACCGGCGGCGAGGAGCGATCCGGTTTGGGCTTTACCGTAATGCAGAGCTTTATGGATCGCGTGCGGGTCCGCTCGTGCGTCGGCAGGGGGACGACAGTCACGCTGTGCCGCAAGCTGGAACGCCGTCCCATGGGAAATGACTGACCGCAGGGATCGCGTCAGAGAAAACATCGGGCTTGTCCACGCGTGCGCCAAACGGTTCCGGGGCCGCGGCGTCGAATACGACGATATTTTCCAGGCCGGGTGCGAGGGACTGATCAAGGCCGCCGACCGGTTCGACGAGAGCCGGGGCCTCCAGTTTTCGACCTACGCCGTGCCGGTGATCCTCGGGGAAATCCGCCGCCTGTTCCGCGACGGCGGGACCGTCAAAGTCGGCCGGACGCTCAAGGAGCTTTCCCTGAAAGCGTCGCGCGAAACAGCGGCGTTCGCAGCGGAGCACGGACGATCGCCCACCGTGACGGAGCTGGCGGAGCGTCTCGGCGTGGATCCGGAGGAAGCCGCGCAGGCTATCGGCGCGGGGCAGGCTCCCCTTTCCCTGACCGCCGGAGACGACGCGGGCGGCGGACAGATCGACGTTCCTGTGGATCCGCCGGACGCCAAAATCACAGAACTGCTTTCCCTCCGTCAGGCGATCGGGGAATTGGAACCGCGCGACCGCAGCATCATCATTTTCCGGTATTTTCAAAGCCGTACGCAGGTACAGACGGCGCAGGCGCTCGGGATGACGCAGGTGCAGGTTTCGCGCCGCGAAAAGGCGATCCTGCAGCGCATGAGGGAAAAACTCTCACAAGGCTAAGCCTTGAGCAGACTAAGTCTGCACGTAAAACGCGGATCGCTCCCTACGGTCGCTGAAATACCGCTGCCGCGGGCACGATGTCGCGGTGGGTAGTTGGCAGACGCTTGTCGCAATAAAAAATACTTAAAAGTTTTACTCGATTTTTTTCAAAAAATCGCGGGTCCGGGCAGAGCCCGGCGGGGTATGGGGCAGCGCCCCGTAAAAAAACGGCACAGCTTCCCTTTTTCGGGGCTGTGCCGTTTTTGGATCTGCGGTTAAAAATTGGCTTCTTCAATATCCTGAATATTAAACGGGGTCTGCTGATAGACGTAATAGTTCAGCCAGTTGGAAAACAGCAGGCTCGCATGACTGCGCCACATGAACGGCGGCTTCGCGTAGACGTCGTTGTCCGGGAAGTAATTCTCCGGGATCTGCGGGTGGATACCCTTTTTCAGGTCGCGGAAATACTCATTGGCAAGCGTTTCGCGGTCATATTCGGCGTGACCCATCACGAAGATCTGGCGGCCGTTCTTGTTTACCGCGATATGTACCCCCGCTTTGGAGGAGTAGGTCAGGACCGTCAGCTCCGGATGCGCCTCAATATCGGCGCGGCTCACCTCCGTATACCGGGAATGTGGAGCGTAATATTTATCGTCGAAGCCGCGCACCAGCGGGTGGAGCGGCTCGAGCACCTTATGCAGGAACACGCCGGAAAGCTTCTGCGGCAGAGGATGCTTCTGGATTCCAAAATGGTAATGAAGCGCGGCCTGCGCCCCCCAGCAGATGTGCATGGTGGAATAGACATTGCTGCGGCTCCACGCCATAATATCGCACAGCTCCGGCCAGTAATCCACCTCGGAGAAATCCATGCGTTCCACGGGCGCGCCGGTGATGATCATGCCGTCAAATTTCTCGTCCCGAATATCGGCGAACGTTTTGTAGAAAGTATTCAGATGCGTGATCGATGTATTTTTAGAAACGTGCGTCGCCATTTGCAGCAGCTCCACGTCCACCTGGAGCGGCGTATTCCCCAGCAGGCGCAGCAGCTGGGTTTCCGTCTCGATTTTTGTCGGCATCAGGTTGAGGATGACGATTTTCAGCGGACGGATGTCCTGCGTCATGGCGCGTTTCGCCGTCATCACAAAGATATTTTCCGATTCCAGAACCTTGATGGCCGGCAGCGTATCCGGGACTCGAATGGGCATAAGCGGGCCTCCCAATGAAAATTTTTCCAAAACAACAGGCGCGGGAACGACAAAATCCGCGCGCTTTTTTTATTATAGCAAACCGAACCGGCAAATTCAAGATCCGCCGCGGCAGGGAAACGGTTGCGCCGGAACAAAGAATCCGGTATAATAATTCATAAATCGACTACAGAGAGGGGAAAGGACACTCTATGGCCGCGAAATATTCACCTTTCAACCGGATGGGATTCCGTCATAAGTTTCTGACAAGAACCTATCTTGCCATTTTCCTCGCATTTCTTTGGAGCATTATCATTCCGGCAGCTTTCTCGGAACCTCTCTATTCCCTTTATGTATCGACAAAAGACGTCCAGCCCGGCAGCGTCGGCAGCATGGCGTATGATACGCTCCCGTTTGCGCACTCCTTTGCGGAGATGCAGCAGCTCGACCGCTTTACCATCCAGATCGACGACGAGGACTGGCGATGGCAGGACAATCGCTTCTATCTGGACGATAAGCCGTATTATATTGTCCCGCTCCCGAGCGGGGAAAACATGGCGGTAAGGCTCAATATCGACAGCATCCTGACCTATGAGGACCCTTATGTGCGGATTCTGCCCGTCGGGACGCTGCGGGAGCTGAAATTTGAGAAAGATAACGGCGGCGGCCATCTGGCGATTGTAGCCGATCGAGGATATTATGTGGACATGATCGGCGATTTCGCCACCCTGTACACGCAGGACGCTTTCTCGGATCGGGTTCAGGAGATCTCATTCGGAATCCTGATCATCCTGCTTATCCCGTTGGTGCGTGTGACCAACGTACGGAAAGGAAAGTTCGCTCCGGCGTTTTTCCCGATGCGCGATCCGATGCTGCCGAAAAACGATCTGGAACTTTGGTGCGCCTCCACCTATGCAATCTGGTCGTATTCGTTCACGTCGCTGGAGGGCTGGCCGCTCATGGGCGGATCCCACCGGTCGCACGCCCAGCTTCAGGCAAGCCGGAGCGGCCTTACGGAGCAGTGGGATATCGATTCCGCTGAAAGCGGTCTGAAAACGGTGCACAGCCTTACGAATTACCATATCCGCGACGCTTCCGATCCCGACGCGGGCTGGGATTTGTGCCGCGCCACGCAGCTGCTTGGAATGATGTACAAATGCCGGATGATAGACCGCAAAACGATGGACGAGGAATACAGCCGCGTCGCCGTTGTGATCCAGCGCGATTTCCCGTCGTGGGAATCCCTGACAGACAATTATCTTGAGGGCTACGCGCGCTGGATCCACAGGGTTGCCGAACCCGGCGAGGCCGAACAGCGCATCGAAAAGCGGCAGAGGATTCTGGAGCATCTGCGCCGTCAGGAGAACGGCCCCTATGCGATCCCGTGGAATATTGATCTGCGCTGGAGCCCGCACGATACCCCTTCAACCACCTGGGTAAAAACGATCCTGCCCAGAATACACGTCGATTGAGCAGGCCCGCCGCCGCGACACAGTGCTCGCGGCAACAGTATTCCCGCGGAGGTTACGACGCGCGACGCGAATTACATCAAGGCTTAGCTTTGCTTAGTCTTGTCAGCCTTGGGCCCGAACGGGGACGGCCGCTGTGCGTCCCGGCGGGATGACGCTGTCAACAACTGCGCTGATCGCCACGCACAGAGGGACGTCCCTCTCTCTGGCAATATCAAGACAGAAAACATTCCCCTCCGGACGCCAGCACACCCCATGCGACATCACAACGGCACCGTCCGGCTCTATCAGATCGAACGATCGCGCCGCGATATTCCCGCGGAATTTCCAGCTGATCCCCAACAGCTGATAAACGGGCTGAAGCACCGCCATATTCTGGTACAGCCGCACCGAGGGCCTCCCCTTTTCCAAAATCGTGTACCGGGAAAAGGTCTCCGGCCCAATGCGGGAAATCTTTACTGCGATCTCCTGCTTGTTATCCAGCAGCAGCATTTTGCCCGTCAGCGTCTTTTCGCCGCACAGGATCGTGTATACCGGATTTCCCAGCGCGTCGAAAGCACGAAAAAGCTCCCTGCCCGGCGCTGTCTGCTGTTTCAGATAAACTCGCATTGCTTTCCCCCTTTTCCGCGCCTGCGCACCTGCGGTGAGCAGAACGCGCAGGCGTCGTACCTCCGCTTAGCTTGGCGGTATGATCGAACTAAAACGCCCGCGTTTATGGTACTCTGCGGATATTATACCACACCTGCGGCGGGCAGCAGGCTAAGCCTGCACGTAGATCGCGCCCGCTCCCTCCGGTCGCCCGGCTAGGTGCGCGATTAGGCTTAGTTTCCCGCGTTTATAGCACTCTGCTGACATTATACCACACCTGCGGTGAGCAGAACGCGCAGGCGTCGTACCTCCGCTTAGCTAGGTGGTTGATTGAGCAGAGATGCCCGCGTTTATGGTGCTCTGCGGATAATTATACCATATCTCTGACCAGCCTGCCACCGCGACAGAGTATTTTAGGTTACCGGAAATTCAGCGGAGGTACGACGCGCGACGCGAATTATGTGCAGGTTTAACCTGCCGCGACGCGAATTATGTGCAGGTTTAACCTGCCGTGACGCGAATTATGTGCAGGTTTAACCTGCCGTGACGCGAATTATGTGCAGGTTTAACCTGCCGCGGCACGATTTATGTGCAGGTTTAACCTGCCGTGACGCGAATTATGTGCAGGCTTAACCCGCTTTAACCTGCTATATCATTATTGATTTTGTCCGGCAACTTATGCCATTTTGTTTGATAAAAGTATCCCGCAAGCTATCCATATTTACCGGATCGCTGTCCGGAGTCCGCGGAGCCTGTCCCGTCCCGCCGCAAGCGCACCGCACAGCAGCAGGACGAGCACCGCTTCCGCCGCCCGGATCCACAGGATTTCCATCGGCGCAAACGGCGCGATCCATTCCGCAAGATGGGTGATATTCTCCAAAACCTGCCGGACCGCCTGATTCATCACAAGCACCATAAGCGTATTTTTCCCAAAATACAGCAGGAAATTTCCCACCGGGTTTTCCAGAAGTCCCGCTTTTTCCACCCACATACAGAACAGGGCCATCCCGCAGATGGTGCACAGCGCACACAGGTAATACAGGAAATAATTCCCGTACAGCAAAACCCGCATATTCGTGTAACCGTTGAGCTGTGCCAGCCACACGCCGAGCGCCAGCAGGATCGCCGACACGGGCAGAGCGGCGATTGTCCCGGAAAACTGGGCAAGCGGCTTTTTCAGGCAGCATTTTGCCAGGTATCCCAGCGCATAGAAAGCGGTCCCTGTGAACGCGCAGTCCAGCGCCAGCGGCAGCCTGCCCAATCCCCATACGGGCCAGAACCATCCCAGCAGGGACAGCGCCAGCGCGATGACAGCCGGGATCCATTTCCGCTTCGGCAGCAGCCGCAGGAGCAGGAAAAAAATCACCTCGGATAAAAACAGCGCCGTCAGGAACCACTGTACCGCTGCGAACGGCAAAAAATCCGCGTTGAATAAAAACAGGCTTTCCGCTATCTTTTCCCACGGCACAAACTGGTCCGGGGCCGCGATCAGGCTGTACACATTCCACAGCACGCAGAGCGCCGCTCCGTAAAACAGGTACGGTCCGAGCAGCGATTTCGCCCGCCGCTTCAAAAATTCTTTCATGCCGTATTTTCCCGGCGAAAACCAGTAGCCGGACAGGAAAAAGAAAATCGGCATATGGAAGGAATGGAGATAAATGTCCATTTCCGTGGAGACGCCCGCGTGCCCCCACACCATAAAAAATATCCCTGTCAGCTTACACAGATCCGCCCAGTTTTCCCGTTTTTTCATATACGCTCCCTCCCATTTTCATTTTACCATCCCCGGCCCGTTCCTGACAATAGATCATGACCGAAAAATGCGGGACCGGGTGCCGGAGCGCATACCCGTCTTGTTTTCCGTTTCAGAAAGGAGTGTCCCCACTTGTTCCGCCTCAAACGATGCTGGATCCTTCTCACCTATCCGGCAGCCCTTATCCTGCTGCTGGCTTCGTCGCTTTCCCCTGCTTTCTCCGAGGGTTACGCCCTCACCGTCTACCGCTGGATTTCCCGCGCCGGAAACGCCGTCACCGGACTGCTCCCCTTTTCTCTCGCGGAGGTCCTTGTCGTCCTGGTGATTGCTGCGGCGATCGCCGTGCTTATCCTGTGGATTGTCCGCCTGATCCGCAGCCGCGGCAGACGCGCCCGCATCTTTGGACGCGGGATCCTCAATCTGTTCTGTGCCGTTGGGATCGTGCTGTTCCTCTTTACTATCTCCTGCGGCATCAATTACGGACGGTACACCTTTGCGGAGATCAGCGGGCTGCCTATCCGAGAGTCCACGGTGGACGAGCTTGCCGATCTCTGTCGGGAACTTGCCGCCGAGGTCAACGATGCGCACGAAGAAATCCTCACAGACGAAAACGGGGTGATGGTATCCTCTTTTACGTCCGTCGGGGAGGCCGCCGAGGCCGCCCGCCAGACCTACGACGGCCTTGCGGACAGCTATCCCACGCTGACAGCCGGTTACATCGCCCCAAAACCCGTGATGGCGTCGCGGTTCATGTCGCTGTGCGATATTACCGGCATTTTCTTCCCCTTTACCTTTGAAGCAAACGTAAACGTGGACGTGCCCGATTATTCCATCCCCGCCACGATGTGCCACGAGCTGTCCCATCTGCGCGGCTATATGCGCGAGGACGAGGCGAATTTTCTTGCCTATCTCGCCTGCCGGGAAAGCAGTTTTGCTGATTTCCGGTATTCCGGCGCGATGCTGGCCTTTGTCTACACGAACAACGCGCTGATCTCCGCGGATTCCGAACTCGGCAACGAGATTTTCCGCACCCTCTGCGACGGCGCGCAGGCCGATTTTGCCGCGAACAGTGCCTACTGGAAGCAGTTCGAGGGACCTGTCTCGGAAATTTCCTCCACTGTCAACGACGCCTATCTCAAGGCCAACCGGCAGGAGGACGGCGTGCGCAGCTACGGCAGAATGGTAGATCTCCTGCTCGCCGACTACCGTCACCGCCACGGCCTTTCCTAGGGGTTCCACCCCTCGGGACCCCGGCAGGGGCTCTCGCCCCTGCACCCCTCTCCGAGGGGCTTCGCGCCCCTCGACCCGCGCCGGGACACAGTCCCGGACCCATTTCCGCCCCAGCGCGGAGGCTGCCAATCCTCGCAGTCGAGACGGATCCTAAGTGTTTTAGGAGAAGTATCCTGCACAAATGAGCAGTAAAAGTCGGGCAGAGGATTCTGTTTTGTTGTATTATATTCGCAGAGCAGCACAAACGCGGGCATATTTAGCCTAATCGCGCACTAAGCTCAGCGGAGGTATAACTATCTGCCCTGGAACGAAGTCCCTGACGGATACGAAACCAGAGTGATCCCGGCGGGCACGTGGGCCGTGTTCCCCTGCCGCGGCCCCCTTCCGGAGGTTTTGCAGCAGGTCAACACAAAAATCTGGAGCGAATGGCTGCCCTCCTGCATCGCCTACAAGCTTGCGGGCAACTACAATATCGAACTCTATACGCCTCCGCGTGAAAATCCGGAGGACAACTACAGCGAAATCTGGATCCCGGTGAGGGAGATCCAGCCATAAACGGAAACCGCCGGAGCCCCCAGTCTGACGAGGGTTCCGGCGGTTTTTATCCGGCTCCGCGATCTGCGGGGCCTCTTTTTTGATTTTATGATTATGATTTCGGCACCGGGAAATTGATCGGCGCCACGCTGGGATCCAGCTTATCGAAGCGGTAGCCGCTCTGTTTCAGTTCCTTTAAAATCGCCGGGAGCTGCGATACGGTGTCGCCCTTTGCGTTCGTATCGTGGCACAGCACGATCGCCTTTGTCCGGGCTTTCGTCTGGGTGATAGTGTCGCGGTAAATGGATTCGCGCGTCGCACCGTATTCCGCATCGCCGGAGCTCACGTTCCAATCGTAGTATGTATAGCCGCGGCGGGTCATTTCATCGATAATGGCCTTGGCCGTCTTTTTATTATAGCTGTTCACGCTCCCGCCCGGGAACCGGAACATCGTGGGGTATTCGCCTGTCGCGCTGTAAATGATCTCGCGCTCCTTGGCAAAATCGTCGAGGAACGCATCCACCGACGCATAGATCTTGCGGTAATCGTGGGTGTAGCTGTGCAGCCCGATGGCATGGCCGCGATCGGCTATCTCGCGCAGCCGCTGCTTTGATGTTTCATCATCCTTTGCCACCACGAAAAATGTCGCCTTTACCCCGTATTCATCCAGAATATTCAAAACGTCTTCCGTCAGCGCGGAGGGACCGTCGTCAAAGGTGAGATAAACCACCTTGTCGTTCGGATCGAACGGCTTCTTTTCCGTCTGCGGCACGAACATATCCGGATACTTTTTCTGGTATTCCGGCCCGTTGGGATCAACAGGCGGCGGCGTTATTTCAGGTTCGCCGGACGTCTCCGGGACTTCTGCCTCCGGGCTTCCCGAACTCACCGCTTCGGAAGCATCCTCTCCGGCAGAATCCTCTGGCGTCTCGGAGCTTTCCTCCGGGATATCCGAGCTTTCCGGAGCTGACGGCTTCTCTAATGGCTCCTCCGACGGCTGCGGAGGTTCCGAGCTCTCCGGCCGCGGCTCTTCGGAACTGCTGCTTTCTTCCTCCAGATCTCCCACAAACACCGGAGGCGTGATAACGTCTTCGTCGCCGCCGAGCACCTTTCCCATCCCAAAGGCCGGCAGAGCCTGGATCCCTGCCAGTCCGTCCGTTGTAACAGTCCATGCAAAGCCTGTCAGCACAAGAAAAAGTGCCACTGTGGACACTATTGCCGTATATCGGAAGCCCCTTTCGCGGCTTTTCCGGTGTTTTGCTCCCCGAAATCCTCTTTTACGGTATCTTGCCATAAAAATCCCTCCTTTTTCGGCAAAATCCTCTTTGCCCTTATTATACACGCCTTTCCGCGGAAAGGCTACTTACAGTTTCTTTACCAAATTTTATCCATTTTGAAATAACTTTTTCCGGACATAAAAATAGGGTGTATCAGAAAAGTCAAAAGTGCTGGAAAATTCGCTGAAAGACTATGGATGCAAGGCGCGAATCCGCCGCAATACTTTCGTATTGCAAGGGCGAGCAACGACGCAGACGACGCTTTTCAGCAGAATTTAACAGTATTGAGGATTTTTCTGATACACCCTAAGCCGGGCGGGCCGCAATCCACGAAAATGGACTGCGCCGTCCGGTCTTTTATTTTCCCGCAATCAGGAAATCTATCAAAGCGTATTGGGATAGCCAAGCTTTTCGAGTTCTTCCCGAATAGCCTGCACATCCTCCCTGCCGCTGTCCTTTGCGGGATCCGGAACCGGATCGCGCAGCCGGGCAGTGATGGCCTTGATCGGGATCCCCTGCGCGGCGAACATCAGCTCATGCTCCGTGGGGATGTCGATAGCATCCGGCTCCGCTTTCAGATCCTTTGTCTGCCACAGAATTTCAAATCCGGATTCCCGCAGATACCGCTGGGTTGCCAGATACAGATCCGCGTTGTCCGTCTTGAAATGGATCTCGCCGCCGGGAGCAAGGAACCGCTTATATTTTTCCAGCTGGCGCGTATGTGTAAGCCGCTTCTTGTGGTGCTTCGTGCGGGGCCACGGATTGCAGAAATTGATGTAGATCCGATCCACGACGTCCTGCGGCGACAGGATGTCCCCGATCAACTCAATATTGTACGCCGTCAGCGCGATGTTATCCGGCGTTCTTCCGGCCTGCTCAAATGCCGCTTCGATATTCCGGCGCGCCACGCCCAGAACATCGTCGCTCAGGTCGATCCCCAGATAGTTAATTTCCGGGTTGGCCGCCGCAATCTCCGAAGTAAACACGCCTTTCCCGCAGCCAAGCTCTATATGCAGCGGCCGGCGCTTGGGGTACCATTCCAGCCAGGAGCCACGCATCCCGCGCGGATCCTGAATATAATAGGGGCACTGGGCAAGCTCCGGCCTGGCCCACGCCTTTTTTCTCATTCTCATGCTATCACCATTTCCTGTCTTGTCTCTTTTCCGTATCGCGCCAATTTTGGTTCCCGATATATTCATATCCCACGTCGAACAGGGCGGCGTTGATATCGGCGTTGTCTCCCACCTCGAATATGTTCAGAGAACCCGCCCTCAGACGCAGAACCAGAGTATCCTCCGCGTCCCAGAAGCTGTATTCTGTCAGTCCGCCATCCAGCCGTTTCTCCTCATAGAGGGAGATATCGCCAAACACCGAATTTTTCTCCGCAATGCTTTCCACATCTCTGTAAATCAGAACCAGCTTTTTGCAGTCCCATGTCTGGAACGAAACCTTAACCACGCCGCAGCCTATCAGGATACTTTCAATATGCCCGTCACATTCCGGGAAAGACTGTCTTTCTTTCACTTTTCTTCCCCCTCTTCCCGGCTGGCTGTATAATCGGGTTGAGATGCTCGCGCACCTGCGGTGAGCAGCAGGCTAAGCCTGCACGTAGATCGCGCAGGCGTCGTACCTCCGCCCGGCTGGGTGCGTGATTGAGCCGAGATGCCCGCGTTTATAGTGCTTTTCTGATATTATACCATATCCCCGACCAGCTTTCCACCGCGACAGAGTATTTTTTGTTATCGAAATTTCAGCGACCGGAGGGAGCGATCCGCGATTTGCTCACCGCAGGTGCGTCCAGGCTTAGCCTGGTCAGCGACCGGAAGGAGCGATCCGCGATTTGCCCACCGCAGGTGCGTCAAGGCTTAGCCTTGTGGCCGGAGAGGCATACATGGTTGATGCCTCGCTTTCTGCGATTGAACTATTTACAGCTTTCAAGTATAATAAAATTAACAGAGTATGGGACTGAAATATCTGTTACAATGCTGTCTGCTTTACATATTCCCGTTGAGGAGTGGATATTTGTGGCTGAGCTCTCCGCTTTATTCAATGAATTTATGACGGAAGTCTTTGATTTGAAAGTATTCTGTGGGATTGTTACCGCAATTATTGTCTGTGTTTTTGAAATTCGGCTCACAAGAAATCTCCGATTGAAAAATTGGCGTGTGGAAAAAGCAATCCGGCTGGGGCATATCGTGAAAGCAAAAAGGCTCAAAACCTGGGACGACGATAACACCGGCTGCGATGTGAATTCATGGTTCCACGGAACCTATAGCTACGAGGTGGACGGAAAATCATATAAGTACCGCTATATGGGAAAAGTATCTCCGCCCTATGAGTTAACCCTATATTACATTAGAAATCCGCGCAAAACTTTCAGAAACGAGACGAAATCGAAGGAACATACACTGGCTCTGCTGGGTCTCTTTTTGCCAATTGCAGCTGGGATATTGGTCGTATTTCTTCTCGGCGGCATATAACTTAAAACAGTATCTGCGAAATTCGCATCATTCTCGTCTATCATAGATTACACAGGACGGACAAGCCGGACAGCTTGCCTGTCCTTTTCTTTATGCTCCTATTTGTACTGCTCGGTGCGAGGTCATAAAACGTACTGACTTTTGATCCATGGCGTGGCAATATGCAGAAAGGGGCGCTATCTTGCGATAGCGCCCCGGATTATTCGGTTGTAACCCGTTTGTCTGCCGCCTTTAAAACACGAAGATGAAAAACTTTTACCTGTTTTCTTATCTCACAGCGTTTAAAAGCCATACTTCTTTTTCGTCACTTATTCATCTTGTCGATCAGTTTGACGATTTCATCGATTTTCTCGTCAGCGTCGCCGGATTTCACAGCCGTCTTGACGCAGTGCTCCAGATGCGCGCGCAGGATCTCCTGATTCGTGCGGCGGAGGATCGCCTGCGTCGCCATCAACTGATTCGCAATATCGATGCAGTAGCGATCTTCTTCCACCATCCGCATAATCCCGTCGATCTGGCCGCGGGCCGTCTTGAGCAGGCCGGAAATCCGTTCCTTATCCGCCTGCATCCTTACTCAATCCCCGTCACGGTGTATCCCGCGTCCGTGACAGCCTTCGTCAGCACATCATCCGGGACATCCCTGCTCAGCGTCAGGACAGCCTGCTTCTCCTCAAGGCTCACCTCTGCCGATACGCCGTCGATCGCGTTGAGCACCTGCGATACCCTGCCGGTGCAGTGAGAACACATCATGCCGTCAATCTTCATTGTCTTTTTCATCAAAATCTCTCCTTTGTCATCTTCTTCGGAATTTTCTTCCAGATCTATCGCCAGCTCCCGGATCGGTTCCGGTCCTGCCGGATCCTCCGTGGGCGAGGTCGTAAATTTCGGCCGGAACGTCCGGAGCCTGAGCGCATTGGATACCACGCAGACGGAGCTCAGGCTCATCGCCGCCGCGGCAAACATCGGGTTGAGCTTCCACTGGAACGCCAGGAAAAAGACTCCTGCCGCCAATGGGATGCCGATCGAATTGTAGATCAGCGCCCAGAACAGATTTTCCTTGATATTGCGGAGCGTCGCCTTGCTGAGCTGGATCATCGACGCGACATCCAGCAGATCGCTGCGCACCAGCACCACGTCCGCCGATTCCACCGCGATATCCGTGCCCGCGCCAATCGCCACACCGACGTCAGCGCGCGCCAGGGCAGGCGCATCGTTGATCCCGTCGCCCACCATCGCGACCTTTTTGCCCGATTCCTGGAGCCGGCGCACCTGCGCCTCCTTATCCTGCGGCAGCACCTCCGCCACCACGTGCGGGATTCCGCTCTGCTTACGGATCGCTTCCGCCGTGCGCGCGTTGTCTCCCGTGAGCATCACGACGTCGATCCCCATGTTCAGCAGTTCCTTTACCGCGCGGCGGCTTGTAGGCTTGATCACGTCAGCGACAGCGATAATCCCGAGCAGGGATTTTCCGCCCGCAAAGCACAGCGGCGTCTTTCCTTCCTCCGCAAGGCGGTCGAGGGCCTTTTCCGCCCCCGAAAGATCCACGCCGTGCGATTCCATCAGACGGCGGTTCCCGGCATAAATGGTCCGGCCGTCAATCTGCGCCTGCACTCCCTGTCCCGGCAGCGTGACAAAATCCGACGCCTGGAACAGCTTCACGCCGCTCTTCTCCGCATACTGCACCACCGCGGATGCCAGCGAGTGCTCCGACTGCTTTTCTACCGAGGCGGCCAGCCGCAGCAGCTCCGCCTGCGTCATGCCCTTATGCGGCAGGATGTCCGTGACCTGGGGCTTGCCCTCTGTGACCGTACCGGTCTTGTCGAGCACTACGGTATCGATATGATGCGCCGTTTCCAGCGACTCCGCCGATTTGATCAGGATCCCATTCTGCGCGCCCTTGCCTGTTCCGACCATAATCGCGGTCGGCGTCGCAAGTCCCAGCGCGCACGGACACGAGATTACCAGCACTGCGATCGCGCACGACAGCGCAAATTCAAAGCTTTGTCCCGCAATCAGCCACACGATTGCCGTCACCAGTGCGATCCCGATCACGATCGGCACAAATACGCCGCTGATTTTATCCGCCATGCGCGCGATCGGCGCTTTCGACGAACCGGCCTCCTCGACAAGGCGGATGATCTGAGCCAGAGCCGTATCGGCCCCGACCTTTTCCGCCCGGAACTTCAAATATCCGGACCGGCTGATGCTCGCGCCCGTCACCTTATCGCCGGGCTTTTTCTCTACGGGGATGCTCTCCCCTGTGAGCGCCGATTCATCAATCGCCGCGCCGCCCTCCAGCACAACGCCGTCCACCGGGACGGACTGTCCCGCCTTGACAATCACCGTATCCCCGACCATCACCTCGTCGATGGGGATCTCCTGCTCCTGTCCGGCGCGTTCCACCACAGCCGTCTTGGGGCGCAGATCCATCAGCTTCGTGATCGCGTCTGAGGTCTTTCCCTTGGCGCGCGCCTCCAGGAACTTTCCGAGGGTGATCAGCGTCAGGATCATGCCTGCCGATTCAAAATATAAATCCATAGAATACTGGTGCACCGTGTCCATATCGCCGTGACCCAGTCCCCAGACAATCTTGTAAATCGCAAAGATTCCGTACACAACCGCCGCGGACGATCCCAGCGCAATCAGGGAATCCATATTCGGCGCGCCGTGGAACAGCGTCTTGAAGCCGTTGCGGAAAAATTTGAAATTGATATGGATGATTGGCAGCGTCAGCAAAAACAGCGTGAACGCGAATACCGCCGTATTTTCCATTTCAAGGAAAATTCCTGGAATCGGCCAGCCCATCATGTGGCCCATCGACAGATAGAACAGCGGCACAAGGAACACCAGCGAAGAAATCAGCCTGAATTTCATATTCTTGATTTCCTCCTGGGCCGCGTTCGTCCTCTGCGGGACAGCGGCGGCTTTCCCACTGCCGGGAGCTTCTGCCGGCAACGACGCGCCGTACCCCGACTTTTCCACCGCCCCGATAATACAGGCCGCATCCGTCGTATTTTCATCATAATTGACGGTCATGCTGTTTGTCAGCAGGCTCACTGCTACCGATTCTACCCCATCCAGATGGGAAACTGCCTTTTCCACATGTGCAGAACAGGCGGAGCACGTCATGCCCGTCACATCAAATTGCTGTTTCTTCATGGTATATTCCTCCTTCACCATGAGGTTCTCTATTTCAACCACCCCCCAGGGGGTGGGGGTGTATTTTTATAATATACCATTTTTGTGCTTTTGTCAAGCACCTGTTCACAGCAGATTCTGACATTTCTCTGTGTTCCCGCTGTCAACGGGCAGTGATTATTTTTTATCGTTTTGATAGACGAAAATCTTCTTACAAGCCCTTATAAATGTTTACGATACTATGATAAAATGGCTTGAAACCAAGATTTTTCGCATATCATCGTTTATCTTGCCGCATCTTCGTACAATGTGATATAATAACAGTGATATTATATTTATATTTTGCTTGGTTATACTGCTTAGGCGTTATAATAAATGAATTGATTGAAAGGAATGAATAACATGAAAAACACAGTATTATTCGCTCAAACAACAAACAGGAGGGTGACTACATTTTAACCCTTCTAACAAATGGAGGAAAAGAATTGTATAACGAAGAAAAAATTATTTCAAAATGGATTGCTGATATGTATGACTATAACGAAACAGATATAACTGATGTTGAGTTTGCATTGTCAGTGATTGGGACCAATCCAAAACGTATTCTTGAAATTGCTTGTGGTAGCGGACGAATACTTGTACCATTAGGAAAAGCCGGACACCTTGTCACGGGTCTTGATTTTGATGAGTATATGCTAAGTAAAATATCAAAAAAATCAAAAGGGATG